>NZ_JBXAQU010000005.1:0-184907 GCF_058807535.1 Bradyrhizobium sp. GW821-FHT12B03
GAGGATGCGAAGGCGTGTCTGCAACCATACACTCGCTGTCATCGCCCGGCTTGACCGGGCGATCCAGTATTCCGAAGTGCCTATGATTCATCGAGAAGCCGCAGCGTACTGGATTCCCCGCCTTCGCGGGGAATGACATTGGTACTTGGAGAACGATGCTGTTGCTCCTTGCTCCGTCATTGCGAGCGCAGCGAAGTATGATGCTGAAGCCGTCGCGCTCTACACTTCCAGCATCACCGTCCCGCCGGCGCCGACATCGCGCCGTTGGCGTAGCGCGACCAGTCGGGCGCGGTCGGTTGCGACGGCCAGATCGCGGCGTTGGAGTCGCGCACCGACTGGGTCATGGGGGCGGGCTGCGCCTTGCGGGCGTGGTGGCGCTCGTTCGCCGCGGCGGTGTGGATGGTGGCGGCGGCGATCAGTGCGGCGCCGAGAATTGCGAAGGTCTTTTGCATGTTGTTTCTCCCGTGACGACGCTCCGGCTGTGGGTCATGTCGTCGTCGTCAGGCCTGACATGGCGATGTGCCTTGCCGAATATCAGCAGCGGGCGCTTCACGATCGGAAGGGTTGCCTTCACGATGGGGCGAGCCAATTTTTTGGTCCCGGCTAAATATTCGGCAATCGTGCCCGCAGCCGCGATGGACTTGGCCTGTGCAATCCGGTTCAATGAGGCGAATTGAGTTTTCAGGCGACAACGATGTCGAAATATCTGCTGGTCCTCCTCCTGATCGCCTCGCCGGCCATGGCGCAGGTCAAGCTGACTCCAAAGACCTCGGCGGCGCACCCGGACCCCTGCGCCCCGATCGGACGGACCGCGGACGGCAAGCTGGTCTACTCCATGAAATGCGAGAACCTGCCGGCGCCGCCTCCGCCACCGCCGCAGGCGGAACTGAGGGAGGCGCCCCCTTCGGCCGCGCCGGCCGCCGAGCCCGAGCCGGAGACCCGGCGGAGCGGCATTTTCGGCTGGTCCTACGACCGCAGGTGAGGTGCCGCGGCCCTTGCGCGAAGCCCGATGGAATGCTCTTTGCTTGAAAATTCCCCGTGGGGCCTTCAGGCACCCGATCCAGAGAGATGAGATGAGCAAACTCGTTATCCGCGCCGGCGACTACACCTTCGATGCCCGTTTCGAGGAGCAGGCGGCGCCCAAGACCGTTGCCGCGTTCCGCAAGGCGATGCCGTTCGAAAGCCACATCATCCATGTGCGCTGGAGCGGCGAGGCGGTGTGGATGCCGCTCGGCGACCTCGATTTCGGCGTCGGCTACGAGAACCACACCAGCTATCCCGCACCGGGCCAGATCATCCTCTATCCCGGCGGCATCAGCGAGACCGAGATCCTGATGGCCTATGGCGGCGTCAGCTTCGCGAGCAAGATGGGCCAGCTCGCCGGCAATCACTTCATCACGGTGACCTCGGGGCTGGAGAATCTCGCGACCCTCGGCAAGAGCGTGCTGTGGAAGGGCGCCCTGCCGATCCGCTTCGAGGAAGTCTGAGTGGCTGACACCCGCTACCCGCGCGACCTTCGCGGCTACGGCCGCAACCCGCCGCATCCGCAATGGCCGGGCAATGCGCGGGTGGCGGTGCAGTTCGTCGTCAATTTCGAGGAGGGCGGCGAGAACAACATCCTGCACGGCGATCGCGCCTCGGAAGCGTTCCTGTCCGATGTGCTGGGCGCGCAGCCCTGGCCGGGCCAGCGTCACGCCAACATCGAATCGATGTTCGAATATGGTTCGCGCGCCGGCTTCTGGCGGCTATGGCGGATGTTCGATGAGCGGAAGTGGCCGACCACCGTGTTCGGTGTCGCCACTGCGCTGAAGCGAAATCCGGAAATTGTTGCCGCGATGAGGGAATCCGGCTGGGACATCGCGAGCCACAGCCTGAAATGGATCGAGCACAAGGACATGACCGAGGCGCAGGAGCGCGCCGAGATCGCCGAGTCGATCCGCGTCCACACCGAGGCCACGGGATCGCGGCCGCTCGGCTGGTACACCGGGCGCTCCTCGATCAACACCAACCGCCTCCTGATGGAGGAGGGCGGCTTCGTCTATCTCTGCGACTCCTACGCCGACGATCTGCCCTATTGGGTCAAGGGCACGAAGGGCAAGCAGCTCATCATTCCCTATACGTTAGATGCCAACGACATGCGGTTCATCAACCCGCAGGGCTTTGCCGAAGGCGAGCAGTTCTACACCTATCTGAAGGACGCCTTCGACGTGCTCTATGCCGAAGGCGAGACTGCGCCGAAGATGATGTCGGTAGGACTGCACTGCCGTCTCGCCGGCCGGCCCGGTCGGGCTGCGGGACTGATCCGTTTCCTCGATTACATCGGCAAGCACGAGCGCGTTTGGGTGCCGACGCGGCTCCAGATCGCGCAGCATTGGCACGACAAGCACGCGCATCTTGCGGTCGATGCATTCGAGATCGGGTAAGCAAGCATGTCGCAACTCTCGCTCGCCGATCTCAACGCTGCTGACAAAGCCGACTTCGTCGCGGCGCTCGCCAACGTCGTCGAATATTCGCCGTGGATCGCGGAGAAGATCGCCGAGCAGCGGCCATTCGCCGGCATCAACCAGTTGCATACCGCGTTGATGGCCGCGATCCAGAGCGCCGAACCCGACGTGCAGCTGGCGCTGATCCGGGCGCATCCCGATCTCGCCAACAAGACCCAGCGCGCGGCGGGCCTGACGGCGGAATCCACCGACGAGCAGAACAGCGCCGGGCTCGACCGGCTGTCGGACGCCGAATACGCCGCGTTCGAGCGCGTCAACACCGCGTACCGAGACAAGTTCGGCTTCCCCTATATCGTCTGCGTGCGCCGTCACACCAAGGATTCCGTGCTGCACGACTTCGAGACACGGCTGCTCAATATCGGCAAGACCGAGACGCGCCGCGCGATCGAGGAGATCGGCCGCATCTCCGCGCTGCGGCTCGATCAGCTCGTCACTGCCGACGACAAGCTGAAGGTGCACGGCCGGCTCTCGACGCATGTGCTGGACAATCACGCCGGCAAGCCCGCTCCGGGCATCCCCGTGGAGCTCGTCGAGCTCGCCAGCCTCGGCGAGAGCCGCGTCATCGCACGCACCGTCACCAACGCGGACGGCCGCACCGACCAGCCGTTGATCGGCGGCCGTCCGCTGCCGATCGGCCGCTACGAGCTCCGCTTCCGCGTCGCCAAATATTACGCCGAGCGCAACGTGCCGCTGTCGGACCCGCCGTTCCTCGACGAGATCCCGCTGCGCTTTGCGATCAGCGAGCCGGAAAATCACTACCACGTTCCCCTGCTGGTGACGCCCTGGAGCTACGCGACCTATCGCGGCAGCTAAACCGGAATGTGCGTGGTTGAATTGATGCGAACCGAGAGCTCAGATCACCTCTCCCCGTCGGGGAGAGGTGATCCCGCTCGCCGATCTAACCTAACTCTATCGCGCTCTAGACATGTTGCGCGGATGAGGCGACCGTCACTGCATCCGCTTCCGCCGCTGCACCGCCGCTCAATCCGTTGAAGAACGCGTTGAGCAGCACCGAGACGATTGCGCAGAGCAGAATGCCCGATTCCAGCAGCGGCTGCAGATCATGCGGCAGACTCTTGAAGAAGCCGGGGGCGGCGAGCGGGATCAGGCCAAAGCCGATCGAGATCGCGACGATGAAGAGATTGTAGCGGTTGGTGCGGAAATCGACCGCGGTGAGGATGCGCGCGCCCG
This sequence comes from Bradyrhizobium sp. GW821-FHT12B03, assembly GCF_058807535.1. Lineage (NCBI taxonomy): Bacteria > Pseudomonadati > Pseudomonadota > Alphaproteobacteria > Hyphomicrobiales > Nitrobacteraceae > Bradyrhizobium > Bradyrhizobium sp. GW821-FHT12B03. Next base: position 3,696 of record NZ_JBXAQU010000005.1, read on the forward strand.
TTGCAGCGACCATGCCGAACATCACGAGGCCCGCGCCGCCGAGCACGACCAGCGGCACCGCCTCGACCAGCGCGGCGAGCTTCGGCAACAGGCCGAGCCCGAGCATGATGCAGCCGCCCGTCACCGTCACCCAGCGCGAGCGCACGCCTGTCACCGAGACGAGGCCGACATTCTGCGAGAACGAGGTGTAGGGAAAGGTGTTGAAGATGCCGCCGAGCAGCGTGCCGACGCCGTCGGCGCGCAGGCCCCGGCTCAGCGCTTCGCGGTCGACCGTCTTGCCGGTGATGTCGCCGAGCGCGAGGAACATGCCGAGCGACTCGATCATCACCACGATCATGACGACGCACATGGTGACAACAGGCACCAGATGGAATTGCGGCATCCCGAAGCGGAACGGGATCACCAGCGCGCCCCAGGAGGCGGCAGCGACCTTGTCGAAATGCATCACGCCCAGAATGGTCGCGAGCACGGCGCCGGCGATGATACCAAGCAGCACGGAGACATTGGCGAGGAAGCCGGTGCCCCATTTGATCAGGGCGAGAATGAACAGCAACACGAACAGCGAGATGCCGAGGCCCTGCAATTGCCCGTAGGCCGGATTGGGAAAGCTGCCGGCGACGCCGTCGACCACCTTCGTCAGCGTCGGCAATCCGCCGCCGGCCCAGTTGATCCCAACCCGCATCAAGGAGATGCCGATGACGAGAATGATGGTGCCGGTAACGACGGGCGGAAACAGCGGCAGCAGCCGGCTGACGAAGGGGGCGACGACGATGCCAAACAGGCCGGCTGCAATCACCGAGCCATAGATGCCCAGCAGGCCGATGTCAGGTGAAGCCGCCATGGACAGCATCGGGCCGACAGAGGCGAACGTCACGCCCATCATCACGGGCAGGCGAATGCCGACCCCGGGGAAGCCCAGGCATTGCACCAGCGTCGCAAGCCCGCAGGCGAACAGGTCGGCGCTGATCAGGAAGGCGACGTCCTCCGGCGGCAGCTTCAGCGCGCGTCCGATGATCAGCGGCACGGCGACGGCGCCGGCATACATCACCAGTACGTGCTGGAGCCCCAACGCGAGCAGGCGCGGGATCGGCAGGACCTCGTCGACGGGATGGACCTCGCTGCTCATGAATAAATCCCCCGAAATAGGCCTAACCAAATTTGTCGTGCAGCGCCGGAAACAGCCGGTCCGGCTTGAAAGGCGGCGCCGTGAAGCGGATGCCGGTGGCGTCTGCAATCGCGTTGCCGAGCGCGGCGGCGACCGGGTTGTACGGGCTCTCGCTCATCGACTTCGCCCCCAGCGGTCCGATCGTGTCGGAGGTCTCAGCGAAGAAGACCTCGGTGCGCGGCACGTCCGCGAAGGAGGGCAGGTGATAGTCGCGGAACTTCGGGTTGGTGACGCGGCCGTCCGCGTCGATCACCATCTCCTCGTAGAGCGCCGCACCAAGCGCCTGCGCGACGCCGCCCTCGACCTGGCCGCGGCACTGCATGGGATTGGCGACGATTCCGGCATCCGCCGCCTGCACGCTGCGGAGAATCCTGAGCTCGCCGGTGCCCTTGTTCACGGCGACGCGAAAGCCCTGGACGTTGAAGCCGACCGAGCGCGGGGTTCCGCCGGAATTGCCGCTGGCCGCGAGCGGTTGGCCACGCTCGCGTGCAAGCTTCGCCAGTTCGGCAAAGGACATCCGTCGGACCCCGCTGACGACGGCCTCGTCCTCGAGCATGCAGCTCTCGACGTTGCAGAGCCAGGCATCTGCGGCCGCCGCCTTCAGCTCGGCCGCAAGCTGCATGGCGGCTGCGTGCGTCGCCTTGCCGGCAACGAAGGTGCCTGCGCTGCCATAGGCGCCGGTGTCATGGCCGCCATGGGCGGTGTCGGACTGGCGCAGGCGAATCCTGTCGACGGTGGTCGCCAGCGTCGTCGCGGCGATCTGGCGGTGGACGGTGCTGGTGCCGTTGCCGAACTCGGCGGTGCCGACGGTGAGGTCGAAGCCGCCGTCGTCGTTGAGTGCGATCATGGCGTCCGCGATGTGGCCGGCCGGCGGCACCGTGTCGATCATGGTCAGGGCAACGCCATCGCCGATCAGCCAATCAGGCGACAGGTCCGGTTGCGGGCCGTCCGCCTGCATCGCGCGTTCGACGAGATCGAGGCACTGGTCGAGCCCGTAGGAGCCATAGAGCACGTCGTGAAATTCGGACGGCGGCGGCGACAGCATGGGATCGCCCGGCTTGACGACGTTCAGCCTGCGCATGTCGTAGGGGCTGATGCCGAGCTGCCTTGCCAGCTCGTCGATCGCGGCCTCGATCGCGATCAGCGTCTGCGGCAGGCCATAGCCGCGAAATGCGCCCGCTGGCACCGTGTTGGTGTAGACGGCGTAACCGTCCACCCGCTTGTTCGGGCAGTTGTAGACGCTGATGGACTCGGCCAGCGAGTGGAACATCACCGGGCCGGCGTGATTGCCGTAGGCGCCGGTGTTGGAGAGCACGTCGAGCTGAAGTGCGGTGAGCTTGCCGTCGGCATCGGCGCCGGCCTTGATGTGGACCCGCATCGGATGCCGCGTCGAGGTCGCGATGAACTGCTCCTCGCGGGTCAGCTCGAGCTTCACGGGGCGCCCCGTCTTCAGCGCGGCGAGCGTGAGGATATCCTCGACGAACATCTCCTGCTTGCCGCCAAAGCCGCCGCCGACGCGCTCGCAGAACACGCGGACCTTGTCCGGGGGAAGCTGGAAAATGTCGGACAGCGCGCGCCGGGTCAGGAACGGCACCTGCGTCGAGGTGCGGACGTTGAGCACGCCGGCTTCATCGAGCCAGGCGAGACCGCCATGGGTCTCCAGCGCAGCATGCTGCACGCGATGGCTGTGGAAGGTTGCCTCGTAGGTGACGGCGGACGTGGCGAGCGCCGACGCGACATCGCCGTACTCACCATGCGTCTCCGCGGCCAGGTTGCGCTGGGCGTCGGCGATGCGATTTGCGGTGGTGCGGTCGGGATGAATGATCGGCGCGCCCGGCGCCATCGCCTGCTCTGGATCGATCAGCGCAGGCCAGATCTCGTAAGTGACCTCGATCCGGCGGCACGCCTCCTCGGCGGCGGCTTCGCTCTCGGCCACGACCGCGGCAACCTTCTGCCCGATGAAGCGCACGACGTCGTCGAGGATGCGGGTGTCCTCGGGATCCATCCAGTCCTTCTCGTGCCGCGCCGTCGAGATCAGCACCGACGGCGCATCCTCATGCGTCAGCACCGCATGCACGCCGGGAACGCTGAGCGCCGCAGCCTTGTCGATCGCGACGATCCTGGCGTGGGCGTGCGGCGAGCGAAGCAGCTTGATGTGAAGCAGGCCGTCAATCTGCGTGTCGAACGTATAGCGTGCCGTGCCGTGCACGACATCGGGGCCTGCGGGCGCCGGCAGGCTGCGGCCGAAGGCGGCGCCGGCTTCGACGCTCTCCTCGACATTGATCTTGCCGAGCAGCGCGTCCTCGATCGCACGATAGCCGGTGCAGCGGCAGATATTGCCCTTCAGCGCCGCGCCGAGATCGGTGCGCTGCGCCTGGTTCAGCGAGGCGCAGGTCAGGATCATCCCGGCGGTGCAGAAGCCGCATTGAAAGCCCTGCGCATCGAGGAAGGCCTGCTGCATCGGATGCGCGCCGTGGTCCTCGCCGAGGCCCTCGATCGTGGTGACCGCGCGGCCCTCGGCGCGGAACGCCGGGATCAGGCAGCTGTGCACCGGCTCGCCGTCGAGCAGCACGGTGCAGGCGCCGCAATCGCCGGCATCGCAGCCCTTCTTGACGCCGAAATGACCGAGCTCGCGCAGGAACGTGCGGAGGCACTGGCCGGCGCGCGGCTCCTGCGGAAACGTCTTGCCGTTGACCTCGAAGCTCATGACGGCACAGCCCCCAGGAGTTCGCCGCGAATCTCTTCAGCGAGCCGCAGCGTCATATGCTTGCGCCAGAGCGGCTTGCCATGGATGTCGGTGTGGTACAGGTCGTCCGTGATCTGCTGCATGATCGCGTCGCGAAGCGCATTCGCATCCGGGGCCTTGGCGAAGGTGAGCCGGATCGGCCGTACCGTCGATGCGGTGACGGTCAGCGCGAGCGTGCCGTCGGCATCGAGGTTGCCGATCAGGAGCGCCGCCGAGCGGCCGACCGGGGCGAGCGAAATCTGGCGAAACGCCGTGCGGCGCTTCAGTGCGGCAATCGGGATATCGATCTGCCGCAGCAGGTCGCCGGGCGTCAGGCGGTTGCGCTGGTTGCCGGTGACGAAGTCGATGACGGGAATCTTCTGTTCGCCGCCGCCGGCCTTCCAGATCGTGCAGACGCCGTCGAGTGCTGATGTGAGCGAGATCATCGGTCCCGCCGGCAGCGACATGCAGAGATTGCCGCCGACGGTCGCGGTCTTCCAGATCTTGAACGAAGCAAGGAACGCGCGGCAGCACTGGTTGATCAGCGGCGCTGCGAGCCAGTCGGGCGGGCACGCGAAACCATCGATCTGCGCGACAGTGCAAGTGGCGGCAATGCCGAGATGGCTCTCGGTGATGGTCAGCGCCGGCCATTTCAGATCGGTGAGATCGATCAGCCGTTTCAGCTGCGCTTGCGGCTCCGAGAACAGCCAGGTGCCGCCTGCGAGCCAAGCATCACCTGGCGTCCAAACGGGCAGCTGCGCGCGCGTTTGCGGATGGGCTACGGCTGTGATGGTATTCAAGTCCATGGCTGCGCCAGCGCTTGCGTCGAGTGATTTGCACCGAGAGAAAGTCTTGCAAGACCAGAGCCAAGTCGCAACAAGAAGTCGCAGCGGAAACGCGATCGGGCTGGCCTCCACCTTGCAGGTCTGCCGTCAGCGGATGTGGGGAGAAACAGGATCATGAGCGACACAAAGCCGATCTGGATCAGGGACCCCCTGGCGATCCTCGCCGACGGCGCCGGACGCGGGATCGTGGTGAAGGATGGCCGAATCGTCGAGCTCGTGCCGGCCGGCGGCACGCCCGCGACCGCGGATGTCGCGATGTTCGACGCGGGCGAGCACGTCGTGCTGCCGGGCCTCATCAACACCCATCATCATTTCTACCAGACACTGACGCGGGCGCTGCCGGCGGCGATGGACCGCGAGCTGTTTCCCTGGCTTCAGGCGCTCTATCCTGTGTGGGCGAAGCTGACACCGGAGCGGCTGCAGCTCGGCGTTACCGTGGCGATGTCCGAGCTGCTGCTCTCGGGTTGCACCACGACGACGGATCATCACTACGTGTTTCCGGCGGGACTCGAGGAGTCCGTCGATATCGAGGTCGAAGTCGCGCGGCGGCTTGGCATGCGCGTGCTGCTGACGCGCGGTTCGATGAACCTGTCGCAGCGCGATGGCGGCCTGCCGCCCGACAGCGTCGTGCAGGACGAGGACACGATTCTCGCCGACAGCGCGCGCGTGGTGACGAAATATCACCAGCGCGGTGCGGATGCGATGGTGCAGATCGCGCTTGCTCCTTGCTCGCCCTTCTCGGTGACGACCTCGCTGATGCGCGCGACCGCCGACCTCGCCGGCAAGCTCGATGTGCGCCTGCACACCCATCTCGCCGAGACCGAGGACGAGAACAAATTCTGCCAGCAGATGTACGGCTGCCGTCCGCTCGACTATCTCGAGCAATGCGGCTGGCTCAACGCGCGGACCTGGCTCGCACATGGAATCTTCTTCAATCCGGATGAGATGAAACGGCTCGGCAAGGCCGGGACGACCATCAGCCATTGTGCCTGTAGCAACCAGCTTCTGGCGTCCGGTTGCTGTCCGGTCTGCGAGATGGAGGAGGCCGGCGTCGGGATCGGCATCGGCGTCGACGGTTCGGCCTCGAACGACGGGTCGAACCTGATGCAGGAGATCCGTGCGGCCTTCCTGCTGCAACGTGCGCGCTATGGGGTGGCGAAGGTCAGCCACAAGGATGCGCTGCGCTGGGCCACCAAGGGCTCGGCCGCCTGCGTCGGGCGGCCGGAACTCGGCGAGATCGCGGTCGGCAAGGCTGCCGATCTGGCACTGTTCAAGTTGGACGATCTGCGCTTTTCCGGCCACGGCGACCCGCTTGCCGCGGTCGTTCTGTGCGGGGCGTATCGGGCCGACCGGGTCATGGCGGCCGGGAAATGGGCTGTGATCGACGGCGCGATCCCGGGACTGGATGTCGCCAATCTCATCCGCCGCCACAGTTCCGCGGCGCGGGCGATGCAGGCGGGATAGGGGGAATAGAAAGAGGGGGCAACCACAAGTGCCGGGTGCTTGTGGCTACCCCCTCCGAACCTGTTCCGGGAGGAGCAGGTGATCTGGGCAATGCAAGAAGCGTGCTACTTGCCCGGCAGCTTGTCGTCGATGCCCTTGACGTAGAAATTCATACCGAGAATCTGGCCGTCAGCGAGATTGGCGCCGCCCTTGCACTCGACCTCCTTGCCGTCCTGCCCAACGATCGGGCATTTGAACGGATGGAGCTTGCCACTGGTGATCGCGGCCTGGGCATCCTCGGCCATTTTTTTCACGTCGTCGGGCATGTTGGTGTAGGGCGCCATCGCGAACATGTGGCTGTCGAGGCCGCCCCAGGTGTCCTCGGACTTCCAGGTGCCGGCGAGCTCGGCCTTGACGCGCTCGATGTAGTAGGGACCCCAGGTGTCGAGGATCGAGGTCAGCTGGGTCTTGGGTCCGAACTTGATCATCTCGGAATCCTGGCCGAAGGCGAGCTTGCCGCGTTCGCTGGCGATCTGCATCGCCGCCGGGGAATCCGTGTGCTGCATGATCACGTCGGCGCCCTGGTCGATCAGCGCCTTGGCGGCGTCGGCTTCCTTGCCCGGGTCGAACCAGGTGTTGGCCCAGATGATCTTGACCTTGATGTTCGGATTGATGGTCTGCGCCGCGAGGATCGTCGCGTTGATGCCGGAGACGACCTCGGGAATCGGGAACGAGCCGATATAGCCGAGCACGCCGGACTTCGACATCTTGGCCGCGATCAGGCCCTGGATGTAGCGGCCCTGGTACCATTTGGCCGAATAGGTCGACATGTTCTTGTCGCGCTTGTAGCCGGTGGCGTGCTCGAAATGCACGTTCGGATATTTCTTGGCGACCTTCAGCGTCGGGTCCATGTAGCCGAACGATGTGGTGAAGATCAGCTTGTTGCCGGCGCGGACGAGCTGCTCGATGGCGCGCTCGGCGTCGGGACCTTCGGGGACATTCTCGAGCGTGGTGGTCTCGATCTTGTCGCCCAGTTCCTTGACCAGCGCCAGGCGTCCCTGCTCGTGCTGGTAGGTCCAGCCGAGATCGCCCACCGGGCCGAGGTAAATGAAGCCGACCTTCAGCTTGTCGGCGGCGGAGGCTGCACTGACGCTGCCGGCAAGCAAAAGCCCGGCAGCCAGCGCAAGAAGTGATTTTCTCATCATCGATCTCCAGATAGTCGGGGAAAGCCACGATCCGCAACGCGCGCGCCCCATCGCGCCCGCCGCGGAAATGAAACTCAGCGGTCAGGCACGAAAACGGTGCCGAGCGCGGCCGGTGCGGTCGAGCCGCCGGTGCGCGCGCGGGAGAGCAGGACCAGCACGATGACGGTCGCGAGGTAAGGCAGTGCCGACATGAATTGCGAGGGAATGCCGACGCCCCAGCCCTGCGCGTGCAGTTGCAGGATCGTCACCGCGCCGAATAGATAAGCGCCGACCACGAGCCGGCCGGGCCGCCAGGACGAGAACACGACGAGCGCCAGTGCGATCCAGCCGCGGCCTGCGGTCATCCCGGGAATGAAGAACGGCGTGTAGGCGAGCGGCAAATAAGCGCCGGCAAGGCCTGCACAGGCGCCGCCGAACATCACGGCAAAGGTGCGGATGCGCAGCACGGGATAGCCGAGCGCATGCGCCGAGACGTGATTGTCGCCGCAGGCGCGCAGGATCAACCCCGCCCGCGTGCGGTACAGGAACCACCAGACAGCGACGATCAGCGCGATGGAGAAATAAACGAAGGCGTCTTCGCCGAACAGCACGCGGCCGATCAGCGGGATGCCCGTGAGGCCGGGAATGGCAAGATGCACCGCCGGCGTGATGCGCTCGCCGACGAAGCCGGCGCCGATCAGGCCGGAGAGCCCGATGCCGAGAATGGTCAGCGCCAGGCCCGTCGCGACCTGGTTGACCGCGAGGCCGAGCGCCATCAGCGCGAAGATCAGCGACATCAGCATGCCCGCGGCGATGCCGAACAGCGCGCCGATGAAGATCGAGCCGGTCAGCCAGGCGCCGGCAAAGCCGCAGGCGGCACCAACGATCATCATGCCCTCGACGCCGAGGTTGAGCACGCCGGAGCGCTCGGTCACGAGCTCGCCGGTCGCGGCGATCAGGAGCGGCGTCGATGCGGCGAGCACCGCGAGGATGATGGCTTCAACGAGTTCCACTGGCCACCTGTCGGTTCGGGAAGACCAGCTTGAAGCGGTAGAGAATGAGGGAGTCGCAGGCGAGCACGTAGAACAGCAGAATGCCCTGAAACACCTTGGTGACGTCCAACGGGATCTTCATCGCGATCTGCGCCTGCTCGCCGCCGATAAAGGTCAGTGCGAGAAAAAGGCCTGCAATTAATATTCCAAGGGGGTTCAGCCGTCCGAGGAAAGCGACGATGATCGCGGTAAAGCCGTAGCCCGGCGAGATACCGGGCTGAAGATGTCCGACCGGACCTGCGACCTCGATGATGCCGGCAAGACCCGCGAGCGCGCCTGACACCGCGAAGGTCAGGATGATCAGCTGGTTGGCGTTGAAACCGCCGAACCGCGCCGCGCGCGGCGCAGCGCCGACAACCCGGATTTCGAATCCCTTGATGGTTCGTCCGAGCAGGATCGCCGCGGCGGCGACGACGAGCAGGGCGATGATCGAACCGAGATGCAGCCGGCCGCCTTCGATCAGCAGCGGCACCGTCGCGACGGGATCGAATTCGGCCGTGGTCGGGAAGTTGAAGCCGTTCGGATCGCGCCAGGGACCGCGCACGAGGTAGTCGAGAAAGAGATCGGCGACATAGACCAGCATCAGGCTGGTCAGGATCTCGCTGGCGCCGAACTTCACCTTGCAGATCGCCGGGATCAGAGCATAGAGCGCGCCCGCGGCGGCGGCGAGGACGAGCATCGCCGGCAGCACCCAGGCCCCGGCATCGGTGCCTTGCGTCTTCACCGCGATCCAGCTTCCGGCAACCGCGCCGATCAGGAATTGCCCCTCGGCACCGATGTTCCAGGCGTTGGCGAGATAGCAGAGCGACAGCCCGATCGCGATCATCACCAGCGGCGTCGCCTTCACCGCGATCTCCTGGAGCGAATAGCCATCGGTCAGTGGCGCAATGAAATAGGCGTGCAGCGCGAGAAGAGGATTTTTGCCGAGGATCGCGAACAGGATGGTCATGGTGACGATCGTCAGGCCGATCGCGATCAGCGGCGAGACCAGCGCAATCGTATTGGAACGCTCGGCGCGCTTCTCAAGCACCAACTGCATGCGCGGCCTCCTTCGGCTCCAGGCTGCTTCCGCCCATCAGAAGACCGAGCTTTTCGCGAGTCGCCTCGCTCGTTGCGAGCGGCGCGGACAAATGGCCGTGGAACATCACGGCGATGCGGTCGGCGATCTCGGCGAGTTCGTCGAGATCCTGGCTGGTCACCAGCACGGCCGCGCCCGCAGTCGCGAGATCAAGCAGCGCCTGCCGGATCACAGCGGCGGCGCCGGCATCGACGCCCCAGGTCGGCTGGCTCACCACCAGGACCGCCGGATTGCGCAGGATCTCGCGACCGACGATGAACTTTTGCAGATTGCCGCCGGAGAGGGATGCTGCTTCCGGATCGCGCTTGGCCTTGCGTACGTCAAAGGTTTCGGTCGCACGGTCCACGGTCTTCAGCGTGGCCGCGGTGTCGATGAAGCCGCGATGGACCATGCCGCTGGCGGCATGCCCGGTCAGAAGCGCGTTCTCCGACAGCTTCATGCGCGGCGCGGTGCCGTGGCCGAGCCGCTCCTCGGGCACGAAGGCGGCGCCCAGCTTGCGCCGTTGCGTGATCGACAGATGCCCGGCGGCGATGCCTTCGATCACCACCGTGCCCGGGTCCTGCGAGAGCCGCTCGCCGGAGAGTGCGGCGAACAGTTCGTCCTGGCCGTTGCCGGCGACGCCGGCGATGCCGAGGATTTCGCCGCCTTTGAGCTCGAACGAGATGTGCTCGAGCCGGACGCCGTGCGCCTCGGCCGGTGCAAGCGAGAGATCGTTGACGACGAGCCGCGGCACGGTGGTCTTCCGGCCAGCGGCAGCTTTCACTTCCTTGATCTCGCCGCCGACCATCATGCGCGCGAGCGAGGCGGCGGTCTCGAGCCTGGGATTGCAGGTGTCGACCTTCCTGCCGCCACGCAGGATCGTGGCGGTGTCGCAGAGCCGTTTCACCTCCTCAAGCTTGTGGCTGATGTAGAGGATGGCGCGGCCTTCGGCCTTCAGCCGCTCCAGCACGATGAAGAGCTGGTCGGCTTCCTGCGGCGTCAGCACGGCGGTAGGCTCGTCCAGGATCAGGAATTTCGGATCCTGCATCAGCGCGCGGACGATCTCGATGCGCTGACGTTCGCCGACCGACAATTGCCAGACCTCGCGCTTGGGATCGAGCGGCAGTCCATAGGTCTTCGATACCTGCTCCAGCCGCGCAGACATGTCCTTGAAGGACTCTTTGCCGTCGAGGCCGAGCGCGACGTTCTCGGCTACGGTGAGGTTATCGAACAGCGAGAAATGCTGGAACACCATGCCGATGCCGCGGCTGCGAGCTTCCGACGGACCGGACAGCACAATCCGCTCACCCTGCCAGCGAATCTCGCCGGCGCTGGGCTGGATCAGACCGTAGATCGCCTTGACCAGCGTCGACTTTCCGGCGCCGTTCTCGCCCAGCAAGGCGTGGATTTCCTTCGGCCAGATGTCGATGTCGATGGAATCGTTGGCGAGGAAATCGCCATAGCGCTTGGTGAGCCCGACCGTCTGAAGCAGCGGGGACTCGCCGGAATGCAGGCCGTTAGGCGTCGGATCTAACATTCGCTGATGCGCTTGCATGGGGTGAAGTGCCTCAATAGTGAGCTAGTTTGAACCGTCGCGTAAGGTGTGAAAAAGCGTCATCCCTTGCTCAACGCTTCGGCAGGCGGCTGATGTCGGCGAGTCGCCGACGCGGATCGCGCAACAGCGTCCAAGACCGTCCTTGCAGGCGCGGCCCGCGCGGGACCGCTGTTGCAGATTTGTGACGGTTCAAGCCAAATCGGAATAGGCTGTGCAGGCTTGACGTGAACTTGAGCAAAGTCGCGCCACCACGCGTATGCACTTGCAGGCCGACGTGAGGGCCGCCTCCGACCTTCATCTCAGCATCTCCGCTGCGACACGAAAGGCAAATAAAATCAAACGGGAATGTCCGGCAATGGCCGGCTTTGCCCTGCCGCATGCGGGGCGGCTGCGTGCACCGGCCCCCTCAAATTTCCACCGTCAAAAGCCGCCGGGTGCCGAAACAAGCGGCATGCCTTGAAAGAAGTTGAGGCTTCTCACCCCGGGAGATCGGCGCAAGTGTCGCACCCAAGGGACGTTCATTTTTACGTGTCCAAACTTGGGGGTATTCAGGATGTCGTTTCGTTTCAAGGCAATTGCAGCGGCCGCGCTGTCACTTGCTACGCTCGCCACCTCTGGCGTGGCCCAGGCGGCGGATCTGCCGGTCAAGGCTGCCAAGAAGGCGGCCGACCTCCCGTTCTTCCTGGTGATCGACAACCGCGTGTCATTCTCCTGGATGCCCAAGGGCACCGATCCCGGTATGTGGAGCGTCCGTCCGGACGGCAGCATCAACGGCACTACGGCCAAGCAGGTCTACTCCTTCACCCATTTCGACCTCTGGGCCTACGGCACCAACTTCTTCACCATCTCGATGTTCAAGTCCGGCAAAAACGATCCTGCCAGCCCATGCGTCGCGCCCGGCGTGACCATCACTGGTGGCCTTAACGATTGCGCGGGCGCAACCGAGATCTACGGCCTGTTCCGTTCGACCTTCGGCTGGAACGAGATCTTCAACACCAAGGCCTTCACCATGGGGCCGCTGCACAACATCTCGTTCGAAGTCGGCATGGACGCCAATACCGAGAACAACTTCCTCGCGCCCGCCAAGCGCGACGTCGTCGCCGGTCTGCAGTTCGCCTTCGATCTTCCCTACAAGGGCTACTTCAACGTCGCGCCCTTGATGTATTACGAGTTCCTGAACCACAACGCCTTCACCCAGTGCGGCCTGTTCGGACCGGGCGTGGCGGGCGTGACCTGCAACTCCGACGGCAACGTCAGCTACAAGCCGACCTGGGCCGTCGAAATCAACTACTACATGGATCTCGGCTTCCTGCCGCCGAACATGCAGTTCTGGTCGATCAGCGGCCGCGCCGGCTGGTACGGACCGAAGGGCGACTCGAACGGTCTTCCTGCGCTTTCGGGCGCTGGCATCTTCAGCACCAAGTCCAAGACCGAGCTGAACAGCGAACCGATCCGCCTGACCTTCGATGCCTCGAAGGCGGTTTGGGGTGACAAGTACTCGCACTTCGTCGACCTCTGGGTCGCCTATCGCTACTGGCAGAACAAGTTCGGCCTCGACCACAACGCCATGGCCGGTGTCTGCACGGTCGCCGCGACGGGTCAGAGCACCAAGAGCTGCACCGAGTCCACGGTCTACGGTGGCATCACTGTGAAGTTCTGATCGGCTGACGGTCTTCAAGTTTGGATGGCGCCGCGCAGGAATGCGCGGCGTCATCTGCCTGTGAAGATCAACGCTGCCGTAGGGTAGGCAAAGCGACTTGTCCGCCGTAGCTCGAAGAGCGAAGGCGGAAGCGTGCCGACCACTTCTGCTTCAATTGCATTCAATTGGTGGGCACGGCGCAAGGGCGCCTTTGCCCACCCAACGATTCTGAGTTTGTGGCAGCGCCTACTTCGTCCACACGCCGTCGTGCAGCGCTTCGGCTTCGTCTTCCAGCAGCGGCCCAACGACCTCCGTCGGCCGCTGGCCGCTGGCGAAGACCATGCGACAGGGCAGGTCGAGCGTCGGGTTCTCCGGGTGGTTGCCGGTGACGCCGCGCAGGCGGTGTTCGCTGAGGCCGTAGACCACGCGGCCGATGCCGGCCCAGTAGATTGCGCCGGCGCACATCGCACACGGTTCTGCCGAGGTATAGAGCGTGGCCTGCGCAAGCACCTCGCGGCTGAGCGTGCGGCTGGCCTGCGTGGCCGCGAGGCGCTCGGCATGCGCAGTGCCGTCGTGGTCAGGCATGTAGCCGTTCTCGGTTTCGATCAGCACCTTGCCGCCCGCATCGACGACGATGCAGCCGAACGGATGGTTGCCATGGGTGAGGGAACGGCGGGCGACCGCAAAGGACAGACGCAGAAAGTGCTTGTCGCGCTCAATTGCGCCGCTCATCGCTGCTCCGCGGATCAATGACCTGCCATGTGCCGGCCGACCACGGTGAGGTCGGCTTCGCTGGTCCGTGCTTCATACACGAATTCGCCGTGGAACATCACTACCAGTCGATCGGAGAGTTCAAGCAGTTCGTCAAGGTCCTCGCTGACGAGCAGCACCGCGGCGCCGCGGTTGCGCGCGGCCATGATCTCCGCGTGGATCTGCGCCACGGCAGCGAAGTCGAGGCCGAAGCAGGGATTGGCGGCGATCAGCACCTCGACGTCGCCGCCGAGCTCGCGGGCGAGCACGGCGCGCTGGACGTTGCCGCCCGAGAGCGCCGAGATCGGCGTATCGGGCGTGCGGGTCTTGATCTTGTACTGCCCGATCTTCTTCCTGGCGTCGTTGCGGAAGGCGCTGCGATTGAGCCACCAGCCGCCGCTGGCGAACGGCGCACGGTCGAACTCGCGGAAAGCGATGTTGTCGGCGACGCTCATGCCGCCGACGCAGGCATTCTTCAGCGGCTCCTCGGGCAGCAGTGACATCTTGTGACGGCGCATCTCCTCGCGGCTGGCGCGATAGGGATCGCCCGCGACGCGGATCTCGCCGCTCTCGGCTGCGCGCTGGCCCGCCAGCACCTCGACGAGCTGGCGCTGGCCGTTTCCGGAGACGCCGGCGATGCCGACGATCTCGCCGGCGCGCACGGTGAGCGAGACGTCGTGGACGGCGATGGCCCCAGCATCATCGAGCGCGCGGACCTTTGCGATCTCAAGGCGCGCTTGTCCGGCTTCGCCGGTACGGGCCGGCTGCACGGTCAGCTCCTCGGCACCGATCATGGTGCGCGCCATCGCGTCTGGCGTCAGCTCAGCGACCTTGCCGGCTCCGGCGAGCTTGCCGCGGCGCAGGATCGTGACTTCGTCGGCGAAGGCCATGACCTCGCGGAATTTGTGCGTGATCATCAGGATGGTCAGCTCGCCCTTGACCACCATGTCCCGGAGCATGCCGAGCACCTCGTCGGCTTCCGCCGGTGTCAGCACCGAGGTCGGCTCGTCCAGGATCAGGAAGTGGCGCTTGAGATACAGCTGTTTCAGGATCTCGCATTTCTGCCGTTCGCCGGCCGAGATGTCGGAGACTTTCGCGGAGAGCGGCACCTTGAAAGGCATCCGCGCCAGGAAGGCCTCGAGCTCCTTCATCTCCTTCGACCAGTCCACCACGGCCGGCACATTGTCGCGGGCCAGCACGAGGTTTTCGGCAACCGTCATGGCCGGCACCAGCGTGAAGTGCTGGTAGACCATGCCGAGGCCGAGGGCGTGCGCGTCCTTCGGGTTGGCGATCGCCTGCTCGCGGCCGCCGACGATGATGTCGCCTTCGGTCGCGTGGTAATAACCCATGATGCATTTGACGAGCGTCGATTTTCCGGCGCCGTTCTCGCCGAGCAGGGCATGGAACGAGCCCGGCCGCACCTTCAGCTCGACATTGTCGAGCGCCAGGAAATCGCCGAAACGCATGGTCATGGCGATGGCGTCGACGCCGAAGGCGCCTGACGGCGGAGGCGTTTCGCCGATGATCACGAAATCGCTCCGATGAAGGCATCCGAGGTCGAGACCGCGCCGAACACGCCGCCCTGCATCGTGATCATCTTGAGCGCGTGGTCGTGGTTGCTCTTGTCGGTCGCGCCGCAGCAATCGTGCAGCAACACGCATTCGAAGCCGCGGTCGTTGGCCTCGCGCATGGTGGTGTGGACGCAGACGTCGGTGGTGATGCCGGTCAGCACGATGTTCTCGACGCCCCGAACGCGCAGGATCAGCTCCAGATCGGTGGCGCAGAACGAGCCCTTGCCGGGCTTGTCGATGATGGGCTCACCCGGCAGGGGGCTGAGCTCCTCGATGATCTCCCAGCCGGGCTCGCCGCGCACCAGGATGCGGCCGCACGGGCCGGGATCGCCGATGCCGGCGCCGATCTGGCGCGAGCGCCAGCGCTTGTTGGCGGGGAGGTCGGAGAGATCGGGGCGATGGCCCTCGCGGGTATGGATGATGTGGAAGCCTTGCTTGCGCATCGCGGCGAGCAGCCTCTTGATCGGCTCGATCGGCGCCCGCGTCAGCGACAGGTCATAGCCCATCTTGTCGACATAGCCGCCGACGCCACAGAAATCGGTCTGCATGTCGATGATAACAAGCGCGGTGTTCTCGGGGCGGAGGTCGCCATTATAGGGCCAGGCGTAGGGCTCGGACTTGATGTAGCGCTCGGGCATGACTTCGCTCTCTAGCGGGTGATCGACAATTCGGCCGGGGCTCCGGTCAGCGTGCGTTTCGGCGAGCAGGTGATGATCATGATCGCCAGCGTCAGGATGTAGGGCGCGGCGTTGAAGAGGTGGTAGCCGGAGGTGACACCGACCGATTGAAGCGCCGGTCCCAGTGCGGCGGCTCCGCCGAAGGCGAGCGAGGCCCACAGGCAGAGCAGGGGATCCCAGCGCGCGAAGATGACGAGCGCGACTGCTGTGATGCCCTGTCCGGAGGACAAGCCCTCGTTCCAGCTTCCGGGATAGAACAGCGACAGGAACGAGCCGCCGATGCCGGCGAGGAAGCCGCCGACCATGGTGGCGCGCAGGCGGATCAGCAGCACCGAATGGCCCATGGCGCGTGCGGCGTCAGAGCTCTCGCCGGCGGTGCGGATGAGAAGGCCCCAGCGCGTGGTGCGGAAGGCCCAGTACAGGATCGGCGCCAGCGCGACGCCGATCAGGAAGAGGACGTTGACGCGCAGCGCGGCGCGCACCTGCGGGATGTCGCTCCACCAGCCGAAATCGATCGCGGGCAGGCGCGGTGCGGTGGGCTCGATCAGCGGCTTGCCGAGATAGAAGGCGAGGCCGGTGCCGAACAGCATCAAGGCGATGCCGACCGCGACGTCGTTGACGCGCGGCAGTGAGCAGATGCCGGCATGCAGTGCGCCGAGAAGCGCGCCGGTGATGCCGGCGGCGAGGACTCCCAACCATGGCGATCCCGACAGATAGGAGATGCCGTAGGCACTCATTGCGCCCATCACCAGCGTGCCTTCGAGGCCGAGATTGATGCGGCCCGAGCGCTCTGTGATGCATTCGCCGAGGCTCACGAACAGGAACGGGGTGGAGACGCGAATGGCGCCGCCGAGCACGGCGAGCGGGACGGTCCAGAGTCCGATCGATCCGTCTGCCATCAGGACTTGCCTTTCAGAAATCCGATGCGGCCGTAGAGCGCATCGCTGGCGAGCACGAAGACGAAGATGATTCCCTGGAGCACCAGCACGGACGCGTCGGGCAATCCCAGGCGACGCTGCAACAGGCCGCCGCTGGCGCTGATGCCGCCGAGCAGGATCGCGACGGGAATGATGGCGAGCGGATTTTGTCGCGCCAGGAACGCGACGAGGATGCCGGTGAAGCCGTAGCCGGCCGCGAGATTGGCGTTGGTTCGCCCCTGCACGGCCGCGACCTCGACCATGCCGGCAAGGCCTGCCGCGCCGCCGGCGAGGAAGCAAACGGTCAGGATCAGCTTGCTGACGCCGAGGCCGACGATCTTCGCGGCGCGGATGTTGCCGCCGGCAACCCGCGCGGCGAAGCCGAACACGGTGTGATAGATCAGGATGTAGGCGGCGATCGCCGCGATCAGTCCGAACACCAGACCCCAATGCACGTCGGTGCCGGGGATGGAGCCGATCATGTTGGCGGCGCCGATCTCGCGGGTCGACGGCTTGTTGAGGCTGGCGGGATCGCGCATGAGCCCCTCGACGAGATGGTTGAGGACCGCGAGCGCGATGTAAACGAGCAGCAGGCTCGAGATAGTCTCGTTAACGCCGCGATACTGCCGCAACGCGCCGGACAGCATGATCCACAATCCGCCGCCGATCACGCCGGCGATGACCATGGCGATCTGCACGACGAGCGGCGGCATGCCCTGGAGGGCGAGCGCAGCACTCGTCGCGGACAGCGCGCCGATCAGCAGCGCGCCTTCGCCGCCGATGATGACCATGCCGAGCTGGGCGGGCAGCGCCGTGCAGAGCGCGGTGAGGATCAGCGGTGCAGCGCGCGTCAGCGTGTTCTGCCAGGAGAACCAGGTGCCGAAAGCGCCGTAGTACATGTAGAAATAGAGGTCGAGCGGGTTCTTGCCGAACATCGCGACGAAGATGCCGAAGACCACGAGCGCGCCGGCGAGCGCCGCGCCCGGGATCAGGATGTACTCAATCGTTGCGCCGTGGCGTTGGAGGAATCCCGGATCGGCGGCCGGGGCGATTGTCCCGACCGCGTCAGTGGAATCCGCCGCTTCCGTGGTCACGAAGTCGCTCCGATCACGCCTTCGACGAGATAGTCCATCTTTTCCAGTTCGGGATCCTTCTGGCCGCGATCGGTGCCCGCCGCGATGACCGTCTTGCCCTTGTTGTCGACGAGCCCTCCCTTGAAGATCGCGTAACCTTCTGCCGACAAGAATTTGGCCTTGATGTCGTCGGCATGCTTGCGCGCCTCGGCGGAGACGGCTTCGCCATAGGGCGAGGTCTTGACGATCTCTTCCTTGAGGCCGCCGCGATAGAAGTTCGGGATGCTCTCGCCGGCGGCGATCATCTTGACGAACTTCGGATAGAGCGCTTCCCAATTCCACTCGGCGCCGGTGAGATACGCCTTCGGCGCGAGCGGCGACTGGTTGGTGTGGTAGCCGCAGACGAAGGCGCCACGGCGCGCCGCGTTCTCGACCATCGTCTTCGGCCCGTCGACGTGGCAGGTGAGGACGTCCACGCCCTGGTCGATCAGGCTATTGGTGGCTTCGGCTTCCTTGACCGGCATCGACCAGTCACCGGTGAAGATCACCTGCGTGGTCGCCTTCGGGTTGGCGAGCCTGGCACCGAGCGTGAAAGCGTTGATGTTGCGCAGCACCTGTGGAATCGGTTTCGCCGCGACGAAGCCGAGCTTGCCGCTCTTGGAGGTGTAGCCGGCGACGATGCCGGAGATGTACTGGGCCTCGTCGATATAGCCGAAATAGCTGCCGGCGTTCTTCGGGTCCTTGTCGGTCCAGAGGCCGCCGCAGTGCTCGAAGCGCAGCTTCGGGAACTTGTTGGCCATCTTGATCATGTGCGGATTGTAGTAGCCGAACGAGGTCGGGAAGAGCAGGGTGGCGCCGTCGAGATTGATCATGGACTCGATCGTCTTCTCGACCGCGTCGGTCTCCGGCACCTTCTCTTCCTCGACGACCTTCAGCCCGGGAATCTTCTTCAGCGCCGCCGCGCCCTGCGCGTGTGCCTGGTTGTAGCCGTAGTCGTCGCGCGAGCCGACATAGATGAAGCCGATGGTGGTGTCGGCCGCGAAGGCCGGGCGGGCGCCCGCCGCCGCGCCAAGGGTGAGGGCCGCGCCGCCCTGCAACAAATGACGTCGTGAAATCCTGCCAAAATCCATTGCCTGCTCCCCTTGGCGGATGCACCGCCTTGATCTCGCGGTCACCGCCGGTCTGGCGGAGCCGGGATAAGTTGTCGCAAGCTTTGTGCCAGAGGCTATAGATCGCGCATCTATTCGCAAGTATTTGAAAAATAACGTTTATATCTCTTTCAAAATCTTGCCGAGGAAACCGGCAGATTAATTTATAAGCAATATTATCCGATTGTATGCAGCGGAGTTAAGCAATCTTAACCAGCTGTCGCATGTGTATGACCGGCGTCGGACGGTCTGCCGGCAAGCCGCAATCATGCTAACCACGCGCTGATTGGGTCGGTGCTGGCCGCGTGATTTTGCTGGCACCGAACTTGTATCGATTGTCGCCAGGACCGCCGCCGCTGCGGTCCGAGAAGATGGAAAGCTCGACCGAGATGGGTGCTGCTACCGCCGTTCACGATGCATCGCTCGGCAAGGAGATTGTTCGCCGCATCGACGAGCTCGGCGCGATCTCGGAAGAGACCGACAAGCTCACCCGCATCTATCTCAGCAAGGAGCTGCGCGCGGCGGCGGATCTCATCCTCGGCTGGATGCGCGAGGCCGGCATGAGCGCGCATCTCGATGCGATCGGCAATGTCTGCGGCCGCTATGAGGGCGAGCGGCCGGCGGCGCCCTGCCTGATGCTCGGCTCGCACTACGACACGGTGCGCGATGCCGGCAAATGGGATGGGCCGCTGGGAGTAATCACGGCGATCGCCTGCGTCGCCGATCTCAATCGCCGCGGCAAACGTCTGCCGTTCGCGATCGAGGTCATCGGCTTTGCCGACGAGGAGGGGGTGCGTTTCGCCTCCACGCTGCTCGGCAGCCGCGCGGTGGCCGGCACCTTCGACGAGAGCGTCCTGAACACGCGCGATCGCGACGGCCTGTCGATGCGCGATGCGCTCGTCAAATTTGGCCTCGATCCGGACCATATCGGCGCGGCCGCACGGACCCGGCGCGAACTGCTCGCCTATCTCGAATTGCACATCGAGCAGGGGCCGGTGCTGGAAGCGCAGAACCTGCCCGTCGGCGTGGTTACCGCGATTGCGGGCGCGACACGGCTGGCCGCGCGGCTGAACGGCATGGCCGGTCACGCCGGCACCGTGCCGATGGCGCTGCGCCGTGACGCGCTCGCTGGCGCTGCCGAATGCATCGGCGCGATCGAGCAGTTCTGCCGTACCGACGAGGGCGGGCTGGTTGGCACCGTCGGCTACATCCAGGCGCGGCCCGGTGCGACCAATGTCATTCCGGGCGAGGTGTCCTTCACCATCGACATGCGCGCGCCGACCGACATGCACCGCAAGCGCGCGGTCGCCGACGTCGTCAGACAGATCGAGGCGATCGCAAAGCGCCGGCAGTTGGCGCTCCAGCTCGACGTCACCCACGAGAACCGCACCGCGCCCTGCGCGCCCTGGCTCAAGGACCAGATCGCGCAGGCGATCGCCGCGGAGGGCGTTTCCGTGTTCGAGCTGCCGAGCGGGGCCGGGCACGACGGCATGGCCATGATCGACATCGCCGATGTCGGGATGATCTTCGTCCGTTGCCGCGGCGGCGTCAGCCATCACCCGGACGAGCACGTCGAACTGGCCGACGCCGACACCGGTGCGCGGGTGCTGCTCAGGGTGATCGAGAAATTCAGCCCGCGGGAGGGGTAGGCCGGCACGAACCGAGCGCCAGGATCCCGGACGTCATAGAGGCGAGACACGAATCAGCCATGCTTGGAATGGTGACCGGCCAGCACCGGGATCACGAGACACCAGGCGGACATGAACAGCGATATTTCCTTGCCATCACATCGCGGAAATCGGTTTTACCAGGGCACAGTTGCGAGCTTCGTCGCCAACGCCCTTCAGGCGGTCAATTTCCTCGGCGATCGTTTCCTGAGAAGGTCGCATCATGCGTTGCCGGCAATCGAGGACCTCTACCGGCATTCGATGGACAGCGCCTTCTCGCTGACCGAGCCCTTTCTCGTTACGGGAGCGCCGCACGCATCCGCCTATTATCCGCGCGACTTCGCCTGGTTCTACCCTGACGTCCTCGATCCCGAAACCATCATGGACGCGCAGGACGCAGTGCGCCGGGCTCGGTTGCTCGAAAAGAGCGTCCGCCTGTTGCTGGAGGCGGTTCGCGCCGACGTCGTCACCACGACCATCGTCCCGGCGGGACGCGGCCGGTATCTCGGCGTGAACTATTTCTCGCGGCCATCGGATGCGCTGCTCGGCATTCTCGCCGGTCTCCAGCAGATGATGAGCGCCGACGAGAGGACGTCATCCTATCTGGCGATGTCACAATGCGCGCATGCCGGCCGCCTGTTGTTGGCCGAATACGGCGGCGACCTCAAGCGCGCGATCCTCCAGCTCGCAAGCGAGCTGGAGCCGTTCGACGATGACGGTGTCAGGTATTTGCTCTGCGATGCCCGCGCGCCGCGTTCGGCGGCAACGGACACGCGTGCCGAACGCAGGCGTTTCGTCACCAATGCCTGCATCTACACGACGTTCGCATGGGGTGTGCAGCTCGGGGTCGTCGACGAGAACGAGCTGAAGCGGTTGCTCGGGCGCGACCTTGCGCAATACAAGAAGGACCTGCTCCGCCTGTTCGGCAAGGGCGGCTATATCAGGCACTCACTGGATGGCCGGGCGAGCTCGCCGGCGTCATCGGTCGCCCTGGACTTCGTCAGCGTGCATCGCGGCTTTTGGGATATGAGCGAGGCCAGCGAGCGCGCGCTGTTCGCGGCCACGGCGGATCTGATCATTGCCGAACCGCGGTTTCGTATCCCCAGCACGTTCCATTTCCTGGTGTCCGCGGATAATCCGCGGAACAAGATGATCCACAAGATCGCGGCGCCGGCCTATCAGGGGCGTTCGTCCTGGCCGACGTTCAACGTCGAGTTCGCGGATCGCATGCTGGACTACGACGAATTCTCGGGAGGCAATATCTATCGGGCCTCTGCCCTGGGAATCTTGAAGGACATCCGGACCGCGACCGAGGTCCATGGCGGCTATCAGGAGCTGATCTCGGAACATGGTCTGAAATATCGCACCTGGGCCTATAAGGGCGCCGTGGCGCACTCCTGGTTTCCCCGCTTCCTGTCCGTCTGGAGGAGGGCGTATGGAACGCCGCTCCTCCGTTGGGATGACGGACGCTAACCCGCGGTCACGTCGATCAGCTCGCCACCCTCCAGAACCTTGGCCGCCTTGGCGCGGTCGAGGTCGCCTTCCCAGGCGGCGACCACGACCGTCGCAACGCAGTTGCCGACGAGGTTGCCGAGCGCGCGGGCCATGCCGATGAACCAGTCGACCGAGAGCACCAGCACGAGGCCGATCGCCGGAATGCTCGGCACCGCATTGAGCGTCGCGGCCAGGATCACGATGGCCGAGCCCGGCACGCCGTGCGCGCCTTTCGAGGTGATCAGGGAAACGCCAAGCACCAAGAGGAGATCGCCGAAGGACAGCGGCGTGTTGGTCGCTTGCGCGATGAACACGACGGCAAGTGTGAGGTAGATCGAGAAGGCGTCGAGGTTGAAGGAATAACCGGTCGGAATCACGAGGCCGACCACGGAATCCTTCACGCCCATGCGCTCCAGCTTCTTCATGATCTGGGGCAGCACCGCGTCCGAGGACGCGGTTGCGAGCACGATGGTCAGTTCCTCGCGCAGGTAAGCGAGGAATTTGAGGATGTTGATTCCGGCAAGCGCCATCACCCCGCCGAGCACGCCCAGCACGAAGATGCCGACCGACACGTAGAACAGCATCACCAGCGAGACGAGCTGCTTGAGCGAGCCGACGCCGTACTTGCCGACGGTGTAGGCGACTGCGCCGAGCACGCCGAGGGGAGCGACACGGACGATAAGCCCCATGACGCGGAACAGCACGGTGGACGCCGCGTCGATCATGTTGGTGACGAGCGCGCCCTTTTCCCCGCCGACGAGTGCGAGGCCGACGCCGAACAGCACCGCGAAGAACAGCACCTGGAGCACGTCGTTGCGCGACAGGGCGTCGAACGAGGTGGTCGGGATCACGTTCATCAGAAAGGCGCCGATGCCGCCGCCGGACAGCTTGTGGGCATTGTCGGCATAGGTATTGAGCGCCTTGGCATCTAACGTCGAGGGGTCGATGTTCATGCCGTGGCCGGGGCCGAACAGGTAGGCGAGCAGCAGGCCGACCACGAGGGCGACCGTCGTCATGACCTCGAAATAGAGCAGCGCCTTGACGCCGACCCGGCCGACCTTCTTGAGGTCGCCGGCGCCGGCAATGCCGTGGACGACGACGCAGAACACGATTGGCGCCACGATCATCGAAATCAGCTTCAGGAAGGCGTCGCTGAGAATCTTGAGCCCGATGGCGAAGTCGGGAGCGGCCATCCCCAGGATGACGCCAAGCACCAGCGCGGCCAGAACCTGGACGAATAGCGAGGCGTAGAGCGGCTTGCGCTCGGCGGCCGGGGCCGCAGCAATGGTCGACATAACGGACTCCCCCAATTGGACGCGACTTGGACGTCAAAAGGAGCAACTACCGTGCCAGAATGTCGCGGCTGGAGCCGAAAACAGCCCTATTCCGCCGCCTTCGCCGTCTTGCCGAACATCCGTGTCGGGGCCGGAAAGCCGCAGGAGGTGCCGTCGGTGACCTTGACCTGATCTTCCCATGGCAGGCGGAAAGTGCCGGCGACCATGTCCTGCATGAAGGTATAGGGGCAGTCCATCGCGCCGCCCTTCACCGCGACGTAGCCGCGGTGCCAGAGCTGATAGATGTTGTTCTCGACGCCCCAATTGATCCGGGCCTCGCGCACGAGGTCGGGCCGCACCTCGGCGGTGATGATCTCGTCGGCGCGGCCGGTGGTGCCGTGTGCCAGCACCGTGCCGTCGAAATTGACGATCATGCCTTCGCCCATGGAATCGAACGAGCCGTCGCTGCCGCACATGCAGACATTGGCCGTGACCATCAGATTCTGGAACGAATTGGCCTGGTTGGTGAAGCGCCAGGCGTCGCGGATCGGCGCTGTGTAGCCGGCGGTGCGGATCATGATCTCCGCGCCCCTGTAGGCGCATTCGCGCGCCATCTCCGGGAACATGCCGTCATGGCAGATGATCAGCGCGATCTTCGCGCCGTTCGGCCCCTCGATCACGGGAATGCCGATGTCGCCGGGCTCCCACGGCTCGACCGGAATCCAGGGATGGAGTTTGCGGTAGTAGAGCTTGATCTCGCCGTGGTCGTCGATGATCAGGCCGGAATTGTAGGGATTGCCGTGCGGGTTGAACTCCATGATGGAGAAGCAGCCCCAGATCTTGTTGTCGATGCAAGCCTTCTTGAAGGCCGCGACCTCCGGCCCGTCGAGCCGGCACATGATCTCGGGATTGGTGTCCATCGAGAGGCCGTGCAGCGAGTATTCGGGGAACACCACCAGATCCATGGTGGAAAGGTTGCGGCGCGCCTTGCCGACCATCCAGACGATACGCTCGGTCTGCCTGGCCAGATCGGCCCGAGTGACGACGTTCGGCAGTTGCAGCTGCACGAGCCCGATGACGACGCCCTCAGGGGATTTGTTCAGCCCGCCAAGCCCGTTCATGATCAAGCTCCCTTGCCGTCCGCGCGGCGGCTTCCTTGCCGTCCGCGCGGCTCCGTTGCGCGCGGTTCTCGGGAGAGCAAATCCGATTTTGGCGAGGTGCAAAAGTCCATTTTTCAGGCGACTGGCGAAAGTCATGCTCGTGAGGATCGCCGGCCGTCACCAGAGCGTACCGTCGCCCATTGTTGCGGCGCGGAGTGCCTCAAGTCTCGGCTTGACCCTCCAAATCGACCGATGTCAGACTTATGACATGAGTACAGCAAAGCGACATATCGCCAGCCTTCGCGACGAATATGTCGAGATGACGCGGCAGCGCATCGTTGCGGCTTTCGTCGAGACGCTGGAGGACGAGGCAGCCGACGAGATCTCCATGGCTGCGGTGGCCAAGCGCGCCAAGGTGGCCGAGCGAACCATCTATCGTCACTTCAAGACCCGCGCGGAGCTGTCTGCTGCGGCCGGCGAATGGATCGAGGACAACGTCTTCAGCTACATTCCCTTCACCTCGCCTGACGAACTGCCTGAGATCTTCCGCAAGCTGTGCAAGCGATTTGATCGCCATCCGCATCTGGCACGGGCCATTGCGGTGACACGGGCGGGCCGAAGGATGCGCGCGGGCTTCCGGCGCCACTTGATCGAGCAGCATCGCAAGGCGATGGCGCCGCTGGTGCAGCATCTTTCCGCGAAGGAGGTTCGCCAGGCGGAGGCGCTCGCGTCTTATCTCAACAACGTGTTGGCCTGGAATGCGATGCGCGAGGACTTTGGCATGTCCAGCGCCGAGATTGCCGACACGATCGAGTGGGCGCTCACGACCCTCCTGAAGGACGTCCGGCAGCGCGACGCCGCTGCGGCGCGCAGCGGCAAGACCGGCAAATCTCCGCGGAAGCGAACCACGGCTCCGAAGGAGCCGGCGTAGAGTGAGGCAGGCCATGAATGCGATACCCGACGATCTCCTGATCAATGCGCCCGACGAGGTTCGCATCCGCCAGGACCTGGTGCTGACGGCGCTCGGCCGCCGCCCGGCGGATCGCTGCTTGCGGGTCGGCAGGCTGCTCGACGTGCACACCCGCAGCTGGAGCGAAGATCAGGAGATCGTCTTCAAGGGGCGGCGGATCGCCTGGGTTGGGCCGGCCGGCAGCTATCCCGGCGAGGTGCGCGAGCGCGTGCATCGGCCGGATCTTGCGGCTGTCCCCGGCTTCGGCGAGGTGCACAAGCATATCGAAAGCTCGCATCTGACGCCGGAATGGGAAGCGGCGCTGGTGCTGCCGCATGGCAATACCTGGACCTGCGAGGCGAGCCACGAATTCTCCAACGTCAACGGCGCACGTAATCTCGAATTCTGGTTCGAAGCGCGCCGCCGCGGCTCGCCGCTCAAGATCTTTCCGCAGCCCGGCTCGGCGGTGCCACCTACGGCCTATGAGTGGGGTGGCGGCTGGTATGGCCGCGATGAGCAGGCGCGCTTCATGGCCGAAAGCCTGATGGTCACCGGGCTCGACGAGGTCATGGACTGGCCGGCGGTGTGGAATCCCGACAATCCCTCCTACAAGCGGCTCTGGGGCATGATCGAGGCGACGTTCGCGGCGCGCGGCGTCGTCGAAGGCCATGCCTCCGGCTTGCGCGATCTGCCCTCGATCAACGCCTTTGCCGCGGCGGGGCTCGCCTCCGATCACGAAGTGCAAACCCCGGAGGAAACCTGGGACAAGCTTACCCGCGGCCTGTTCGTCGAGCTGCGCGTCTACGCCATGGACGAGATCGTCAAATGGCTGCTCGCGAAGGGCTTGCAGGACTGGTCGCAGATCGCGTTCACGACGGATGATCGCAGTGCCAGCCACACGCTCGAGCTTGGCGCCAGCGATCACAATGCGCGGGTCGCGATCGAGGCCGGCCTTGCGCCCGAGATCGCCATCCAGTGCCTGACCATCAATCCGGCGCGCCACATGCGCCTCACGCCGTTCGTCGGCAGTTTGGCTCCGGGCCGTTTTGGCGACGTGGTGCTGCTTTCGGATGTTGCCAAGCTCACGATCGCCGAAGTGTGGGCCGATGGCGCGCAGGTTTCCGAGGGTAAACGGTACATTGGCCAGGTACCCGAGATCCAGTGGCCGGACTGGGCAACGCAGACGGTCAACATCAAGCGCCCGATCATGCCTCAGGATTTCGAGCTGCGGGCCGAGGCCGGCCGTAGCACGATGAAGGCGGCCGTGATCCGTCCCTTCCACTGGCATCCCGAATTCTACACGCTCGAACTGCCGGTGCGTGACGGCGCCGTGCAGCGCGACGAGAGCGAGGCCATCACCAAATTTGCGATCGTCGATCGCTTTTCCGGCGACGGGCGCGTCGCAAAGATGTTCTGGCGTGGCTGCGGGCCGCGCACGCCTGAGACGGCCGTTGCCTGTTCGGTTGCGCACGACAAGCACAATATCTGGGTGGTCGGTTCGTCCGACGCGGCGATGGCAAAGGCGGTGAACGCGCTGATCGAACTTCAGGGCGGATGGGCTCTGGTGCGTGAGGGCGAGCTCGTTGCCACCGTGCGCTTCGAGGTCGGCGGTCTGATGAGCTGCCGCTCGGCGCACGCGCTCGATACCGAGATGCAGGCGCTCTACGCGGAGGGGCGCAAGGTCGACTGGATGTATGAGCCGACCTACCGACCGCGCTGGTATCCGGGATTCCCTGAGCGACTGATGTTCGCGACGTTGACCTGCGCGCCCTGGAGTTGGGTGCTGGTGGCACCGTGCGAGCAGGCGCCGCTCGGTTTCATCAATGTGCAGACCGGCGAAGCGCACCCGGTGGTCTGGTAGGGGGAGGACTGGGATGGACGAGATGATGACGAAGCCGCAAGCTGTGTCCACCGAGCCCGCGCCGCGCGCAGCCGCCGGACCGCTCGATCGCTTCTTTGGTCTCACCGAGCGCGGCACGAGTGTCGGCCGCGAGGTGATGGCCGGCGCGACGACGTTCGCGGCGATGGCCTATATCATCGCCGTGAACCCGGCCATCATGTCCAATGCCGGAATGGATCGTGCCGATCTGGTCAGCGCCACGGCACTCGCAGCGATCCTCGGCTCGGTGATGATGGGGCTGTGGGCCAATCTCCCGCTCGCCGTTGCGCCGGCGATGGGATCGAACGTCATCTTCACCTATGTCATCGTCAAGCAGATGGGTATGCCCTGGCAGGGTGCGCTCGCCATGGTCGCCTTCACCGGCGTGCTGTTCCTGATCCTCAGCCTGTCGAAACTGCGCGAGAAAGTCGCGAAGGACGTGCCGGAAGCGCTGAAGATCGGTATCCAGGCGGCGGTCGGTACCCTCATCGTCTTCATTGCGCTACGGGGCGCCGGATTCGTCGTCCAGAATCCGTCGACCTACATCGCCATGGGATCGCTGCGCAGTCCGCCGGTGCTGCTGACGCTGTTCGGTCTCCTGCTCACGCCGGTGCTGGTGGCGCGCCGGGTGCCGGCAGCGCTGATCCTGTCGATCGCGCTGCTCACCGTGATCGGCTTCTTCGTTCCCGGCGCCAACGGCAAGATGGTGACGTCGGTGCCATCAGCCATCATGTCATGGCCGCGCTGGCCGACCAGCACCTTCATGGCGCTCGACATCGGCTATCTCTTCAGCCATTTCGTCGTGGCGCTGCCGCTGCTGTTCTATTTCCTGTGCGCCGAATTCTTCTCGACGCTGGGCACGCTGATCGGCGTCACAGGCGCCGCCAATCTGCGCAAGCCCGATGGTTCGATCCCGAACGCCACCGCAGCGTTTGCCACCGATGCGACGGCATCCATCGTCGGCCCGCTGCTCGGCACCTCCGTCGTCACGGCGTACATCGAGTCCATCACCGGCGTGCAGGCCGGTGGCCGCACGGGACTGACTTCGGTGACCGTTGCGGGGCTGTTCTTCCTCGCGCTGTTCTTCTGGCCGATCTTCGTCATCATCCCGCCGCAAGCAACCGCGCCTGCGCTGGTGCTCGTCGGTGTGCTGATGATACAGGGGCTTGCCCGCATCGACATGACCGATCTCGGCAATGCGGTTCCGATCGTGCTGACGCTGCTCGTCACCGTGCTGACCAACAACCTGATCAACGGAATGGCTTTGGGCACGCTGAGCTACATCGCCCTGGAAGTGACGGTCGGCCGACGATCGCAGCTTCCAGCGATGGTGTGGGGGCTTGGCGCCGTGTTCATCGCTTACGCGATCGTGATCGCCCAGATCTTCTGAGGCTCGCGCTACGCCGCGAGATCCAGCAACTTGCACGATCCGCGCACCAGCGCCTTGCGGCCGGCCGGTGTCATCGCGGGCGCGCCGTCATTGACGACGACAAGGCCGAGCTCAACCAGGCCTTCGACGACATGAGCCTTCGCGAGGCGACCGTTCGACACCGGGTTGCGAAGCGCCTTCAGCACTTCCCACTGGTCGGGCGAAAGATCGAAATCGAGATCGTTGCTCATGTTGCCTCAAGCGGTAGTATCGTTCGCGCGCCTCTGTTAGCGACGCAGCATGAAGACCATGCGACGACAATGAGTCGGAATTCAGTGGGTAGTCTAGAACGTCTCTTCACGAATTGCCGCAGTTCGTTGCGCCACAAGAGTTAAGATCGTTCGCGTCCGAATATCGTCCCGCCACGCGATCACTAATTGATGATCTGCACTTGATCGTGCGATGGCAGTTACCGCAGTGCACGGGAAGCATTGCTGTCCCATTCCGCGTCGCGATATGCACAGAAATCGTGAAGGCGAGACGTGCCGGACTCTGCTACGTTGATTCTCAGGGGATTGGCTTCACACGACAGGAGTGTGAGTGCATGAAGAGGCTGGTCGAAATTCGCAGTCAGGAATTCCTCTGCCGGGAGCGTGCCGCGCTGGATTCGGAGCGCCGGGTATTCTGGCTTGCCCAGGCCCAGGAATGGGAGCAGCGCGCGCTCGACGAAATTGCGTATCACTTTCGGGAGTGCAACCTCGTCGAGGCCGAATTGGCTGCCGCCTGACGCCGGATTGCCGCCTACTGATAAGTCGCCACGATGTCGGACACTGCGCGCTCGAGCTGCTGCGCGGTGGCGCATTGGCGCACCACGCTGCAAAAGGTCGCATAGCGCGGCATCTCGGAATCGCCAAAGCCCCAGGCGAGCCGCCCCTCGGGGTTGAGCCAGACCAGTCGCTTCGAGCGTTCGGAGATCCGGCGCAGGATGTCGGCGCGCGGATCGAGATTGTTGCTGCGGGCATCGCCCAGAACGATCACCGTGGTCTGCGGTGTCAGCGCGCTCATGAAATCCTTCTCGAAATCGACCAGTGACGAGCCGTAGTCGGATGAGCCGAAGCCGACCTTGGACATGATCTCGGCCATCGCCTCTTCCGGCGATTTCGATTCCAGGATGTCACTGACCTCGATCAGGTGCGAGGAGAAGGCGAAGGAGCGGACGTCGTCGACCACCTCGTGCAGCGAGTGGATCAGGAGCAGGAAGAAGTCGGAGACTTGAGCGACCGAGCCTGAGACGTCGCAGAGTGCGACGATTTTCGGCCGGTCGCGATGCTTGCGCTTCCACGCCGTGAGGAAGGGCACGCCGCCCCAGGCTGCGTTGCGGCGGAGCGTGCGGCGGACGTCGAGATGGCCGCGCCGCTGGCGCTTGCGCGGCTTGGAGTAGCGTTCGCGCAGGCGGCGCGCGATCTTGCGGATGAGGGCACGCATCTCGGCGACCTGGCGCCGCTCGATGCGCGCGAGCGGTGCATTGCGCAGGATCTCGTTGCGGAGGTTTTCGGCCTCCTCGCGGGCATAGAGAGCAAGTCCCTGCGAGACGGTGTCGCGGACCGCTTCGCGCAAGGCATCGAGCGCGGCGCGCAGACGCTCGGCCAGTGCGGGATTGGTTGCAGTCAGCTGGTCGAGGTCGTCGCGCAGGCGCTGAAGGCCCATGGCATCGAGGATGCGGCTGGAGAAGATGCCGCGCTGCGTGGAATAGCGGATGTCGGACAGGGACGCGGCGTCGGCCGCACCGGCAATCGCGGCCGCGATCGCGTTGCGGTCTTGCGACAGCAGCATCTGGGCAAGCGGACCTAGCTCCGCTTGCGGCGAGCCGCCGCTCGCATCGCCGGCCGTGTCGGAAGAGGGGGGGGGATCCGCAT
The DNA here is from genome assembly GCF_058807535.1 of Bradyrhizobium sp. GW821-FHT12B03. Classification (NCBI taxonomy): domain Bacteria; kingdom Pseudomonadati; phylum Pseudomonadota; class Alphaproteobacteria; order Hyphomicrobiales; family Nitrobacteraceae; genus Bradyrhizobium; species Bradyrhizobium sp. GW821-FHT12B03. The sequence continues at coordinate 34,145 of NZ_JBXAQU010000005.1, forward strand.
CCTGCAACGGATCTTCATCGCCGCCTTCGGGCTGCTCCTGTCGCGGCTCCGGCTGGCTGAAGAACAGATCAAAGCAGTCGCCGAGCGCGAGCTTCTCGTCCTGCGATTTGGCGAGCGTCAGAAGCAGGGTGTCGCGCAGGATGGTTCGGTCGGAAAAGCCGACCTGCGCAACCGCGCGCATCGCATCGATGCTTTCGGCAGGCGAGACGTGTACGCCCGCGCCACGTGCTGCCCGAAAAAAGCGATGGATGTTCTCGCGCATCGGCGTCAACCGAAGACGTTGGATCGTGCTGCCTTGGCAATGAAGGTCGTGATCTGGGGCTGGGCCGCCTCGATATCGGCTTCGTATTTCAGGAGCACGTTGAGCGTGTCCTTGACGATCTCGGTGTCGAGCTCGGAAGCTTGCAGCAGCACCAGGACGCGCGCCCAGTCGATGGTCTCACTGACCGAGGGCAGCTTCTTCAAATCCAGCGAGCGGATCTCGTGGATGAAGCCGACCATCTGCCGGCGCAGGGTCTGCGAGATATTGGGCACGCGGCTTTCGACGATGCGCTCCTCCAGCCGCTGCTCGGGGAAGCCGATATGCAGATGCAGGCAGCGCCGCTTCAGGGCGTCGCCGAGGTCACGCTCGCTGTTGGAGGTGAGGATCACCGTCGGCGGCGTGATGGCGGAGACGGTGCCGAGCTCGGGGATCGTGACCTGGAAGTCGGAGAGGATTTCCAGCAGGAGCGATTCAAATTCGGCGTCCGACTTGTCGATCTCGTCGATCAGCAGCACGCAGCCGCCAGGCTGCTCCAGCGCCTGGAGCAGCGGCCGCGGCTCGACGAACTCCTTGGAGAAGAACACGTCGCCGAAATCGTGGAGTTGATCGAGCGCAGCGTGCAGCGTCTGCGCGCCGCCGAGCACCTCGCCGAGCTTGTCCTTGAGGATCTGCGTATAGAGCAGTTGCTTGGCGTATTTCCACTCATAGAGCGCCTTGGCCTCGTCGAGGCCTTCGTAGCATTGCAGGCGAATCATCTTCATGCCGCGCCAGGCGGCGATCGCCTTGGCAAGCTCGGTCTTGCCGACGCCCGCAGGGCCCTCGACCAGGATCGGCTTCTCGATCTGTTGCGACAAATAGACGGCGGTTGCGATCTGCCGGCTCGCGATATAGCCCTGCGCGGCGAGGCCGCTCTCCACTGCCTCGATCGCGGTCGAGGGCTTCTGTTCAGCCACGAAATGGCGCTCCCAAAGGTCTTGCGTGAGGCTTGTTCTGCCTGCGTTCACGGCAAAGAACAAGCCTCGTTTGGGATAGGCCAGACCCGCGCAAGCGATCGCTTTTTCCGCTCAGCGCAAATACTTGAGCGATTGGCGCGATCGCGCGATCAGTGCCGCAGCAACTCCGGCTTGCGGATGGTCTGCCGCACCTCGGCGCCGCAATCGGCGCATTCATAGACGAAGTCGATCTTGGCAAGGCTCCAATGCGGTTCGACCTCGCGCACATACATCGGCAGGAACCCCATGCACGTCGGGCAATTCACGGGCGCGATTTCGACATCCTGATGATGCTGTACATAAGCTGGCATCTCGGTTCTCCTTCGCAGGCGACCACCAAACCCCGCGCAAAGGCTACTGCCGGTCGTCCCGAGGCCGTCATCAACTCTTTCGAACAGAGGCGGAACGGCGGCCATTTGTCGTTCGCTGTGACATTCTTGTTACGTCTCTGTACTGTAACGGGCAGATCAAATGCCTATTTGACAGGCCGATCAGTTCTTTCGACCATCACTGCAACGATAAGGGAGCACCCCCATGACGCATGCCATTCGCTTTCACAAGACCGGCGGGCCGGAAGTCCTGGTCTGGGAGGAGGTCAGTGTCGGCAAGCCCGGGCCGGGCGAAGCGCGTATCCGCCACACCGCCGTCGGTCTCAATTTCGTCGACATCTACAACCGGTCGGGTCTCTATCCGGCGCAACTGCCGAGCGGTCTTGGCAGCGAGGCGGCTGGCGTCGTCGAAGAGATCGGGCCAGGTGTCACCGATCTGAAGCCGGGCGATCGCGTCGCTTATGGCGCCTCGCCGCTCGGCGCCTATTCCGAGGCGCGGCTGATCCCCGCCGATCGTCTGTTGAAGCTGCCCGACGGCGTCGACGACAAGACGGCGGCGGCAATGATGCTGAAGGGGCTGACGACGCAATATCTGATCCGCCAGACCTATCGGGTGAAAGCCGGCGACACGATCCTGCTCCATGCTGCGGCCGGTGGTGTTGGGCTGATCCTGAGCCAGTGGGCCAAGCATCTCGGCGCGACCGTGATCGGTACCGTCAGCAACGACGAGAAGGCAAAGCTGGCCAAGGCGCATGGCTGCGACCATGTCATCATCTACACGCGCGAGGATTTCGTGAAGCGCGTCGACGAAATCACCGGCGGCAAGAAGGTGCCGGTGGTTTACGATTCCGTCGGCAAGGACACGTTCCTGAAATCGCTGGATTGCCTGGCGCCGCTCGGCGTCGCCGCGCTGTTCGGCCAGTCCTCCGGCGCGGTCGAGCCACTCAATCTCGGCCTGCTCGCGCAGAAGGGCTCGCTCTACGTCACCCGTCCGACGCTGTTCACCTATGCCGCCAAGCGCGAGAGTCTGGTGGCGATGGCGGGTGAACTGTTCGACGTCGTCAAGTCCGGTGCAGTCAAGATCGAGGTGCACCAGACCTATCCGTTGAAGGATGCGGCCAAGGCGCATGCCGATCTCGCCGCGCGCAAGACCACGGGATCGACCGTGCTTCTGGTGTGATGTCCTGCCAAACGGTGACGCAGGCTCGCAAGAGCGTTTTCGGGCGAAGTGGATACCCGTTCGCGTAAAGAAAACGCGTCAAAAAGGAATTTAGAGCCAGTTCTGATAGAATCGGAACTGGCTCTAGGCCTGCGTCACGTCCGTTCGTGCCTGCGCAGGTCGCGGACATGATCGACGTGGAGTGCCTGGAGATCGACATCTTCGGGCCGGATCTCGGGGAGGGCCGCCTCGACGAGGATGGCTTCGGTCACGTCCTCGACCGAACTCTCCACGATCTCGTGGATGAACGAGATATTCTGATATTCGCCCGAGGCGACGCGGGAGACGACTTCGCGTCTCGTGATCTCAGGGTCGACGATCGCCTCGCGGCCGCGCCGCCCATAATCGATCATCACGACGAAATACTGCATGGAACAATCCTGCCGCGCCGTGGTCAGGGCGCGGCAGGAGTATTTCTGAAAAACGGAATTTAGTCAAGCGCGATTTCCAAAAACGGAAATCGATGCGCAGCCGTCTATCGGCCCTTCTTGCGGGGCCGCGCCGACTTGGCACGCAGTCGTTCGAGCTGGCCCTTGGGCATCGAAAGACAGATCTCCCCGACCCAGTCGAGCTTGACGCCGACGATCGGCTTGGCGTTGAAGCTGTTGAGATTGACGACGGAGGGGGTTTTGCCCCGCTCGATGGTCTTCAGATAGCGCTCGCCGGTCTTGAGCCGGACCACGGCCTCTTCGCCGTAGAAGCTCGACAGCGGATGGCGCTGATCCTTGTAGACCACGATCACGTCGCCGCTCTCGTATTTGGGCAGCATCGAATCGCCCACGATCTCGAAGGCGACCGTCTCTTCCATGATCGGGAAGGGCAGCGCGATATCGCCGAGACCCTCCGGGGGAACCTGCTCATAATCCGGCTCGATCACGGCGCCGGCGCCAACGCGACCCATGATCGGCGCGAGATTGAGCTCAAGATATTCCATGATCGGAATGATCTCCGAGGCCTTCACCAGACGTTCGCCGCCAAGGATCTCCGACACCGCGCCGGGCCGCACGCCCATGGCTGCGGCCAAGCCACCTTTGCTCTTGCCCGTCTTCTCCAGGCCCCGCTCGATCATCGCAACGTCCAACATGGTGATTCCCTCAATTACCCATCGTCTTGCCTCTTGTAATCCGAAATTCGGAATTGATGCAATTATGAATATCAGAATTATTGCTTGACTCTCGTTTCGGAATACCGGAATGTGTGCCCGTCTCCCGATCGCGCGATCGGGGAGTCGCATGACAGGACAGCAGCATGGAACCGGGCCATTGGCCGTCGGAGCACTCCGACGCGCTTCGCGACCATTTTCTCAAGGGAATCTCTTATGCGGAGATCGGAAGACGGATTAACGCAAGGTTTGGAACGGCTTACACGCGCAGCGCGGTGGTTGGCCGCGCCAAGCGGCTCGGGCTCGTTGCGCCGGAGCGGGTGACGAGCCCGTCGATCGTGCCGTCTCTGCCGGGCGAGGCCGGTCTGCTTTCGACGCGCCGGCCGGCGTTCCCAATCCTGAATCTTCCGCCCGAATCCGCACTGAAGCCGGCCGCGCGGGTCAAGTTGCGCTGTGTCGGCGTCCAGCCGCGGCTGGTCCAGCTGGTCGAGCTTGCGCCGGACGATTGCCGCTACCCCTATGGCGGCGACAAGGACGGGGAGGAGATCGCCTTCTGCGGTCACCCGCGCCAGCCGGGCTCCAGCTATTGCACGCCGCATGCACGCCTGACGCGCCGCTCCGGGGCTGCGTCCGCCCGCGTCGCGGGGCCCGTCGTGTTGAGGGTGGTTTCTGCCGCCTGAAAGCACGCTCACCGGTTCAATCGTCAATCCTGCAGGGAGTATTCGAGTGGGACGTGTCCGACGCAACAGATCCTACAAATTGGCGCAGATCTACGACCGGCGGTCGCGCGAGGTGCCATTCAATGCCGAATTGGCAGAGGTCGAGATCGACAATCCGCTGGCGCTCGATCCCGGCGAGAAGATCATGGCCATCCGGTCGGTCCGTAGCGATCCGCTCGGTCGCCTGCACTCGCACCACCAGATCGACGAGGCGCAATACCGCGGCGGGCGCGCCTTCCAGAACGATTGGGAGCGGGCGGAACGGGGTCCCCAGGCGATGGACCCGACCCGCGAATATGTCGACGGCGCGCGCACGCGCGAGCCCGTCACCGAGAGCCAGCGACAGGCGGTGCTCCGGCTGAACCGGGTCGAGCGCGAACTCGGCACCGACGGCGCCGCGCTGGTGCACGACGTGCTGGTGCTGGGTCTGACCATGGATGAGATCGGGCAGCGTCGCGCCGTCCGTACGCAGCGCTGGAACGACTATTTTGCGCGGCGGTTTCGCGAATGCCTGGACCGGCTGGCGCTGATCTACGGCTTTGCGACGGAAGCGGGGACACAGCGTGCAGACCAGCGCAGATGATTGCGGCACGCCCGCGGTCTCGGCCGCCGGCGTGCCGGTCTGCTGCTTACGGGTGAGGTACGATCTGATAAGGCGTCGTGTAGGGCTCGACACGGAGCGAGGCGTTGGCCAAAAGCCCGATCCTGGCGGTCGGGGCCTGCTGCAATTCGCCGTTCGGGCCGCGATGCACGTTGTATTGCCAGACGGTGAGGTCACCCCTCTGCGCCAGCGCGTGCGCGACTGCGCTCGCATCATTGCCGCCGAGCGCCTGAAGCTCTTCCGCCGATAGACCGACGACGATTTCGTCCTTGATGGTGACGATCTTGAACAGATTCATCTTGGTTTCCTGCGCCCATGCGCCTTGTATCGAGAGGGTGAGAAGCGCGACCGCGGCGCCCTTGATGAGATCGCAGCGAGAAAGCATGCCGTCGTCCTTTGGTGCTGACGCGCGCCCGAATCGGTTGAATCCGTCAGCCATGGCGCCCGTGATCTGCGTGGCCGTATCGCAACCGCTTGGTCGTCCGATCTTGAACATCGGTTCATCGGCGGAAACATATCGGGCGCAATGAACCTTGATGCGAAGAGGCGAGTCAAAGCCGAGAACTCAAGGGATTAGGTGCCATGGCCGATGCCAAAGCGCTTGCCGCCTCGCTCGGCTTCGCGGGGGCCCCGATCGGGACTTTGCAGACCGGCTGCGAGATCGACGTTCATTTCGTCGACGATACAACCGCCGAGATCGGACTCAACAATTACGTGTATAGGCTGAGGAAGCGTTAGGTCGCTGGCGTCAAGGCCCATTCATACCGGAAACAAGGTGAAATGCTGTGCCGGTTGACAGTGACCACGGCCACGTGTGTGACTGATGCCGCTTCTTGACGCAGGTGGGTGACGGCGGTCCATATTCCTGTTATCCGGAATTGCCGTGGCGCGATGCAGACGAAGCATCGCTAAGCCGGTTGCCGGGCTTGCCGGAGGGGTTGTTTCTTGGCATAGTTGCAACCTGCTCGGTTGAGCCCGTCCGTTCGGATTTGTAGTTGAGCGTGCTGACCCGCCGGGGCCCCCGGCCGAGAGTTCGTCCTCGCCAAGGCGTCCGGTTGTGGCGTTCGGCTCTCGAGTGGGACCTCGATGTCGGATCAGGAAGACCGATGCTTGTCATAGGTGCGAGATGAAGAACCTCAATTTCGCGGCTGAACTGCACCTCAAGCTCGGCGCGCCAGCGAGCGGTACTGTCGAAAGCCTGCGCCTGCTCCGCGCTTTTTTGAAGCTCGCGCCTCGGCAGCGTTTCGAGATTATCAAGCTCGTTGAAGACCTCGCCACCGAAGAAGTCCTTCCCGAACACCCCCTGTCCTGAGCCGGGACCGCACGTCTCACGCATTTTCCTTCGTTTTCCTGCCCAAGCCGGGCCGTTGGGGACGTTTGCCCCGGGTTCACCGCTGGAAGGCGGTCCGGCAAGTGTGGTATTCAGTTAAGAAAAAGGGAGGAGTGCGACCATGATCGAACCGAAGCTCGAAGTTCCGGCCGAACTGCGCGACTTGGCCGAGAAGACGATCGACCAGGCCGAAAAGGCATTCGGCATGTTTTTCGATGCGGCGACCAAATCGATGACATCCGTTCCGGGAGCGGGGACGGAGGTGTCGAAGCAGGCGCTGGCTTTCACAGAGCAGAACATGAAGTCGGCGTTCGAGCATGCGCGCAAGCTCGTTCATGCCACTGACCTTCAGGAAGCGATGCGAATCCAGTCCGATTTCCTGCGCAGCCAGTTCACCAGCGCCGGCGATCACATGCGCCAGATGACCGGCAGTCTCATGCAGCCGGGCAAGGGGAAATCCTGATTCCTGGTCTGTGCGCTGCGTGCCTACAAATTGATCTTGCGCGGCGTCGAGATCCGCATTTCGATGTTGGTGCAGGTCCATGATGGGCCACCGAATGGTTTCTCATTCGCCGTCCATCATCCTTTCTGCTGATCCCTGTCGGTCCTCCGGCAGGGATTTGCATTTTGTGGCAACGGTGGCGCTTGGTTGGCGCCCTACGGACGCAGCGATCCGATATAGGCCGCGATGTCGCCGGCTTCGGTCCTGCTCAAGGGAAAGCTCGGCATTTTCGGATGCGGGTCGAGCAGGAAGAAGGCGAGCTTCTCCGGACTGAAGTCCGGCCGGCGCGCAACGGCTGCAAAGGAAGGGACATCGGCGCTGGCTTCCGCTTGGCCGCTGGCCACGACATGGCAGCTTGCGCACCACCGCTTGGCCAGGTCGGCACCGTGACCGGCATCAGCGGCGAGAGCGGACGACATGCCGAAACTCGAGGCCGCGGCAAGCAACAGGCAAATTCGTCTCAAGTGCTGGTGCATCGGGCAACCTTCATGCGTTCGCTTGCGGTCACTGTGCTCATCCGCAGCACGATCCCGGAAACTGGGAGAGATCGATGCGGGCGATGATCGACCGCAGCAGCCTGCGGGTCGCACGATAGAGATGCCGCGCGAATGCCGGCGTTCTCGTCGCCGGCAGGCCGAGGCCCTTCGTATCAAGACTTTCGGTATAGTGCGACACGTGCCACTCCGATGCTGCATGGCCTTTCTATCGCAGCCGGCCCGGAGCAACCTTGATCTGCCGCAAAGCTGCCGGGCCTAGTAGTCGGCGGGATTCATGATCATCGGGCTCTTCGTATCGGCCGGCGCGAGTGCGCTGCTGGTGCTGTCACGCAGGAAGCGGTCGAGCGTCTCCTGGATCTTCTGCTTGACCGCGTCGGGTCCGCGGTCGCTCATCTCGGTGTGCTGTGCGCCGGTGTGGACGATGTCGATGCCGCGCGCCTTGGCCTCTTCCGGCGTCGGCAGCACGCCCGGGTCGGTCAGGAAATGCGGATCCTTCGAGCGGAACGACAGGATCTTCATGTTGTCGCTGAGGACAAACGGCACCCGCAGATTGTCGAGCGTGATCACTTTCGACACCAGCTCCGGGTGCTGATGGGCAACATACATGGAGACGTCCCCGCCGTTGGAATGTCCAACGAGCGTGACGTGGTCGTAGTCGGCGTTCTCCTGCCGCCTCTTCAGTTCGCCCAGGGTGAACAGGATGTTGGCCTCGCAGCGGATATAGACCTCACGCCGGCCGACATATTGCTGGCCGACATGGGTCATCAGCGGCGGATCGCTCGGCAGGTCCTGCTGGATGCTGGCAACGAGATAGCCGCGCGCCGCGAGCGCGTTGGCGAGGAAGGAGTACTCGGTGGCCTTGACTGTATTGCCGTTGCTGATGATGGCAAGCGGCAGCTTCCAGAGACCGAGATTGGCCTTGGTCTCGTAATCGCGCCGCACCGCGATATCGACCGATATCGGCCGCTGACGTGCGGCGTCGAACAGCGCCAAGGTCTCATGACGGATCGCGAACCGGCTGACGACGAAATATTCGCCGATGCCGAGAGCGCAAAGAAACGCCAGAATTGCAAGCACCCTCTTCATGGTCCCGTCCCAATCACTTTTGACTGAAAGTGGTCATTGGAAGCCCCCGGATCGAGCGATCGTGAGCAGGTTACGGGATTAAATTTAGGAAAGTCTGTGAGCAAGGCCCCAAAAAGGCCGCATGCCGGCTGCCGGTATGAGTGCTTCGCAGCTACAGGCAGCCGCTCCTGCCGCGTTCGGGGCAGAGCCGGAATGCACTCGACAGCGTGAACAGGAAGCGCGGGCTGCGCCGCTCGTTGTCCGGCGCCCGGTAGCTCAGGGGGACGGCTACGCCGAGATCGGCCTGGAGATCGTCCCACAGGAAGAACCGCGCGCCGGCTCCGGCCGACGTCAGCGACAGGCCGTCGCTCAGGCGGTAGCCGTCGTTCCAGACTGCGCCGGCGTCGCCGAAGGCGTAGAGCTGGTAGCCGGTCCAGTAGCGGAAATTGAGCTTCTGATCGAAGCGCAGTTCGAGCGAGCCGGCAAGACCGTTGTCGCCGCTGATCTCGGCTGCGCCGTAACCGCGGCCGAAGGCCGCGCCGCCGAGATAGAATTGCTGCGAGGTGAACAGCGGCCGCGATGCCGTCTGGCTCGCCGCCGAGAGCTTGAGCGACCAGGCGTCGTTGAGTGTCTGGTAGCGCGTGAACCAGAGGTTCAGCACCGAGAAGTTCGAGGCCGCACCGTCGCGCGACAACAGATCGTCGTCGAAATGCGATGCGCCGAAGACGTCGAGGCCCCGACGATAGGTCAGCGTCGCGAAATTGGTGCCGCCGAAGCGATCTTGGAGCCGATAGTCGGCAGTCAGGCTCGCGGTCCGGATGTGGTCGTTGTACCAGGGGCCGTAAAGGTCGTGTTCGGACACATTGCTGAAGGTCGTCGCCGCAGTCAGCGTGAGCGCGGAGGATTGCGATTGCAGCGGAACGATGCTGGCGCGCAGCTCGAAGGCCTCGGTCGTCGTGATGTCGCTGTCGAGGCGGCGGGCATCGCCCGGTCGGACCGCGCTGTAGAGGACGGACGCGCCGAGGCGTACGCCGTCGACGCCGACGGGCGCGTCATAAGACAGCCGCGCAAAGCCGAGCTCGCGCGGATCGTTGGCAATGGTCGACAGGTTGACCGCGAGCGTGTCGCCAGGCGCGAGATAGGAATTGAACGCGCCGGTCGCATAGGTCTGCCACGGGCCGACTGAGGACGAGCCGAGATTGTCCAGGCCGAACGATGAGAACACGTGCCAGGTCTTCAAAAAGACGGTGAGGCGGAAGCGGCCGGTCGCACCACCGATCTCCTCCAGCGCGGTATCGGTGATCCGGACGCCCGGCCTGCCGTTGATGAGGAAAAGCTGGCGTTCAAGCGTTGCCAGGCGCGATGGCTGCTCGGCCAGAACCGGCCCAAGCATCGGCCTCACACCGAACTGCTCGGCACCGTCGCCTTTCAGCTCCGCCTGCACGATGGCGCCTTCGATCACCTGAATCCGGACGCGGCCGTCGGCAACGTCCTGCGGCGGCACGATCGCCCGGCTGAGATGGAAGCCGTCGGCGCGATAGAGGTCGCTGATCGCGCCCGCGATCGCAGCGAGATCCGCCTGCGAGACCTTTTTGCTGAGATAAGCCTGGTAGACCGCGGCGATGCGGTCAAGAGAGACGGCGTGGGCTCCGCTGACATCGAGGCCTCGCAGCACGAATTGAGGCTTGGTATCGCCGCCGGTGTTGGGCTGGCCGACCGTCGGGAGCCTGACCGGGGGCCGGCTCAACCTTTCCTGCTCGGTTTGGTTTTCAAAGTATTTCTCGGGCTGGCGCGGATCAAAGCCCGGCTGGTTCGCCTGTTGTGCGAAAGCTTGGGAAACTCCCGTGGCAATCGGTACCAACAGCACCAATGCGGTAAGGAGATGCCGCTTGCCAACACGCGCAGCGAACCTGTCTCCGTAGTTTGACGGAGATTTTCCCATGAGGCGGTAAGGGTTCGTTAGCCGCATGATTTTTCATAGTTTTTTATAGTCAATGATTGGTTAATGCGGCTACTCGGCTCGCCACTTCCGGCTAATTCTCTCTTGAGTCATTTCGGGTACGCCTCAGGTCTGGCTGAAACGCGCGGACCGAGGATTGTCATGTACGGCAGAGTTGGAGTGCGGCGTGCCTTGATGGCAGCGCTGATACTGGGAACGGCCTCCGGCGCATCCGCCGCAGAGGATGGCACCTGGTCGGTCAGCAAGGCCACCGGCGAGGTCTGGGTCGCCACCAGCGGCACGCAACAGGTGTCGCTGAATCAGGAAGAGGCACTCAAGCCAGGTGACACCATTCGCACTGGGCGCACCGGGCGGGTGCTGCTCGTCCGCGGCGAGGAAACGATACTGATCTCTCCCAACTCGGTGGTCGGCCTGCCGGCCGAGAAGAAGGAGGGGCTCTCGACCACCATCATCCAGCAGGCGGGATCGATCCTGCTCGAGGTCGAGAAGCGCAACGTCAAGCATTTCGAGGTCGAGACGCCCTATCTCGCCGCCGTGGTCAAGGGAACGCAGTTCAGCGTCACCGTGGGTCCGGGCAGCACAAAGGTCGGCGTGATCCGCGGCCAGGTCGAAGTGTCCGACTTCAAGACTGGACAGATCGCTCAGGTCATGCCGGGACAAGCCGCCACCGTCTTTGAGCACGGCAAGCCCGGCCTCAGCCTGAGCGGTGCGGGGACCTTCAACCCGATCGAACATGGCAAGCCGCGCGCCTCGACGATCGAGCGAATTCCTGTCCCGAAATCGGGGCTGTCGGCGCCGCGCAATGCGGCCAACGGCCATGCGATCCATGCTCTCGGTCCGACCGACAAGGGGACCAAGACGGCTGGCGCGCCGAAGCCATCGCAACAGGCGGGCAGAGGTCAGGCGCCCAAGGCCGGAGTCGTACGCATCTCGGGTTCGCTCGGCGAGGTCAAGCTGAACTTCCATAAAGTCACGCACGGACTCGCCCGCGGCGCCGTTGCTCCCGGACAGGTGCGCAACGCGAACGCCAGCAGCGGTACTGAGACGGTCTGGAGCGACGGTAAATCAAATTCGCCGGCATCCAACAGCTCCGTCCAGACTGCTGCAACGACGAGCGGTGCGGCTGCTGCTGGCAGCAGCGCCTCGGCTGCGAGTGCTGCGATCGCGGCAGCGGCAGCCGGCGCGTCCAGTGACAGCCCCGGCGCCAATAACGGAAACGCCGGCGGCAATGGCAATTCCGGCAACAACGGCAATAATGCTAACAACGGCAACAATGGCGCCACCGGCAACGGCAAGGGCAACAACGGCAGCGGCAATGGGAATGGCGGCAGCAACGGCCATGGCAATGCCTACGGCCACAACAGGCGCTGAGGCGGTTTCCTAGGGGGATGAGGGGCGCGCGCCCGTCGAAGCGGGTGCGCGGGAGGATCGGGTGAAACGCTATCGGCCGCATATTCTTGTCGTGATCGCGCTGGCGGTCGTGCTGTCCACGGGATGGCATGGCGCGCTGCGTAATGCGCTCACCGATCTGCGGTTCGCCTGGCAATCGCGTGCCGCTACCGGCAACGTCGTCGTGGTGGCCATCGACGCGCCCTCGATCGACCAGATGGGGGTTTGGCCCTGGCCGCGCCGGCTGCACGCGGAGCTGTTGCACAGGCTAGAGGCGGCGGGAGCGCAGGACATAGCCTTCGACGTCGATTTCAGCTCGCCGTCGGATCCGACCTCCGACGAAGCCTTCGTCAAGGCGCTTCGCGAGGTCGGTGGCTCGACGATCCTGCCGTCCTTCAAGCAGCCGACGCCGAATGGTGGCGCGGCTCACGTCAATCGCCCCCTGAAGCCGTTCGGCAACCAGTCGTGGCCGGCCGTGGTCAATGTCGCGATCGAGTCCGATGGGCTCGTTCGCCGTTATCCGTTCGGCGAGAAGCTCGGTGACGCCTTGATGCCGTCGATGGCCGTCGTGCTGGCCGGGCAAAACGCCAATCGGCGGCCGCCATTCCTGATCGACTTCGCCATCCGCGCGGCCTCCATTCCGCGCGTCTCCTATGCCGACGTGCTGCGCGGCGATACCGCGACACTCGACAAGCTGAGAGACAAAAAGATCATCGTCGGCGCCACGGCGCTCGAGCTCGGCGACCGGTTCAGCGTTCCAAATGGCGGCATCGTCTCGGGGCCTGTCCTCCAGGCGCTGGCGGCGGAATCGATCCTCCAGAACCGGACGCTGCGCTGGACGTCCGATGTCGGCATGATCCTGGGTCTGGGGGCGATCTGCCTATTGATGATGTATTCGTGGCGCCGCTTCGCACCCGGATCTCGCGTTGCGGTCCTTGTCGCGGCCGGGGTGGCGGTCGAATTGGCCGCGGCCCTTGTGCAGACAAGATGGCCCTTCGTCGTCGACACGTCGCTCTTTCACATTGCGATCATCGCTTACCTGACGGCGATCGCGCTGGACGAGATCGATTTTCGCGGTCTCCTGGGGCGCATCGCCGAGAGTCGCTTTCATCGTATCGCGATGTCGCTCGGCGACGGTCTCGTCTGCACCGACGAGGATCACCGGATCACGGTCTGGAATCCTGGCGCGAGCGCCATCTTTGGCTACATGCCGGCCGAGATCATCGGTCGCCCGTTCGAAACGCTGTGCGCCGTGCCGACTGACGGAGAGGCAAGACCGTCCATGCACGATGCCGCCCGCCAGGCGCTCCTGGTCCCCGGCGGGGCAGTCGTCGTTGAGTTCGACGGCCGGCGCAAGAACGGCGATATCTTCCCAGTCGAAGCGAGCTTCTCGGGCTGGCAGGGAACGGACGGCTTCCAGTACGGAGCGATCCTGCGCGACATCTCGGTCCGCAAGCGCGAGGCCGAGCGCGTCAGATATCTCGCCGAACACGACGCGCTGACGGGTCTTGCCAACCGCAACATGCTGCATGCAGGCCTTAACAATCTGATCGCCGCGGCGGAGCGGCGGTCTTGCGACGTCGCGCTGCTCGTACTGGGGCTCGACGGCTTCCAGCAGATCAACGACATGCTTGGACATTCGGCCGGCGATCTTGTGCTGCGGGCCGTCGCCGAGCGTCTCCAGACCGAAGTCGATGGCAAAGCGGTCGTCGCCCGGCTCAGCGGCGACGAATTCGCCATCGCGCTCGATTGTGCAGAGGCGGGCGAGCCGATTGCGGAGTTCGCCGAGCGGATCGCGCACGCGTTCGAAGCGCCGCTTGCAACGGGCACGCGGCAGCACCGCGTCCGGATCAGCATCGGCGTCGCCGTCTACCCCGAGGGTGGGCACAACGCTGACGATCTCCTGAGCAACGGCCATCTCGCGCTGAGCCGCGCCAAGGCGACGCGACGCGGCAGCCACGTGATCTTCGAGAGTGCGATCAGGCAGGAGCTGGAGAACCGGTTGACGCTGGAGAGCGAACTGGCGCTTGCCGCGGATCGCGGCGAGTTCGAGCTGTTCTACCAGCCCCAGGTTCGCCTGGTCGACGGCAGCCTGGTCGGGGCCGAAGCGCTCATCCGCTGGCGTCATCCCGTGCGCGGCTACGTTTCGCCCGGGGAGTTCATGCCGGTGGTCAACACCTCGGCGCTATCAGAGCGGATCGCGAACTGGGTCATGGAGACGGCCTGCCGTCAGGCGAGAGCGTGGGAATTGTCCGGCAACAGCGTGCGCGTCGCGATCAACCTGTCGCCGTCGCAGCTGCACTCCGGCGATCTCGCACAGGCGGTCGCCGCACTGCTCGAAGCGACGGGGTTGACGCCGTCGCTGCTCGAGCTCGAGGTCACGGAGGACATCCTGCTCCATGACGAAGGCCGGGTGCTCGACATGTTCAAGCGGATCCAGGAGCTCGGCGTCCGCGTCCTGTTCGACGATTTCGGCACCGGCTACGCAAGCCTGAGCTATCTGAAGAAGTTTCCGCTCGACGGGCTCAAGATCGACCGGTCGTTCGTGCTCGATCTTCTGGCCGATTCCGACGATGCCGCGATTGTCGGCTCGACCATCGGCCTCAGCAGGCAGCTCGGGCTCACGGTCGTGGCCGAAGGTATCGAGAACCGGGCCACAGCCGACTTCCTCGTCAGCATGGGATGCGAGGAAGGGCAGGGATATTTCTTCGGCCGTCCGATGCCGGCCGAGGCATTCGAGAAGCAATTCCTGGCGTCGGTGTTCGAAGCTGTCAGCGCCGCCTAACCTGCCTTAATTCTGATCGCTAGCGCCGGCGCGCAACTGCCACGCCAAACAGGAAGGCGACGAACAGGCTCGCAAGCGGCGCTTCGCGCGTGATCGCCGCGACAGTCGACAGCGGGCGGCCGGGCTTTCGAGCCTCGTCGATCACATAAATGAGGCGATCGACGGCGGCGCGTAGGCCTCCTGCAACCTCACCGATCGTGTGGGAGACGTCGGTTGCGGCATCAATGGCACGCTCGGCCATGCCGGGTTGGGCGGCAGGCTGCGAAATCTCCGTGTTCAAGTTCGTAAACTCCGCTTCTGACGAAGTGAATGAGGCCGGCACCTTTGGCTATCCGCGCGAGCGCTCGTTTTGAACAGCGGGTCGAACGACCTTTGGCTATCCGCGACAGGCGCCGTTTTGAACGGCGGGTGCCGGCCATGCAGGGGAAATGCGGCGCGCGGGAATTAGTTCCGGCGGGAGGCCTTCTCGCGACAAAATCCCCGTGAAACGACGGGTGCGAATCTCTGTTAGGCTCGCTCAATCTTTCTGATCTCAGGAGACGGCCGTGACCGATCGGACCATGAGGGATCGAGCCCGGCGCATCGCCTTGCTCGGCGCCCCCATCGACATGGGAGCCTCACAGCGTGGCACCCTGATGGGCCCTGCGGCGCTGCGCACCGCGGGCCTTGCGACACTGCTCGAGAGCCTGGATCTTGAAGTCGTCGATTACGGCGATCTCTCCGCGGCCGAGGTCACGGACCTCGCCGACAGGCCGCCCGAAAAAGCCAATCATTACCGCGAAATCCAGCGCTGGACCCGCGTGCTGAGCCGCAGAGGCTATGAGATCGCGAAAACCGGCGCGCTTCCGATCTTCCTCGGCGGCGATCATACGTTGTCAATGGGCTCGGTCAACGCCATGGCGCGCCACTGGCAGGAGCGCGGGCGGGAGCTGTTCGTGCTCTGGCTCGATGCGCACGCCGATTACAACACGCCGGAGACGACCATCACGGCCAACATGCACGGCATGTCGGCGGCGTTCCTGTGCGGCGAGCCGGGCCTCGATGGCCTGCTTGGCGATGAGCCGCGGGCGTCGATCGATCCTGACAGGCTCGATCTGTTCGGCGCGCGTTCGATCGACAAGCTCGAAAAGGAATTGATGCGCGCGCGCCGGATCAGGGTTGTCGACATGCGCCAGATCGACGAGTTCGGCGTCGCCGTGCTGATCCGCCGCGTCATCGAGCGCGTGAAGGCGAGCAATGGCGTGCTGCATGTCAGCTTCGACGTCGATTTTCTCGACCCCTGCGTGGCGCCCGGCGTTGGCACGACGGTGCCGGGTGGGGCGACCTATCGCGAGGCGCACCTGATCATGGAGCTGCTGCACGATTCCGGCGCGGTGGGATCGGTCGACATCGTCGAACTCAATCCATTCCTGGACGAGCGCGGCCGCACCGCGCGCACCGCGGTCGAGTTGATCGGCAGCCTGTTCGGGCAGCAGATCACCGATCGCCCGACGCCAAGCAACGCGATCGCTCCGGGCGAGTGAACCGGGCGGGCGGCGCTTGTGCGCTGCAAGGGAAGGAACTGCTCTTGCGGCCTGCCGATTTAGATCGGCCCTGATGGAAATCGCCTGCTTTTGAAATGACAACGAATTGCAAATGCGGCCGTCGGACTGTTTGATGCGGGCTCAGCGCCAGCCGAGGGCCCACAATGAGCAGCACGATACGTTCCGACGATAAGCCCGTGACGGCCACACGCCGGCGCTTTCTGACAGCTGGCACGGCAGCGCTCGGAGGCGCCGTTGTCGGTGCGGGCGCTGCTGCTGCCGGGACCGACAACCTTCCGCCCAATGTTCCCGAATGGATGAAGTCGCCGGGCGAGCCGACGGGAGGCCAGCTCTATGGCACGCCATCGCCATTCGAGAAGGGCGTCGTCAGGAACATCTCGAAGACGCTCAAGCAGTACATCTCAGCGTCCAGCCGTTCGCCCTTGCAGGAGCTCGATGGCATCATCACGCCGAACGGGTTGTTCTACGAGCGGCATCATGGCGGCGTTCCGGCCATAGATCCTGCGCAGCACCGGCTGATGCTTCACGGTCTGGTCGAGCGCCCTCTGATCTTCACCGTCGACGATCTCAGGCGCTTCCCCTCGGAGTCGCGTATCCACTTTCTCGAATGCTCCGGCAATCCCGGCTATGGCAAGCCCTATGGCAAGACGGCATCGGACCTCGTGGGTCTTGTGAGTTGCGCCGAGTGGACTGGCGTGAGCCTGAAGCTGGTGCTTCAGGAGGCAGGGGTGAAGCCCGACGCCAAATGGGTGGTCGCCGAAGGTGCCGACGCGGCCGCGCTGACACGCAGCATTCCGATCGAGAAGTGCCTCGAGGACGCCATGCTGGTTTACAGCCAGAACGGCGAGCGGCTGCGTCCGCAGCAGGGCTATCCGCTGCGGCTGTTCCTGCCGGGCTTCGAAGGCAATATGAGCGTGAAATGGCTGCGCCGCCTGCATGTGACCGCAGAGCCCATCTATTCGCGCGAGGAGACCTCGAAATACACCGACCTGCTGCCCGATGGCACGGCGCGTGAATTCTCCTTTTACATGGAAGCGAAGTCGATCATCACGCGCCCCTCGGGCGGTCAGCGTCTGAACGCCTCCGGCTTCCACGAGATCAGCGGCATCGCCTGGAGCGGGCACGGCAAGATCGCGCGCGTCGAAGTGTCCGTCGATGACGGAAAGACCTGGCAGGACGCGCGACTCCAAGAGCCGGTGCTGACACGTGCCTTGACGCGCTTCCGTCTGCCCTGGCAGTGGGACGGCAAGGCCGCTGTGATCCAGAGCCGCGCCATTGACGAGACCGGCTATGTGCAGCCGACGCTGGCCGAACTGCTCGCGGTGCGTGGCGAGAATTATTTCTACCACAACAACGCGATCTGGCCCTGGCGCATCGCGGCAGACGGTGAGGTGACCAATGCGCTGGCGTGAGACTTGCGGCATCGCCTTCGCAATCATGTTGTATGCCTTCGCGCACGGAGCGCGGGCGCAAAGTCCCTACGGCATCGGCCGGCCAGCGACGCCCGCCGAGATCGCGGGTTGGAATATCGATATCGGACGCGACGGCAGCAATCTGCCGAAGGGGAGCGGGTCAGTCAGCCACGGCCGTGAAGTGTTCGCCCAACAATGCGCCTCGTGTCACGGCGAGAAGGGCGAGGGCGGACTGGGTGACCGGCTCGCCGGAGGTCAGGGCACGATCGGAACGCCCAAGCCGATCCGCACCGTCGGCAGCTATTGGCCTTATGCACCGACATTGTTCGACTACATCCGCCGTGCCATGCCGCAGAACGCGCCGCAATCGCTGAGCGACGAGGACGTCTACGCGGTGTCCGCCTATGTCCTGAACTTGAATGGGCTGGTGGGAGCGGATGCGACGCTCGATGCGAAATCGCTTGCTGCCGTGAAAATGCCAAATCGTGACAAGTTCGTCGGCGATGCACGTCCGGACGTGAAGAGATGAACGTATCGTGATGATCAAGTTCCGTGCATTGGCTCGGAATTTGCCTAAGCGAGGGATGGAACTCACGGGACGTATTTGAATTGACCCGCGAGAGGAAAAGATACGGATCCTTCGATGCCAACTGATCGCTTCGCAAACTCCATGTCCTCGGCGCTTCGCCATCCCGGCGTGATTGCGTTGATCGTAGCCGCCTTGACGATTGCTGCGATGCTGATCGTCGATCATGGGCCGTGGAGCCGGGCCAAGACCCAGCCGGCTCATGTCGCGATGTACGCAAATACGGGCGAGGCCGCACACGCTGCCGGCGCCAAGGTGCTTGCCACCGAACCGAAATCACCGGTCGAGCCGGATCGGCCGAAGACGTCCCCGACCGTCAATCCCGTGACGCCATAGCCCCGTCAGCCCTTGCGACCATAGTTGAGGAGCCCACCGCTCGTCCTGGGCGGATGTGCGCGCAGCGCCTCCTCGTTCGGCTCAGTACCCCAGCCGGGCCGGTCCGGGATGATCAAATGCCCGTTCTGGACGTCCGGCTCGTGCGTGAACAACTCGTGGTCCCAGGGGAGGCGATCGATGTCGATCTCCATGATGCGCAGGTTCGGCACGGCGGCGCAGAAATGCGCGTTCATCATCGAGCAGAGATGGCCATAGAAATTATGCGGCGCGACGTTGACCTCGAACGCTTCCGCGGCGGCCGCGATCTTCATTGACTGCCAGACGCCGTTCCAGGGCGTGTCGATGATTGCGACGTCCATCGCCTGCTCGTGGAAATAGGGCAGGAATTCGCGCAAGCCCAGCAGCGTCTCGCAGGATGAGATCGGATGGGGGCTCTGCCTGCGGATGTAGCCGAGCGCTTCCGGATTGAAGCTGTCGATCTCGATCCAGAACATGTCGAGGTCCGCGATGGTGCGCAGGATCTTCAGGTAGCCTTCGGTCTTGGCGTTGAAGTTGCAGTCGAGCAGGATGTCGACGTCAGGGCCTGCGCCGTCGCGAATTGCCTCGAGGTGCCTGCGCAGGTCGCGCAGGGTTTTGCGGTCGACGTTGATCTCGGGTGCGAAAGGCGAGCCGAATCCGGGCCGCCAGCCGGTCGGCTTGCCGTCGTCGTAGGAAAAGATGTTGGTCTTGAGCGCCGTGAACTTCTTCTCGCGCACCTCGCGACCCATCGCCTTGACGCCGTCGAGACTTTCGATCGGCGGCTTGTACCAGGACGGATGATTGATGCGCCAAGTGGCGCAGTGCGACCAGTAGACCCGGACACGGTCGCGGATCTTGCCGCCGAGCAGCTCATAGCAGGGGACGCCGAGAGACTTCGCCTTCGCGTCGAGCAGCGCGTTCTCGATCGCCCCGAGCGCCTGGGCCACGACGCCGCCGGCCGCAGGGCGGGTGGCTGCGAACAATTCGGCAAAGATGCGCTCGTGCTGGAACACATTCTGCCCGATGACGCGGGCGGACAGGCGCTGGATTGCAGCGCCAACGCCGGGCGAGCCAAAGCCTTCATCGAACTCGCTCCAGCCGACGATGCCGTCTTCAGTCGTCAGCTTGACGAAGTGGTAATTTCTCCAGCCGGCATCGCAGGCAAGGATTTCAAGGCTTGTTGCTCTTGACGATTTGGTCATGTCGCTCCCTACTCGCCCGGCCCGGCTTCTTTTTTGTGGCCCGATCTCAAGCCGGGCCCGGAGCGCATTGTTAAGCCAAGCGCGAGGCGGCGGGAAGGGCGCAGCGATGCAACGCGGGAGCGCGTCCGAAGCAGCGCTTGCCTCAGCCGATCACCGATGCGCCGAGCAGGGCGAGGACGGCCAGCGCCATCAGCGCGGTGCCGAGCCAGCCCAGCGCGACCAGCCATGACCGGGCCCTGAAGCGGCCCATGATCGCCCGGCTCGAGACGATCAGCATCATCATCGCCATGATTGGAACGGCGACGATGCCGTTGAGCACGGCGCTCCAGACCAGCATGTGGATCGAGTCGATCCCGGTGAAGCCGAGCCCGAAGCCAATCGCGGTCGCGGCCGCGATGATGGTGTAGAAGCCGGCGGCCTCGTCGGGCTTTGCCTCGAGCGTGGCACGCCAGCCGAAAATCTCCGCGACGCCGTAAGCTGCCGAGCCCGCCAGCACCGGGATCGCGAGCAGGCCCGTGCCGATGATGCCGAGCGCGAACAGCGCGAAGGTGAAGTCGCCGGCGAGCGGCCGCAGCGCTTCGGCAGCCTCCGTCGCCGAATTGATGTTGGTGATGCCGTTGGCGTGCAGCACCGAGGCCGTGGTCAGGATGATGAAGAAGGCGATGCCGTTCGACAGCAGCATACCGAGCGTGGTGTCGGCCCTGATGCGGGCGATTTCGGGGGCGCCGCCCTGCCGCGTCTTCTCGCGCAGCGGCCGGTCGCGCTTGCCCTGGTTCATCTCCTCGACCTCCTGCGAGGCCTGCCAGAAGAAGAGGTAGGGGCTGATGGTGGTGCCGAGCACGGCGACCACCATCATGAAATAGTCGGTGCCGACATTCGCCTTCGGCCACACTGCGGCGAGCAGCGCGGTGCCCCACGGAATCTTCACGGTGAAGGCGGTTGCGACATAGGCGAACAGCGCCAAAGTGAGGCATTTCAGCACCGGCGAATAGCGGCGATAGGGCACGAACACCTGGAGCAGGGTCGAGCCCGCCGCGAAGATCAGCGCGTGCTCGTGGTTGAGTCCGCCGATGACGAGCGAGAGCGCCTCGGCCATCGCGGCGATGTCGGCGGCGATGTTGAACGTGTTCGCGGCGACGAGCATGAAGACCAGCGCCAGCACCGCCCAGCGCGGCGCGATCCGCATCACGTTGGCGGCAAGCCCTTTTCCGGTGACGCGGCCGATCTGCGCGCTGACGAGCTGAATGGCGATCATGAACGGCGTGGTCAGAAACACCGTCCAGAGCAGCCCGTAGCCGAATTGCGCACCGGCCTGCGAATAAGTGGCGATGCCCGAGGGATCGTCGTCGGCCGCCCCGGTGACGAGGCCCGGCCCCAGCCTTTGCAGCAATGTCGGCGCGGATTTCGTCGGGGCGAAGGTGCTGTCGGTCATGAAAGGGGCTCGATCTTTCCCGGCGTACCGTTTTTCGGAAGGGCGAAGTCCGGAACAGCAATGCCGCGGGGAAACGGAAGTTCCTGGGCCAGGGCGGGGGCGGGCGACCTCCCGATCGATTTCCGATTATACTAAATCCGTTTGACTCGTCGGGCAAAACACCTGTAGAACTGCATCATCGCAAGACCTGTATCGCAAAACCTGTCGCGCCCGTGCCGGTACCGGTCGCGGGCCCTTTGTTTGCGCTCGTCCTGCTCCTCTTCAAAACCGGTCCGGACCGGCACGCTCACTTGCCGTGACGTGCGGGGCTCTTGCGAACGGCACGCTCTGGTTGTAGGGAGCCTCATGAGCCATTGCCTGACGCCCACGAAGGTCGCTCCCCTCGCGGCGGCGCAAGCTGCCGCGCTGGAGCGTGACGGTTATCTGCTGCTGCGCGGCGCCGTGCCTGCGGCCTGGCGCGATGCGTTGCGCGCCGCCTTCGATTCCGGCGTGGGGACCGGCGACCAGTGGGCTGCCCCCAGAGGCGCCGGCTGGCGCCACGCGCTCGTCGATCTGGATCCGACGGTGCAGCGGACCTGCCGCTTGCCGCCGTTGCTGGCGGCAGGCGCGCAGATGCTGGGCGGTCCGTTCTTTCTCTCCCAGGTCGAGGGACGCGAGCCGTTAAAGGATGGCGGTCACCAGCCCCTGCATCGCGATGGCGCAGGCATGAAGGCCGTCGCCGCCCTGGTCTTCCTCGATGCCTATGGGGCGGACAATGGCGCCACGCGTGTGGTCCCGCGTCGTCTCGACCGCGGAGCGCCCGACGAGGCCCTGTCGCTCATCACGGCCGGCGAGGCGGGGGACATCCTGGTTTTCGACGCCGATCTGCCGCATGGGGCGACCTGCAACCGCTCCGGCGCGCGGCGACGTTCGCTGTTGCTGGGCTTCATGCGGGAAGGCGATCGGGCGACCATGGAGGCCTGCCGGGCCGTCCGCAACGTGCGCATGGACACCAGCGAGGTGTTTGTCCGCGCGTGAGCGATAATTCCGGATGCGGAGGAACGTCGCCTCGTCGCGCATGTTGACTCCGCGGCGACGGAATCTTCGCAAGGAGCGGGACAGTCACCATCGCGACGACGGCGGCGTCATGTCCGCCCTGTCGCGGTCCGGCCCCATCCCCCTCACCAGCGGAGATTTACATGAAGAGGCACAAGCCGGTCTATTGTCGCAATTCGCTCGACCTGAGCGACAAGCTGCAGGTCAAGACCCTGCGCAAGCGCCTCAAGCTGTCGCCCGATCAGTTCGCCGATGCCCTTCGCAAGTCGGGCAATTCGATCTCGGCCCTCGTCAAGGAGGCGGCCGCCGCGAGGCCCGGCAAGCTGGTGGCGCAAGCCGCCGGATTTAGGAACGGCCCGCCGATCACGACGTTTCCCGTTTCAGGAAGCGAGGAATTGGCCGATGGACAATCTGACCAGGCGCGAGCAGCCGGACCGCAGCAAGATCAACATGAACGAGGCCTTTGAGGTCAAATACTGGACCCATGCGCTCGGCGTGTCGAAGGAGGCGCTGCAAAAGGCCGTCGACAAGGTCGGCAGTTCGGCCGCGGCCGTCCGCAAGGAACTCGCAGGTAGCTGATACAACCGGAGGGTATCATGGGCCTGGAAGCAGTCTTCTTCATCGGCGCCTTCGTCCTGCTGGTGGCACTGATCTATGGCGTGCTGCGCAACCGCACCCGCAGCCGCGCCGAACGGCACGTCGCCGACAGCATCGTGCGCGAGCGCTATGAGAACAACGAGACCTGAACTGCGCGTTCGGCTACTTGATGCTGACGAACATGCCCCAGGCCGCGGCCAGTGCCGCGCCGGTGAAGACGACCACCGGATTGTCGCAGAACGCGCCGCCGTAGCGGCACACGTCCGCGCCGAACTGGCCGAGCTCGTGATGGCCGGCGGAATAGAACAGTCCCGACAACACCAGCAATGCGGCGGCGACGTAGTACATCGACGATCTCTCCGAACCTTTCCGGTTGTGCCCTACCGGGGGCATGTCCCAGCCTGACGCGAACAAATTTCATTCCGCCGAATCCGATTTGCCGAATTTGAATAAAGTTGCTCCGTCGGGCGATTCAGACCTCGACTTGTTCCGCGATGACGAAGTGCGTCGGGTTGGCGTTAACCACGTCCAACGGTTCCAGTCCGAGCGGGATTGCTTCGAAGTTTCTTAAAGCTTGCTGGGTACCTCTTTGGGGCATGGTGACCTGGGGAAAGAGATGAGCAAGCGGGCCAAACGTGGAAAGGCGGAGACGCTTGCACTGCCAATGGCCGCGCGCGTTGCAATTGGCGCCGTGGCCGTCGCCGCATTGGGGTACGGCTTGCTGTCCCGCCCGGCGAGCGTGCAACCGATCCGGAAGCCGTCCGCACCCCAGGCTCAGGCGTCGTCAACTCCGGTTTACGTGGCAACTCCGGTTCACGCATCGGCGCCGGCTCCAGCTCCGGCTCCAATTCCGGCCCCAGCGCCTCTGGTCGAACCACCAAAAGTCGATGCTGACGGTCCCGGAGTGCTTGTCCGGCAGGTGGTTGACTACGCCAGCCGCCAGACGCCGGGCACCGTGATCATCGATACCAAGAACACGTTCCTCTATCTCGTCCTGAACGACGCGCAAGCGATGCGCTACGGCATCGGTGTTGGCCGCGAAGGTTTCGCATGGTCCGGCGAGCAGACCGTGGCTCGCAAGGCAGAATGGCCGGATTGGCGCCCGCCTGCGGAGATGGTCTCGCGTCAGCCTTATCTGCCGCGGTTCATGGCAGGCGGACCCGGCAACCCGCTCGGCGCCCGGGCGATGTATCTGGGCGAGACCGAATATCGAATTCACGGCACCAACAAGCCCGATACGATCGGGAAGCGGGTCTCGTCCGGCTGCATCCGGCTGACCAACGAGGACGTCGTGGACCTGTATGAGCGGGTGAAAGTCGGCGCGAAAGTGATCGTGCTTCCGGCAACCGCCAACCGCAGGCCATCCCAGGGAGTGCCGCCCGACGCGGCGTTGCGATCGCCGGACCCGGCATCGCCGTCGAGCCGGCCCTCGGCAACCAACGCGCAGATGCCGTCATCCGGACCGAAGATAGCCGAGGTCCAGTAACTCAGTTCGTCGCTTTGACGTCAGCTCGTGGCTCATTGATATCGAGCGAGCAGGCATCGACGTCGAATTCCGTGCGCCTCGCGGAGGTGACCCACGGGCGGATGTCCGCTTTGCCTCCAAACGGCCGTTTGCAACGTGGCGGCGTCGACGAAACACGCCTGAAACAATCCTGAAACCCGATTGTCCTGAACGCCTTGCCCGCCGGCCTCGACCAACCAAGCGAAAAGGAGACAATCATGATCCAGATCGGTTCGAAGGAAGAAGTCGCGTTTTTGCTGATGCTGTTCGGCACCCACACCCAGCCGGTCAAGCGGCCGAAGCCGAAATCGCGGCAAGGCTGAAGGCGCCGATCCCATGCCCGGCTTGGCCGAATGCCAGAGCCTCTTGCGCCTCTTGATCGCGAGGGGAGATCCGAAGGCCATCCCGATCGCCAAGTGCGCCATCGATCAATATCTGAACACGGCGCCGGTCAGCGCTCGCGGGCGCGGCCTTCGCGTGCTCCAGCGCGATGCGCTCGACCAATACGGTGTTGCGGTCGGCGTGCAGCGCTCGTTCGCGGAGACGGTGGACGCCTATATCGAGCGGAAGCTGGCGGAGGAGTGAGGGAGGGTTCCCCTGTCGCTCTCGTTCATTCGAAGAGCCTCGAGCGCTGGCTTGGCATCCCTCTTGCTGCACGACGTCTTAATCCCGGCCCGCCATTCGGGCTGATCCAGATTGAGGCGATCCCATGCAAGCAACGTCCCGTTTCGAAGCGACCGCGTCCCTGAAGCTCCACGCGCTGATTTCCGACCTGCACTGGCGGATCCAGATGCTCGAGGGCGACATCCTGGAAGAGGAGCGCGCCACCGGGAATGCCGACCCCGGCAGTGCCGCCTATTCCATGCTGGCCCTGACGCTGCGGGCGCGCAGGGATAATCTGCGGACTTCGATTGCCATGTTGCAGGGACGGGTCGAGCGGGCGCCGGAGTTGTCGCGGGCGGCGTAGTGGGCGGCTGTCGCGCGACACAAGGTTTGACTCGTCGGGCAAAACACTGGCAGAATGACATCATCCAAGAGAGTTTGGTTCAGCCCGCGCGGAGCAATCCGCCGCGGGCTTCTTGTTTCCGGAGATGCCGAACTCTCCTTTGGAGAGGATTTCGCGATCGACCCGAATGAAGGCATGTCCTAACGGACTTCTCCCTGTTGCTCAGCTTCGCGTGCGGATTATTGGGTCCATTTCGGTCGTGAGCTGAAGCGCAGGGCAAGCGCAGATTGACATTGTTCTTGATTTGTTCTATATCAGGCAAAACCTCTACCTATGGGCGAATTGCATTTTTGCCTTAGAGCATTTTGGGTGATGGCCGATGAGTAAGTCTCTTCTTGCCCTGATCTTGCTGGAAACGCCTGCAAATCCGGACATGATCGCAGTTGTAAAAGCTATTCGCGCGCGGCATCCCGAACTGCCGATCGAGGTGGCAGGAGGCGGAGAGGGCGGCGCTCGCCAAGATTCTCCGCTCATTCGATGCGGCAACGAATTTGTTACGGTAATGTCGATGCCGGCGCCTATTCCCGAGGATCCCGGCTTGTGGTCGCGTGCTGCCACGACATGGCCGCAGTGCAAGGCCGTTGCGGCGCGGCACCGAGGGCATCTGATCGTTTCGGTGCTCGGCCAAAATCAGCGACCGTTGCCTACAGCCCGCCTGATGACTGCTGTCATCGGGGCGTTGATTGCGACCATGCCGCAATGCTGCGCCGTGGTCTGGAATGGCATGGTCGCGCGACCCGCCGATCTGTGGCTGGACATGTCCAGCCGATCGTTTGCGCCGTTTCCCGACTATCCTTTCACACTATGGATCGACATGCTGCCGTTCCGCTCCGAAGCGGGCATCGGCACGGTGACAATGGGGCTGTCGGCATTTGTCGACCGTGAAATTCAGTTTGAGACCCACAAGCTGATGCTTGCAGCGTTGCTGGACAAGGTGGCCGGTCTTGCCGCCTATCTGATTGAGCACGGACTTGTGGTCAAAGACGGCGATACGTTTGGTGGTGACGCGCGCGAGCGCTTCACGGTTTGTTATAAGAACTCCGATGAGTTCGGTGGCTTGCCCGTGTTTTTCTGTGCCGACAATTCGGTGGAATGACGTGTGATGATATGCGGAGCGCGTTGCGTGCGTCGCGCTCAGAATCGATCGTTGACGCGTCGGGCAAAACACTGGCAGAATGGCATCATCGAGACGAATTTGGATGAAGCCCGCGCGATGCCGCGGGCTTTATTGTTGGGACGTTGATATTGGTTCGCTACATGCAGTGACGACAGGCGCGATGTTCGATGGGACGCAGTCATGGGTGACGAGAGGAAAGTGTCCATTGCGAAACGACCACGAGCGCGAGAGCGCCGCTATTACGAAATGGGTCCCGACTACACTGTGGGAGGTGGGCCGGGCTATCGGCTGGAGGACGAAAGTATCCTCCCTCCCTACGAGGTAAGCCGTCTGCCGGCTGCTACGGCGCCTGCACCTTTCGTGTTTGACGAATCGGTAGGCAGTTTGCCGTATGACCTGGAGCCTTACTACGGCTGGTGGCTCATTTCGGAGCGGACCAAGGCAGTATTGGAGCGGCTTGATCCGGAGGCCTTCGTGTTTGTGCCATGCGGTGTGCGAGTTCCGCATGGTAGCTACCACGGGCCGGACTATTGGCTCTGCGACGTTGTTCGCGTCTTCGACGCGCTTGATGAAGCGCAATCGCGTTTGACCATCAAAATTGAAGACAATACTCGCTCCTTCAATTTTGGGAAGAAGATCTACTTGATCATGACGAGATCAAAACTGGTCTTTACGGAGTCTGCAATCGGCGAAGCGCATATCTTTCGCATGGCTCATAGCGAGGCGACCGTCATATGCGATCAAGAGCTGAAGGACGCCTGCAAGTCAGCGGGTCTCAAGGGAATATGGTTTCGAGACGTCTTGAAGGGGCGCTGGCAGCGCGATGTCGCAGAGGGAAGCGAGATCGGATGCGTGGAGAGAGCGATAGGCCATGACCGCACCCCTCACTGAGAAGCGCTCGCGAAAGCCGAAGGCGCCGAAATTCTACTCCGTATATTACAGAGTCCATACGCGCCCTGGTCTAGAGGTGGAGAATTTGACCACCGCCCTGAACGGAGGCCGCGTGCTGCTTTCGCCGCGGAGTGAGCGGCGCTTTCCTCCGCTCTCCGAACCGCTACGAATACTCATCGATAGGTCTCTCGGCCGGGATCCCGTCGATTGGGAGCTCTTTCACGACTTTTGGCTCGTATCCGATCGGATGAAAAATGTCCTCGAAACCGTGGATCGAGAAGGCGTCGCCTTCCTGAAGTGCGAAACGCGGACCCTGGGCCGAAATGCGGCTCAAGTCTATTGGCTTTGCGATGTCGTGCGCGTGCTCGACGCCATCAACGAGGAAGAGTCGTGCGTTAAGATTTTGGAGGATGGAACAGAGTACAGGAGGTATGATCCGATGGCGAGATCCAGCTTTGTCTTTAGAGAGGAGGCTATCGGCCCAGCTCATATTTTCAGGCCGCGCTTCATGGATTGGAACATCATCTGCGATCAAGTCATGAAGGACGCCTGTAAAGCCGCCGGTCTGAGAGGCGTAGGCTTCAGTGATCCCTCCAAATATTGACAAGGCTGCTCGACCGTAATCTTTTCATGTTGAGGTTCGCCTAAGGTTTTGCCGGCTGCGGCCATTCGTGGGTCCGTCAGCAAATATCTCGCCTCGAAGCCTTCTGTACGGAAGTCGGCACAGAGGGACGAGAACCGCAATTTCATTTCGTTCGGAAGGCTGGCGTCCTGATGCCGGCTTAAGACGCTGACGTTGAAATGCTGCCAACTGAGCGGCGACGCTGCCAGCGCGGCTGAATTGATGTGTAGCGCGCAGATAATGAGGCCGGCTCTCATCGCTGCTGGCCGACCCCACCAAACATTTCGCATCAGAATCGCCGGCTGAGATCACGATCAGCTCGGATGCCGGCGTGCGCCAGAAGGTAGCGGTCGCATGTTTCCAATCCATCACGTCTTGCCGCAGCATCTCTCAGGCCACCGGGTCCTCCGGTTTCTAGCCGATCGGTTCAATGTCGATGCGATCAAAAATCGGATGGCCCTGCCATCCAGGCAGGGCATTGCGGACACGCTGGAGTCGAGCCCGCACACGGGAGGGCATCTCGGAACGTATTACAACGGGTTCCGCGATTATCTCGAGAATGTTGCGACATCAACAAGGTTCGATGCAGCTCTGACTGGCCGTCAATGGGCGTCAGACGAGATCGCTTCCGATCTGAACAGGCTTGTGGCCGCCGCCAAGTACGCGCAGGCGAATGGCCATCTGTTTCCTAACACCCCAACGGGAATGACGTCCGAAGAGGCAAACGAGGCGAACAGGAAATGGTTTGAAAATTGGAGGAAGTATGCCGAGGACAATGAAGCGCAGATTCAGGAGATGCAGGATAACGTCGACCAGCTGAGTGCTTCTGGACAATGGGACGGTGCCCTACACTGGCCGCTTCTTTCTCCGACCAGCTCCCTCAGTCTCAAAGATCGGATCGATATCTTGAATCGATTCCCAAAAGGATCTCCCATCTCCCGACACTTTACTGCGATTGGTCCCGTTCCTGCGCTTCCAGGATTGGTCCCATCCTTTGTCGATACCCGACTGCCCGGCTTCATTCCACCTTCGCTTGGTGATTTGAACCAAGCGGAAGGGTTCAGGCCGAGCAATCCGCTCCTGACTTATGGATTGCGCGGATTTCCTGCGCTCGATCCAGATTGGCAACGGATCGGACAGCCGCCTCCCAGCACTGCGGCGGCCACCGGTGCCTCAAATTATTCAATTCGACCCGGAAACTGGCCGACAGAGTTTCATGTCGGATGGATCGCCCAGGATGGGACCGAACCCATACGACATGCCTCGCGATCCGGCCGATCCGTCCCCTCTCTACGGAATGGCAATATTCGCGGCGGCGATGGCCGCCCCCGAGCTATTGGCGCTACCGTCGGTCTGGTCAGGGCTGTTGGGCGCTTTAGGCGCAGCAGGCGCCACGGCAGGCTCACCTGCTCATGCGGGATCAACGAAGAATTTTGGCGAGGGGGTCTTTGGCACAGGCGTGCCTCCCTACAATCCGTTCAATCCGGACGACACGTCGAGCGCGAGCAAGGATGGCCAGTTGCTCGGGCCTCGATCCGGCGCGCCGCAGGCAGTGAACAAACCGATCGATCAGGGATCGATGCGTGCCGCCAATATTTCTGATCGTTTTGGCGACTGGCCAGGAACTTCGGCCGCTACCACGTTTGCGCAGCCATCGAGCGCTTATGGCGCGCCGGCTGCTTCCGTTGCGGGAGCCGCTGCGCCCGAAGAGGTTCGGCGTCTCACTCGCGTGAACACGTCGAATGCGGGCAGCGTGTTCACGTCTGGCATTGCGCCGATCCCATATCTCCCTCCCTCCGAATTCAGCAACCGATTTGGCAATTGGAGCATGCCGACCGAAGGGGGGCCACAGCAGCCGAGCATGCCGATAGGTGCATTCGCTGACGAGCCAAGTCATATCGTTCCACCGCCGATCTTTGGATTGGACAATCCGGGCGATGCACGAAACGATGCTAATGAATGGTTCTCTCGCTGGATCCAGCCGCTGCTTCGACAGGAGTGACGGCGTGCTGCCGGTTCAGCGAACTCGGCTCGAACTCGTTTGACACGTCGGGCAAAACACTGGCAGAATGCCACCATCGAAATGAATTTGGATTGAGCCCGCGGGAATGCCGCGGGCTTTGTTCGTTTCGATGGGGCGGATGAGTTCGGATTGCTAAGCCGCGACTGGCGGCCCAAACCATAGTGTTAGCGCGTCCGCAAGTCCGTGCTGGCGCGCGTCGCCGACCCACGCGACGTGTCCGTCGGGCCGCACCAGGACGGCTTTTGGCGCTGCGACCGGCCCGATCGCTGGAAGCTCCCAGGGGCCTTCGCAGCTGGCGTCGACGACTGCGACGCGATCCGCCCAGGGCGCGATGTCGATGCCGCGCGCGTTGCCGAAATCGAGCAGCACGCCGCGTGCATCGTGCAGCAGCGTGAACAATCTCCGCTTCTGTCCTTCGATCGTGAGATCGAGATCGGGCATGCGGCGTCCGAGCAGTGGATGGCCCTCGCCGAGATCGTAGCTGATATCGAGGCCGCTCATCATCGCGCCAAAGCGTTGTCGCGGCTCGTCCATGGCGAGCAGCTCGGCGACCACCTCGCGCGCGGCCGTGAGGCCGTCGGTGGCGCGGCGGAGCAGGGCGATCTGCGCCATGGTGTTGCGCAAGGTCCGCGCGGCGACGGGATGACGTTCGGCATGATAGCTGTCCAGCAAACTGTCCGGTGAGACGCCTTTGGCGACCTGCGCCAGCTTCCAGCCGAGATTGACGGCATCCTGCACGCCGGTGTTGAGACCTTGTCCGCCAACGGAGTGATGGATATGCGCGGCATCGCCGGCGAGCAGCACGCGTCCCTTCCGATAGGAGGCGGCCTGCCGCGCTGCGTCGGTGAAGCGGGAGATCCAGGTTGGACTATGCAGGCCGAAATCGGTGCCGTACACGGCGATGAGCGCCTCGCTGAGATCGGTCAGCGTGGGCTCGCCGGTGCGCTCGAGCGTGGCTTCCGTCACAACGACCAGCACGCGTCCGCTCTCGGTCTTGCTGAGGCCATCAAAACCGAGCGCGTCGTGACGCAGGCCCCAGGCCGGCGCCTCGCGCATCTCGACCTCCGCCATGAGGTTGCTGAGCGTCGGCTCGAAGCCGGCGAAGTCGATGCCGGCGGACTTGCGCACCAGGCTGCGGCCGCCGTCGCAGCCGACCAGATAGTTCGCCCGCAAGGTCTCGCCGCCGGACAGCACGACATCGACGCCGGTCTCGTCCTGGGTGAAGCCGGTCACCTCGGAGTTTCGATAGATCGGCACCGCGAGCTCTTCGGCCCATTCGGCGAGGATGCGCTCGATGTGGCTCTGCCGCAGTGCGAGGCCGTAAGGATGGCGGGTTGGGAGATCGCTGATGTCGAGCCTGGTCCAGGCGAAGCCGGCGAGCTGAACGATCTGTCCTTCGCGCAGGAAGCGATCGGCGACGCCGCGCTGATCGAGGATCTCGATGCTGCGGGCGTGCAGCCCGCCGGCGCGCGTGCCGGTGAGCTCTTGATCGGCGCGCCGCTCGACGACAGCGACGTCGACATTCGCGAGCGCGAGCTCGGCGGCGAGCATCAGCCCAGTCGGGCCGCCGCCGGCGATGATGACGGCGTGGTCTGTTATCGCCGGGTTCCTCGCGCTAATGCGTTCAGTCTGGCTTCGCGCCCGGGACGTCGGAAGCAGTACAGGCATTCGTGACCCCTCGACTTGTTGTTCGGTCCGGGGTTCTACGCGATGGTCGGGGACTTGAAGCAAGCCCCTTGCGCCCCACATATTGAGTTGGGAGGAAGGACTGCTCTCTTCGCGCTCGATTGACACGTCGGGCAAAACACTGGCAGAATGGCATCATCAAAAAGTTTGGTTCGGCCCGCACGGAACAATCCGTGGCGGGCTTTTTCATGTCGACGATTGATTGTGCCCGGCGTCCTGAAGGTCTGTTGCCGATTTAATTTCGTGTAAAGCGAAATGTCGGTTGACCCGTCGGGCAAAACACTGGCATAGTGGCATCATCGAAAAGTTCGTGACACCCGCGCGGGACAAATCCGCCGCGGGTTTTTTCGTATCCAATTCCGGAATCGGACGGTGGCCCACGCATCACGGCCACGCACTTAGCTGATACGCGTTCAGGAGCGCCGATCGGCGTGCCCGCCGTCCGAACCATTGCTGGCCGTGCACGCGCGAACGTGCCGGCTCGCGGCGCAAGCGATGTGCTCGCGCCGCTGCGGTCTCCGGGTTTTACGGAGATAGGGTTCGCGCCCGAAACGATCGCGTCTCATTCGCGATCTGCCGCGCATTTGTTTTCGTGGAGGGACGATGACCGCCTATCTGATATCGCTCGCGCTCGCGGGCCTGGTTGCAATCGTGCTGTGGGAGATGTTGTCTTGAGCGAGGAGATGGAAATTGCGCTTGTGCGTGAGCCGGCCCGCTCACTCGCGCGAAGGAAGACATCCAGTGCGCGCACCCTGACCGAGATTCGCTCGCTGGCGCGCAGCCACACCAGGACTGCGCTCAGGGTGCTCGTCGGCATCATGCGCAGCGACGACGCGACGCCGGCCGCCCGCGTCTCGGCCGCCAATGCGATCCTGGATCGCGGCTGGGGCAAGGCGGCGCAACCGATCGAGAACGGCGAGGATGGCGTGCTGGAATTGATCCACCGGATCGAGCGCATCATCGTGTATCCGGGGAGCTCGGGCGATGGCGATGCCGGGCGCGACGCCTGAGCCGGCGGGCTAATTCTTTGTCTGCTAACCGGTCCGGCGTTGCCCGGCATGGGCGCGCTGCACCTCATTGCTGCAATTGGACAGCTTTCGACCGTCGCCGGTCAAGTGTCCGTTTTCGATGATCCAGAGGATGACGGCCTGCCCTAAGGCGAGTGCATCAATTGTCCGTCCTGAAAATTCCAACCGCCAAAATCTTCGAGCCGCTGCTCGATCCCGCGCGGCACAAGGAGGCCTCCCTCATGAAATTCTGCACAATCGCGACCTTGAATCGTCGAAATCATTCGTGATCAATTGGGGGCGTCCGATTTTGAAAAGGGGCTCCCAATGTGGACGAAGGCGAGCCGCGGTCACTGCGACTGCAGCCAGCTGCGCCATCCCGGCGATTTGATAGGTGAGGAATGGGCGTTGGTGGAGCCGCTGATTGTGCCGGCCTGGCGCCGCGGCAGCAAGCGCACGGTCGATGCGCGCGAGGTGGTCCATGGCTTGATGGATGTGCCGAGAACCGGTTGGAGCGATGGCAAGGTCACGATCGACCCCTGTTCGGATGGCGTCTGGGCTTCTCACGATCAGTCCGCGGAGACCGGTCATGGACACTGAGCAATTCGTGAACGCGATCCCTGCGATCAATAATTTCTCGACGGTCGCTTCTATCGTATGTGTGCTTCCAACATACTTTCTTCGTCTTCAGCCTGCGACCTACAGACTCGTCCTGTCTCTGGGCATTGTTTTCGGTCTTTCGATATCGGCGATTGCAATGACAGCGGTCTTTTGGCCGTTTTCGCATCAGTTTGATCGATTGTTCATGATCCTTCTGGTCGCATATTTTTCGCCGCTCGTCGTCGTCCTCATCGCGATACTTGCACGCATTAAGCGCGTAACCCGTGTTGGCTTATGGAGCACGGTGGTTCTGGCTTGCGTCATCCTCGACTGGGCCGGAATCTCTTTGCTTATCCTTGCTCTTTCGTAGTGCCGCCCACTCGGCTGACGTGAATCGACTGCCTAACGAAGGGATCAAGAGACCGCCATGGCCAGCAAGCTTCCGTCCTATACCCAAGACGATCTGACTCGAGTCGGAGAGATGACGTCTCAGATCGCTGCTGCGGCGGCGAGGTACGGGGTGTCAGCCGAAGCGATCGCTGGCGCCTTGGCTCAAGAGCTATCCGACCAGAAAACATCTCTGATGAATTACGGGAAGATGGTCGGCTCTGGGGCTTACGCACATGCATTTCTTGACGGGATGTTCGTTGAGGGGGTGGCCAGGAACCCATTCAATCCCAATCAGGGAGCCTCGGACAGCATCCGGGATTGGTACAACGCCGATCCAAATGCGATAACGGTCGGACAGGATTTGAGAAAGAAACTCAAGAATCCTCTGCTTGTCGACTATGGCCCTGCTGGAATGAAGTTCCAGAACGCCATTCAGGCAATTCTCAATAATTCGGATGACCCTGCCTTTGCGCCATATGTGAAGGATCTATATTCGGCCGGCGTCGCTTTGCAGAAGGGCAGCGACCGGGCCCTCATGGCGTCGACCATCGGCGCATATTTGCGCGAGGGCGCTCGAAATTATCAATCCAACATGAGCGTCAATGGCGATCTGACGACCGGGGTCGACGCCTGGAAACGTTTGGATCCATCGACCCGAAACGCATTGCTTGTTCAATTCTACAAGCAAGGTCCGACGCCGAGGCTTGCGCAGGAAAAGATGACGCTGGCCGCGGAGATGGGCGCTCCCTATGTTCCCCAGATTGGGGCAGATGGTGCCGGTGCGACATATCTCGCAAATGAAGCTGCAATCATTCGAGCGTTGGCCGATGGGCCAGCCAGTTTTTCTGATCGGTGGAATGCGACCAATGACGGTACGAGACTTGCTGCCTACCAGCGGTCTGTCATGGACCCCGTAGGTAGGATCACCGATCCCGCGGTTCATGCTGAAGCGCAAGGATCAGTCGATCCTAACCCCGGTCCGCCCGCTTACATTTCAGAGTATCTGCGTTATATGCAGAACGCGGATCGTTTGCCTCGAACCCGTCCAGAAGATGTGCGGATTCTGAGAAGGATGCCAGCCGAGGAATCGGATCGATCCGCCTTCAATTCGAGCGATCGTGTGCCGGTGCCTTTTGTTCCTTCTGACGAGTCGTTTCCGCTCTCGCCGCAAAGCGACTTCGATAGGCGATTCGGATCGTGGCCTTCGCCTTCCGGAGGTGGCGTCCTTGCTGGCTTCAATCAAACTCCGCAGGGACGGCCCGACATTCCTGACAACGAAGACTGGTCCGCGATGTGGCGCAGGCGCACCGGTCTGCCCTAGGGCGAGCGAGCGCATCCATTGTCCATCCTGAAAATTCCGACGGCCAAGATCTTCGAGCCACTGCTGCAACCGGCGCGCTACAAGGGCGTTTATGGTGGACGCGGCTCGGGAAAATCGCACTTCTTCGGCGAGCTGCTGGTCGAGACCTGCCAGGCCGAACGCGGCACGCTCGCGGTTTGCATCCGCGAGGCGCAGCGGACGCTGGCGCAGTCCTCGAAGCGGCTGATCGAGGGCAAGATCGGCAGCCTCGGTCTCGGTCATGGCTTCAAGCTCTTCAGCGACAAGATCAAGACGCCCGGGGACGGGCTCATCATCTTCCGCGGGCTTCAGGATCACACGGCCGACTCAATCAAATCATTGGAGGGATTTCGCATCGCCTGGATCGACGAGGCGCAGTCGCTGAGCGCGCGCAGCCTTGCGCTGCTGCGGCCAACGATCCGCGCCAGAGCCTCCGAGCTGTGGGCGAGCTGGAATCCGCGCCGCAAGAGCGATGCCATCGACGATTTTTTGCGCGGACGTCAACCGGACGGGGCCGTCGTCGTCAAGGCGAACTGGCGGGACAATCCCTGGTTTCCGGACGTACTGGAGGAGGAGCGATTGCTCGACCAGAGGCTCTATCCGGAGCGCTACGATCATATCTGGGAGGGCGAATATGCGCGTGCCTTCGAAGGCGCGTATTTCGCCTCGCTGCTGTCCGAGGCGCGGGCGCAGGGGCGGATCGGAAAGGTCGCGGCGGATCCGCTGCTGCCGCTGCGCGCCTTCATCGACATCGGCGGCGCGGGAGCCGCGGCGGATGCTTTCACGATGTGGATCGTGCAGTGGGTCGGAAACGAAATTCGCATTCTCGATTATTACGAGAGCGTCGGCCAGGTGCTGGCATTTCACGCCAACTGGCTGCGTTCGCACGGCTACGCCAACGCAATCCTCTATCTGCCGCATGACGGCATTGCCGCCAACAACATCACCGGCAAGCGCTATGAGGATCATCTGCGCGAGGCCGGCTTCACGGTCGAGCCTCCGGTGAAGAACCAGGGGCCGGGAGCGGCGATGATGCGGATCGAGGCGCTGCGACGGCTCGGACCGCAGCTCTGGTTCAACGAAGCGGCGACCGAGCCAGGCCGCGAAGCGCTCGGCTTCTATCATGAGCGCAAGGACGAGACGCGCAACATCGGTCTCGGCCCCGAGCATGACTGGTCGAGCCACGCTGCGGATGCGCTGGGATTGATGGCGATCTGTTACGAGCAGCCGGGCAGGGCGGCCGCGTTCAACCGTCCGATCCGGTACGCCGAGCAAGGGTGGGTGTGAGCGCGACAATCCGCCAAGGTAAAACCTGCGGTTGACATTTGTTCTTGTTATGTTCTAAGAATTGTCATCTACCGCTGCGTGAGTTTTGCGATGTCGGCGTTGCGAATGCTGGTTGAGCTGATCGGGTACACGGTGGCGCGAGCTGCTTTGCCATTCCTTACATTCGGACAGATCAATGTCGAGCCGTTCAGCTCATCGACGCCGTCACCGCGTCGCCCGTGGTGCGGCCGCGACGCGGATGGACGGATCGAATTGCGACAGGACGCTGCGGGTTGGGTCGGGTTTGCGATGTGCTTCCTGACGCTGCTCGCGATCGTGGCCATTTTTCACGGCGCGTCGTTCTGAGGACCGAAAGCTCGGCAAATGGAATACTTGCTGTACTGGCTCTTCCTCGAATTCATCGGCTGTTCGATCGCGCGAATTGTCATTCCCACGCTATCGTAGCAAGATGGCGCGGTAGAGAGAAGACTCGAAGGGGTAACATGCGACGGCAGTTTCGTTGGATACTCATGGCGATTGCACTCGCGACGATGTGTGTCGCCGGCTCGCCGGCGATAGCGGTCGGTTATCTCTCCGGCGTTCTGCAAAAACCGGCCTATGTGCAGGCTTTGGCCGGCCTGCTCGAGAACGCTCCGAGTTGGACTCGGGAAATCCTCAGAAAGAACGGCGCTTACGTGAGCAGCGTACGAACCAACGAGGATATTGCCGGGACTATCTACGAGCGATTCAACATGTGCGTTCCCAAGCCCAAGTGCGACGACACAACGATTGTCCTCATATTTGCGCCGAATGGCACGCAGGCATGGGCCGGCCTCCGCGAGAAAGGGATCGTGTCGTTCCTGGGATCCCCGAGCGATGCGCTGCAGGCGGTGTTGAAGCGGCAGCTCTATGTTCCCGAGCCTGCGGCGGTGACCGGCCCCTATCTGCACGAGGTGATCAAGAGAAATCCCGCCTACGCACGAGCGTTAAATCGACTGCTCGATCATGCTGACAAGCTGCCGACCTGGGCCCAGGGAATGGGCAAAGGGAATGGCTGGAGCGTCGATTCGTCCGCCAGCAGTGTCACGATCGATGGGATAGCCTATGAGTTGTTTGGCACCTGCGAGTCTCAGAATTGTAACCTCAGCCAGCTGACCGTCATGTTTGCTCCGAACGTCACCGAAGCCTGGGCAGCTCTGTATCAGGAAGGGACCATTTCCTATCTCGGCGCGCCAAGTGTTGCCCAGCAGCGAGCTCTGAGAGAAGCGTTGCCCGGCCGCAGTGGCAAATGATGTGGCGACATCGTAGCGCGCAGCAATTCCGAGGATGGTGCTCTTGCACCGATTAATGACTGAAGGTTTCTGACAACATCAAGTCGTTCGGCTCGCTTGCACCTCGTGCCGTCGTTGTGAGGAAGGAACCATATCTGGAAAATCGAGCGGCGGTCCTCGCGGGCCGCTGTTCTCGTTTGGAGATGATCGCGATGCCCAACAACATCACCTGGATCGAGAGTGAAGGTAAAGCGGACGCAAAGAATCCTAGGTCGAGCGCTCTTGGGCTAGGGCAGTTCGTGAGCGGGACGTGGCTCGACATGATCAAGCGCCTCAAGCCCGAGTTGGCGAAAGGCAAATCGGAGGCCGAAATCCTCGCGATGCGCACCAATCCGGCGCTTTCGCAAGAGATGACCGACGCGTATGCGGCGGAGAACCAAGCGAGGCTTCGCAGGGCGGGCGTCCCGGTCACGCCGACCTCGACCTACCTCACGCACTTTGCCGGTCCGGGCGGCGGCATCAAACTGATGAAAGCGGACCCGAATACGCCGGTGGAATCGATCCTCAACAATGATGCCATCGAGGCCAATCCCTTCCTTCGCGGCAAGACGGCAAGCTGGGTCATTGCGTGGGCTAACAAGAAGATTGCGAACGCGAAGCCTCAAGCCACGCAATGGGGCGCGGGCACCCAACCCATTGCCTCTCTGGCGCAGATCAAGGCCGTAGAGCCGGCATTCGCTGCGACGAGCCGGCCGTCGCGGCCCGCTTCGCCCAACGTGTTGTCGCCGGATGCGGCGCGTCGCTTTGCCGGGATGGCAAGCGCCGCGCCGATTCCGTTTGTGGGCGGAACGACACGGGCACAGCAGGTGCTCGATAATTCGCTTCCCGCGCCCGGTGTCGCGCCTTGGGATCTTTCCGATCGCTTCGGCAAATGGAGCGGTCTTGGTGGAGTATTGGGGCCGACGAGCGCATATGCGTCCGCAGGGGGTGGATACGACGCGCAGTCGCCTCCGGCCGCCAGCGCGCCGGCTCCGAACGCGCCCGAACAGAACGCCGTCGATGCGCCCACAGTGCGTCGCAGCGACATCCGCCGGTTGACCCGGCGCGATGGCCCGAACGAGGCGGATGTGTTTACGTCAGGCGCCCCGCCGGTGCCGTACCTGTCGCGCTGGTGAAGCTACGCCTCCATGGGATGCGGTAAATGAGTTTTGATCAAAGGTCTTTCATGCCAAAAATGTCGATCTCCGAAGTGAAGTCCATGCTCGCCGCCGAGAAGGCGAATGCGCTCGCCGCCATATCGGCCGCGCGGCTGGCCGAGGAACGGGCCGACGCGATGGACTATTATCTCGGCGACATGCGCAAGGACATGCCGGCGCAGGACGGTCGATCGCGTGCGGTATCGACCGACGTCGCCGACACCATCGAAGGCCTGATGCCACAGCTGATGGACATCTTTGCCGGCTCCGACGAGGTGGTGCGCTTCGAGCCGGTCGGCCCCGAGGACGTCGCGGCCGCGCAGCAGGAGACGGACTATGTCAACCACGTCTTCATGCAGCAAAACGGCGGCTTCATGGTCCTTTATTCCTTCATCAAGGATGCGCTGCT
Organism: Bradyrhizobium sp. GW821-FHT12B03; assembly: GCF_058807535.1. Classification (NCBI taxonomy): domain Bacteria; kingdom Pseudomonadati; phylum Pseudomonadota; class Alphaproteobacteria; order Hyphomicrobiales; family Nitrobacteraceae; genus Bradyrhizobium; species Bradyrhizobium sp. GW821-FHT12B03. Next base: position 73,386 of record NZ_JBXAQU010000005.1, read on the forward strand.
GTCGAAGGCCGGCATCGTCAAGGTCTGGTGGGAGGAGCGGGAGGAGGAGAGCCGGGAGACCTACTACGATCTCACCGACGATCAGTTCGCACTGCTGGCCCAGGACGTCGCGGAATCGAACGGGATGATGAGGATCGTCGCGCATACGGTGCACGATGAGACCGATCAGCGCGCTACGCGGCAGGCGACGTCCTGAGCATCGGCAGGAACGTCCGCGGCTGCCGGCACTCGGGTTGCGAGCCCGTGGCCGCACTGGCAAACGGTCTGGTGCGTTGCGCGCCACCTACGGTAGTGAGGCGCCGGTGTGGGGCGTTTGAAGGACTAAGCATGCGACGGCAATTTCGTTGGATCGTGATGGCGGCGGCCCTGGTGACGATGTGGATCGCGTGCTCGCCTGCGATGGCGATCGGTTATCTGTCCGGGGTCCTGAACAAGCCGGCTTATGTGCAGGCTTTGACGAGTCTGCTCAACGACGCGCCGGCCTGGTCTCGGGAAGTCCTCGAGAGGAACAGCGCTTATGTGAGTAGCGTTCGATCCTCCACGAACATTGCCGGAACCACCTACGAGATGTTCAACATGTGCGTGCTCGTCGCAAAGTGCATCGACACTTCAATTGTCGTCATGTTTGCGCCGAACGGCACGCAGGCGTGGGGTGTGCTCGTCCATGAGGGGGTGATGTCCTACCTCGGTGCGCCGAGCGATGCGCAGGCCGCGGTGATGAGAGCGGAGCTCGATCCTGACGACCGCAAGTGGGGAGCCCGACCTTTCGAAAGAAAAGAGATGACGGCCAAGTACGCGCTGGAGAACGAAACGAAGCTCGTCAGGCCGGCGTTCCCGTCACGCCAGGCTCAACCTATCTCATGCACTTTGCCGGCCCGGGCGGCGGCGTCAAATTGCTGAAAGCAGATCCGAATACGCCGATGGAATCAATCCTCGACGACAACGCCATCCAGAATGGCGAGCTTTGCATTGTGCAGACGACGACTGTCGCGCCTGATGTGGCCAAGTTCGGGCGGTGGTCGCAAGGTGTTTTCTCTCGAGATCAGACCAACGCGCGCGACTGGCGGCCGCATGATGTACGCAGCAACGCCGACTAGCGCGATTTTCCGCCCAGTGTCGGGCGCCCGCATACCGAACTGAAAGCTCAATCACACATGCCCGTTCCCTTGCTAGCCCCGGCGCTGCCTGCGCCGATGGGACCTCTCGTCACGCACGACGTGACCATCGTCACCACGCGCAAGCTTGCGCAGGCGCGGGTGATGGGTGTGCCGCCGGAAGAATTCGGCATCGAGCGCGGTGCACGCAGCATCCGCGATTGCAATTACTGCTTCCACGAGGTCGTGACCAAGACCGAGGCGCAGCTGATCGCGGAAGGCTTTGATGCCGGCCAGATCAGGGCGTTACGGCCGCACACCGGCATGACCGAGATCGAGACGCTGGCGCGCGACACGGTGGAGGAGCATCTGTCCGCGACGGCCGGCGGCGGCAGCGCCAATTCGGCGGCGCGGCTGGTGCGCATCACCGAGCACTATGTCCGGATGGATTTTGAGGGCACGGGCCGTCCCTGTCTCTATCAGGTCATCACCGGCGGCGATCAGGCCGAGATCCTGCGCAAGGACGGCAAGGACTGCATCACGCCGTTCGACGAGATGCCGTTTGCCGCGACCACGCCGGTGCCGGTGACCCATCGCTTCTTTGGCCGCTCGATCGCCGATCTCGTGATGCCGCTGCAGCGCGAGAAGACTGCGCTCAAGCGCGGCGCGCTCGACAATCTCTATCTGCACAACAATCCGCGTGTCGAGGTCGCCGAGCAGAATGCCGGGCCGAACACGCTGGACGATCTCCTGGTGTCGCGTCCGGGCGGCGTGGTCCGCACCAAGACGGCGGGCGGGCTGAACTGGCAGGTGGTGCCCGACATCACCACGTCGATCTACCCGATGCTGCAATATCTCGACGCAGAGCTCGAGATTCGCACCGGCCTCGGCAAGCAGACGCAGGGGATCGACGCCAACGCACTGCAGAACCAATCGGCAACGGCAGTTGCGCAGGTGTTCTCGGCCTCGCAGATGCGGATCAAGCTGATCGCGCGCATCATGGCCGAAGGCGTGCGTGACGTCTTCGCGCTGCTGCACGGCACGATCCGCAAGCATGGCCAGCGCGAGGAGACGGTGCGGCTGCGCAACGCCTGGGTCGAGGTCAACCCGCGCAACTGGAAGACGCGTGACGACATGACCATCAATGTCGGCCTCGGCGCCGGCGGCAAGGCGCAGCAATTCGCCCAGACCATGGCGATTGCAAACGTGCAGAAGGAGCTGCTCGCCGGCGGCAAGATCAACCTGGTCGGCGACCGCCAGCTCTACAACACGGCGGCGGAGCTGACGCGGATCATGGGGCACAGGAATCCGGACCAGTTCTTCAACGATCCCATGGCCGTCAATCCGCAGACCGGGCAGCTGCTGCATCCGCCCCCGGCGCCACCGCAGCCGCCGCCCGATCCGAAATTGCTGGCGTTCCAGGCGCGGCTCCAGGCCGATCAGCTCGCCGCCGCGCACAAGGCGCAGATCGAGCGCGAGAAGGCACAGGCCGATGCGATCCACCAGCAGGTGAAGATGCAGGCCGAGATCGAGATCGCCAGGATCAGGGCGGGCCTCGACGCGAAGATCGCGGTGCTCGACGCGCACTTGAATGCGCTCGGCCACGAGCAGAAGCTCCAGCATGCGCAGGAACAGCATCGGATGGATGTGACCGAAGCCGCGCTCGATCTCGCTGCATCCGCGGCGCACCACGAGATGAAGACGCGGGCGGCCAACGTGGAGGGGAGCAATGTCTGACGAGAGCGTTCTGGAGAGGGCGGCGACGCGGGCAGCTCGAGCCGAAGCATTGCTCGATGACGAGCTTTTGGATGAGGCGTTCAATACGCTCGAGAAAAGCTACATCACTGCCTGGCGCGCGACCACTGTCGACGATGCAGCGGGCCGCGAAAAACTGTTTCTCGCCATCAACATCGTCGGCAAGGTTCGCGATCATCTCGCGGGCGTCGTCGCGAACGGCAAATTGGCGCGAGCCGAGCTGAAGGAGCTGGCGGAGACCGCGGAGCGGCGGAAGCGGTTCGGGATCATTTAGCCCTTGCAACCAAGGCGAGAGTGGTTAAGAATGTTCCTTGTTTGTTCTTTGGCGGTGACGAGGCGGCGTTCAGATGGCCTCGCCTAACGACTGAGTGATTGCATGCGGTTCTGTCCGACTGATCTTGATCTGCGTTCTTCGTTCTTTCTGGCTGCGCTGGGGTTGCTTGTCACGACCGCTGCGTGCCGCGCCGAAGGAGCTTCGCCTGCCGCGCCAGTCAAACCTCCGGCCGTTCCGACCTTCGAGAAATTGCCGCATACGCCGCTGCCGAAAGGCGCGTTCATCGCGTGGTGCGGAGATCGGGAGCGCTATCTGCTCGCGACGGATGGTCAGTATGTCGACGCATACGATGGAAGCACCAAGATCTCCGCCCCGTCTCCTACAGGGTCCAGATGGGTCCAATGCGGAGCGGTCGGGCAGTACATCGTTTTTCCTGAGGATGATGTCGGACGTGTGCGGAAGTTCGAGCTCGAGACCGGCAAGAGTGCGATCCTGGCGACGTTCGACGGCCGATCACGTCCGGACATTGGCATAGCATTCTCCCCAGACATGAAGACCGTGGCTTCGGACAAGCCGCTGCAATCGACGGCCGAAGCCAGAGAGTTGCGCACCATCAGCGTCCCCGCGACGACGAGGCGGCCGGTCTCCAAAATCGTTTGGTCTCCCGACAGCTCGAAGTTCTTCGTGGCCTACTCCGATACAGTCGATGTAATGGACGCGCAGGGCAAGAGAATCGGAGGAGGCAAGGTTCGAAAAGATTCGGCTGTCACCGCAGGGTGGTTCGACGCTGAACAGAAGTCGCTGTTTCTGTTTCTCTTCTCGGACGAAATTCAGGGCATCGGCTCTTTTGTAAGATGCCGCATCGCGGATTGGCGATGTGTGCAACTGAAGGAGCGGGTTGAGCAGGCCACGGGCGGTGGCAAGGGCTTGATCGGCATCGTCGGTCCGATCGATCGACCGAAGCTGCCCGACGACGATTCAAGCGTGCCCTATGCGCGCTACGCGGCGGAGCTTCGCGACTATTCATTTCGTCTGCTGTTCCGGCAGGAGTTTACCCTGGCAGCCGGTCAAACCAACCCTCGGCTTTATGTGTCCCCATCGGCTGCCACGGCAGTGCTGTCGTGGCGGCTGACGGAACGCGCGAAATGCCCCGATCCGGCCAACGACAAGTGCCAGCCCGGATGGATACTGGATATTGGAAAGGCCATTAAATGAGTGATCCTTACAATCCCGCGCCGCCGGTTCGCCGCACCTCGGCTTATGGCAGGCGAAAAGATCCGATCACCGGCGAACTCGGAAAATTCCACTCGGGCCAGGATTTCGCGGCCCGCCCCGGCACTCCGATTCCGGCAGCGGAAGGGCGGCCGGCCAATTTCAAGGATCGCTTCGGCGACTGGTCCGAGACTCGCCGATTGTCGTCGCGCCGGGAGTCAAGATGACCGTCTGCGACGATGCATCGGCGCTCGCGCGCACATAAGGCTGGTCGGAAACCAGGTGGCGAACGGCATGCTCATACGGAACTTCAGGCGTATTGGTGTCATCTGCATGTCGCTCGCCCTTTCGAGCTTGCCAGTTTCGTCGCAAGAGGCCGAAACGAGAATCCTCGGCATCCATCTCGCAATGTCTCTCGAGCTGTCGCTGTACGATCAGCACATCAACCAAGAAATACTGGGTGCGCTGTTGCTCAATGCCCGCCGGCTTCCCGACGTCGCGCCGTGGGAATTGTCCCGGCCCTATCAAATCGACTACGTCTTCGGCGATTTCGCCGTGACTGCTCGACACTTCAGTCCGGCTATGCTTGTGAAATGTCTTCGTGGCGTGGTCCGCCATGTCCTGCACGAAGACATAGCCGAGGTCGACTTTCTCGCCGCTCGCGCGTCCGAGGCTCGTATGGTACGAGAATATCTCACGCTTGACGCGAAGAACCCGGAACGAGCAGACCAAGTTGCGGAGCGAATGGCGCTTCTGTCGATTTATCGAAAACATTCGCCGCTCCACCAGTTGCTTTCGGTTGATGCGAACGCAATAGCGATGCTCTCTTTCGAGGAGTTCTCTCTCTGGCTCGAGCGCAACCGCAAGGCGGGAAGATTTACCTTCCGCGGTCCAAAGGGGTCGTTGGAGGCACTTGATCTGCCCGTGCCCGACCCAATGGTCTTGCAGCCGATTAGCTCGTTGGCGTCGCCTCGGATGCCTGCTGGTGTCCTGACCTTTGATGGCGAGCCTGCCGGGATTGCTGCGCTGATCGCGTTGTTTCTGGGGCATGACGAGATGCTTGCCATCGACGAGAAGGCGAAGCGGCGATTTGCCTGTAACCAAGATGACCCATCGAATCTGGGGGACGGCTACGATGCCATCGCGTGCGCGTCATGTCGTACCTACGACGATTTTGGCGATGTCTGGTTCACGATGCCGCTCAGGAAGGCCGAGAGTGCGCCTTACGCTGATTTTTGCCGGCAAGTGCTTTTGCTGAGCCGCGACGACGACATTGCGGCCGTTGCACGCTTCAGTCCGGACGGCTCAAAAGGCCTGTACGTCTTGCTGCCGCCGGCTTGCAAAGCGTCCGACTGATCTTCCAAGGAGAGTGGATTGTTAACCTCTGGCGAGGCCCGCCCGCTTCGAAGATAGCTTCGACGATCGGTCCGCAATTCGTCAGGGTTTGTAAGAAGCAATGGTTCGATCGGGAGATCTTGAGAATGTTCCAGGTCAAAAACGCGGTCTTTCGTTCGCTCACAGGACTGCTCTCGTTCTGCACTTTCATTCTCCTCCTTTTCGGTCCGTCAGGCGCCCGAGAGAACTTGTTCGACAAGGAGGCATTCCATCGCGCGGCGAACTATTGCCGTAGTGTTGTCGTGCGCCCAATCGCGCTCAGCGAAGACCAGGCAATCTTGTGTCTCGATGGCCGGATCGAGAAGAATGCCTACGTATCGCCGGCGAAGAAGCTAAAGGAAGGCGGTCTCTTCGTCGTTCGAAGCGCCGGAGGCGACATAGCGTCCGCAATTGCTCTAGCCGAGGTGCTGCGTGAACGACGCGCAGTGGTCGTTGTGTACGACCAGTGCCTGTCGAGCTGCGCCAACTATCTTTTGATCGCGTCCGATCAAGCTCATGTGCTCAAAGGCGCCCTGGTTGCATGGGACTATGAGAGCAGCGATCCCGCGCTCCCATCATGCGCCAAATTTGCGACGGAAAAGACGCGAGATGGAGATTATCGCCTGCAGCGCGGCTCTTGTCAGCCCTCGGCGGCTGACGAGGCTCAATGGCGGGATATCCTGCTGGCCCAGACCGCCTTTTACAGGGAGCGCATGGTCGACCCGTACTTTGAGCCGCCGCCGGACAATCGCTATCTGCGAAAGGTCGTTAAGTCGCTCAATCCTGATACCCGTGCTTACCACCATATCGGGTGGACCCTTCACCCCAGATACTTCGCGCGATTGTTCAAGACCATGATTGTCTACGAGTCCTATCCGGACGGGCAGGCCGAGGTGGACGAGATGGTGGCCCGGCTGCATCTCGACATGAGGGTGATTTTCGATCCGTAGATCGAGCTCTGCTCGACGGCGAAGTGAACCAATTCGTTATCCATCCCATGAATTGGAAAGCGTGGCGGACAAAAGATGAATGAGATACCGAACGACAGCGATCGGCAGAATCCGATCCTCGACTATCCCGGTTACTATATGCCTGGCTTTTTCTCGTGGCTGCTTGGCGAGATTCCAAAATTTGGTTTTCCAGATTGGGGGCCCATTCCGCAGCTGCCGCGTGAGCGGCCGGTTACGCCGCCGTTTCGGAATCCGAATCTGCCGCCGGCGCACGAAGTTGATCCTCCGGATCGGCCTCCTGAATGGCTGTTCGGTCCGCCGCGCATCGTCCAAGCCTCACCTGTCTCGCGCCAGACGATTACCCAAGCTGTTCCGTCGACTGCGATACAGCAGTCTCCAACGCCGCTAGCCGATTTCATCATCGATCGCATTCGGGGCCTGCAACAGCAAAGCTCAAGTCAGACTCAGTCTTCTCTCGATACGAAATCTGCACTGCTCCCGTTCAGTCCCACGGCGCCGCTCGTGCCGCACGGAATCGAGCGGGTTGAAGGCGATCCCCCTGAAGGCAAGTCGCCCATCCGACGTTTGACGCGTGTCCGGCCAGGTTGACGCCGCGCAACAACGCCGATCAGGTCAACCATCGTAGTTAGGCCGACCCTGCGCGGTTCGCGCGGGCGCCCGGCAGAGATGTCTCGCGGATTCGCGAACCGGAAGCCTAGATTTCCGCGCCATCGCGTGAGCGAGAACGGAAGACGCCAGCAACTCAGGCCGCAGTTTCCAGGAGAGGCGCAGCGACATCGTTGCGTTGTCGGAACAGTTCGGCTGTCACAAGGAAAAATCGATGACTCTACCGACTTCCACCTTCGTTACCTACTCCGCGGTGGGTAACCGCGAAGACCTCAGCGATATGATCTATCGCATCGATCCCGTCGACACCCCCTTCATGAGCGGCGTCGACAAGGAGAAGGCGACTGCCGTCAACCACGAATGGCAGACGCAAGCTCTTGCCGCGGCCGACGGCACCAACGCCCAGCTCGAGGGCGACGATCCCAACACCAACACGACGACGCCGACCGTGCGGCTCGGCAACCTCTGCCAGATCTCCTACAAGGTCGCGCGGGTCTCGGGCACACAGCAGGCGGTCGACCATGCCGGCCGCGATAACGAGCTCGCCTATCAGGAGATGCTGAAGGGTCTCGAGCTCAAACGCGACCTCGAAACCATCTTGTGCGGCACCAACCAGGCCAAGGTCGTCGGTAACACCACGACCCCGCGCAAGAGCGCATCCGTCCTTTCCTGGATCGTTTCGAATACCTCGAAGGGAACGGCGGGCGGCGCGGCGGATCCGGCGGCCGCCGACGGCACCGGCACGCGAACGGACGGCACCCAGCTTGCCTTCACCGAGGTGCGACTGAAGACCGTGCTGTCCTCGATCTGGACCAATGGCGGCAAGCCCGGCACGATCCTGACCGGCGCCTTCAACAAGCAGGTGTTCTCGACCTTCACCGGCCGCTCCACCGCAATCGAGGAATCGAAGTCGAAGAAGATCGTCGCGTCGGTCGATGCCTACGAATCCGACTTCGGCAAGCTCAAGGTGGTGGCCAACCGCTTCCAGCGCCCGCGTGACGTTCTGGTGCTCGAGCTCGACAAATGGGCGGTGGCCTATCTCAATGGCCGCAACATGATCTCGATCCCGCTCGCCAAGACCGGCGACTCCGACCGCCGCCAGATCCTGGCCGAATACGCGCTGGTGTCCCGCAACGAAAAAGCTTCCGGCGGCGTGTTCGACAACACCACCTCCTGAGCGATCAGGATCATTCGTTCCACCCTTGTCCACCTCTTGGGGCAGCCTTCGGGCTGCCCCTTCCTTTTGGAGAGCCAAGATGCCGCTTCCCGGCAATCGTACCCTCAATACCGCCGACCTCACGGCCTACACGCCGTCCTGCGGCGCGAGCCCCGTCGCCGCCTATGTCCGCGTTCCCTTTCGTTGCCGCGTGCTGAAAGTCGCCGGCATCCTGGGCGGCGCGATCACCACGGCCGACGGCACCATTACCGTCTCGGCCAATGCGACCACGCTGGCGACATTCACCGTGACGCAGGCGGGATCGGCTGCCGGCCAATTGTTCTCGGCCGTACCGCCGTCGCCGACTTATCTCAATGAGGACGACGTGATCCTGCTGACGCCCTCCGGCGCTTCAGGCTCGGCGATCCCCATGCATTTCTCGATCTCCGTGAGGACCGCCTGACATGTCGTTCTTTCCCAAGCAAACTTCCTCACGCACCGGTCCCACTCAGACGGTCGCGTATGACAGCAGTGTCGGCGCCACCAATGCTTTTGGGCCGGGAACCTATCAGATCCGCCTCGTGGCCAATTCGGGCTGTTGTTACCGCATCGGTGATGGCGCACAGACGGCAACCATCTCCGATCCATATCTGCCCGCCAACGTCATCGAGTACGTGACGGTCAGCCCCGGCCAGCGCATCGCCGCGCTGAAAGCCGCGACCAACGGCCTGGTCACCGCGACAGCCGGCACTCTGTGGGTCACGGAGATGTCGTGATGGACGGTGTCCTGATCAAGCCTCACCTCGACAGCAACGGCCGAGAGCTTGCGATCGAGCATGTCCAGGACGTGGCGCCGATCCTGGAATGGAACAGGCAGGCGCGCAGCGACGAGCAGCGTGGAGACTGGGGCCGGCACGTCGCGCGCATTCCCAATGTCATCTACGTCCAATGGCTCAATGAGGAGCATGCGAGGGGCAATACCTCGCTGCGGCCGTTCACGCCCGAATTCGACGCGCTCGTGCAGCGGAAGCTCGACGATCCCGAATGGGCCTATTTGCGAACCGACCGGCCGAAATTGCAGGCCGGCTGGTCAGCGGAGCTCAAATGACTGAGATAACCGACTACACGTCGCTGCAGACAGCGGTGACGGAATATCTCGCGCGCGACCAGGATACGACGCTGATCGCGCGAATCCCAACCTTCATCCAGCTCGCGGAAGCCAAGTTCAACCGCCAGCTCTTTGTGCGGCAGATGGAGCAGCGGGCGACCGCACTCGTCGACCTCGGCTCAGATGAGCCGGAGTTCATCTCGCTGCCGTCGGATTTCCAATCCATGCGCAGGGTTCGACTGTCGAGCGTGACAGGGAAGCCGTGCCTCGAATTCAAATCAGGGACGCAGATGGACGAATATCGCTTTGCGACGTCCGATGTTACCGCGCGGCCGCGTTATTTCACCGTATTCGGCAGCGAGCTCGAACTCGCACCGACTCCAGATGCGGCCTACACGATCGAAATGGTCTATCGGCAGAACATTCCGCCGCTTGCGTCGAACGGCAGCAATTGGCTGCTGACCATGGCGCCCGATCTCTATCTCTACGGTGCCCTGCTGGAGTCCGCGCCGTATATCAAGGAAGACGCGCGCATCCAGACCTGGGGTCTGGGATTCACGTCGGCGCTCGCCGACCTGAACAATCTCGGGCTGACATCCACCTTCAATGCCGGGCCGATGACGGTGCGCGTTTCCGGACAGGTCATCTAGGAGGCGACAATGGCAAGCTTCAACAAGTTCTATTGCTTCGTGCAGGACGTCGCGAATGCGCTGCACGACATGAAGACCGGAACGGCGCAGGTCTACAAGGTTTATCTGACCAACACGGCGCCGGTCGTCACCAACACAGTCTACAACACGCCGGCGGATCTCGCGGCCGGCAACGGCTATACCGCGGGCGGCAACAGCGTCGGCACCATCACCGGCGCGCAAACGAGCGGCACGTTCAAGTTCGTCGGCGGGACCGATCCGGCATGGACGGCCGCGGGCGGCTCGATCGGGCCGTTTCAATATGCGGTGCTCTACAACTCGACTTCGTCGACCAAGCCGCTGATCGGCTGGTGGGACTATGGCACCGCGATCACGCTGACGAACGGCAATACCTTCACCATCGATCTCGACCAGACCAACGGCATCCTGACGATCACCTGACATGGCTGCATTTCTCAACAACTGTCGGTTCATTCCTGCTGCCGGTGGCACGACCGACTGGGCTTATTCGTCCACGGTCGGCGGCTGCCAGGCGCCGGCACTTGCCGGAGCGGTCGACGGTCGCAAGTACAAGTTCCTCGCGATCAGCAGCGACCTGACCCAGTGGGAGATCGCGGAGGGCGCCTATGCGGCCGCGAGCGGCACCCTTGCCCGTGCGACGGTGCTCTACAATTCGTCGGGCTCCGGGGCAGCCCCCGGGCAGAGCGGCGCCGGCACAAAGATCAACTTCACGGCGGCACCGAACGTCGCAATCGTCGGCGTGAAGGAAGACTTGATTTCGATCGAGGAGCCGAACGGATTCTCGGGGGCGCAGATGGCGCAAGCTCGCGCCAATCTCGGCGTCACGAAGAAGAACTACCTCATCAATGGCGGGATGCAGATCAGTCAGGAGAACGGTGCAAGCTCCGGCAGCACCAACCTCTACTACCCGGTTGACCAGTGGTACATCCAGCACACGATGACCACCGGCACCTTTGGCTGCGTCCAGGCAAGCTCGAATACTCCCGGTGGTTCGCCCTGGCGCATTCGCGTCACCGTTGGCACGGCGCAAGCGGCTCCCGGCGGTCAGGTTTGCTTCCTTCAACAGAGGCTCGAAGGTGGTCGGGTTGCCGATCTCATGTGGGGTACGGCGGCGGCCAGAACGGTAACGGTCCAGGTCGGCGTCCGGGCGCCGGTTGCGGGTTCGTATGTCGTGCAGTTGCAGAATGCTGCCGCCGATACAACGGCGGTCGGTACCTTCAGCATTGCGGCTGGTGAAATCAACAACGATGTCGTGAAGTCCGTCACCCTGGCCGGGGCTACGACGGGCTCTTGGGCGAAGGATACCAACCTTGGCATGTATCTTTATCTCTACCTGATGAATGGTAGCCAGACTGCCAATGCCTTCGCGACCGCTGGAAATGTGTTCGAGTTGTTCGATGCAGGAATGTACGAAGGAAGCTCGGCTCCTCCGTTTCAGCTGCCGGACTATTCGACCGAGCTTGCTGCCTGTCAGAGATATTACGCCAAGCTTGCCGCGGGCGCTCAGGTCTACAACGGAAGCGGCACATCGCAGCAAATGTCGGTCACCACGCCGCTGCCAGTGTGGATGCGCGCGACGCCGACTTGTGCGGTCTCGACCGGCGCCATTCAGGTGGCCGGCATCGATTTTGTCACCAGCTACGCGTCCAGTATCGCGGCTGGAACTTGGTACAACCCGGTCAACGTGATCGCAAATGCGAGGCTCTAGCATGGCAGTTTATCGAGCCACTGAAACGGCCGCCGTCGTTCGCGTGTCGGACGGAGCCTGGATTCCGGACGATCCCGCAAACGTGGATCGGCAGGCGTTCCAAGCCTGGCATGCTGAAGGCCACATGCTTGACCCCGTTGTGCCGCCCAACCCGGTCCCCGGCGCGATTTCGGATCGGCAGTTCTTCCAGCAACTCTCCGTGCAGGGCCTTATCTCGCAAGAGGAAGCGCTGGCCGCGGTCAAGACGGGCGATATTCCGGCTGCGCTCCAGCGCGTCATCGAGAGCTTGCCTCCCGGGCAACAATTCGAGGCAACCATGATCGTTTCGGGTGCAACGACGTTTCAGCGGAGCCACCCGTTGACGGGCGTGATCGGCGCCGCCTACGGCTGGACGGCCGAGCAAATCGATGCGCTGTTTCGAGCTGCGGCGGTGCTTTGATCCATGTCTCTTCTTGGCTTCGACGCGCTTGGCCGATGGGCGTTGGCCCAGCTCCCGAGCAATGGCAATTTTGCGCTTTTGACTGCAAGTGGTTCGGTCGCCCTCACAGGGCAAGCGACAGCATTTGGGGCATTCGAGCTGGCAGCCGCCGCGAGCTTCCTGGCGGCAGGGATATCAGCCGGCTTCAGGGTCGCAGAACCGGCGAACGCTGGGCCTTTTGCCTTTGCCGGCAATGCAGCGGCATTCAGGTCCTTACAGAAATGTTTCGGTGGTTCGTTCCTGTTGACCGGCGCCGCGACGAGCTCGACGGTTCGCGCAGTCGCTTCGCCAGGTGCGGTTCTTCTGTCAGGGACGTCCCGGCCATTTTTCGTGTCGCTTACCTCAGGATGCGGCGCATTTGCATGGGCCGGCGGAGGTTCGACCTACACCCGCGACCACGAGGCCTGGGTCCGACGACCCTTCGACACGATGTCTTGGCAGACAGCGGCGACATTGCCGCCGCCAAGCTGGAGCGGTGCCGTACTGCCGACAAGCATCTGGACGGCTGATGTGCAGCCGGAGAATGCGTGGATACCTGCTTCGATTGAACCCGAACCATGGACGACCGAATAATGCCGCTCCTTGCCTATGGCGAATACCGCCCCGACGTCAGCGACTACGAAGGGCAGGCCACGCGCAACATCCTCAACGTGATTCCGGGTGGCGATGGCTACGGGCCGTTTCTGGATAGGCATCGACGACGGTTACAGGCGATTCATTTCGTCGCAGGTCAGCGAGCATATTCCAGCGTGCTGCGCATTTGCGTGTTGCTCGCACACTGCAACGAGACGGCTCAGCCTGACCAATTGAAAGAAGAGGTGAGTGTGTGAGTGATCTTGATCCCCAAATCCTGCCGACTTCCGGTTTGAGAGGCCAATCGGCCTAACAACTCTTTTTGAGATGCTTCAGTCCGATGGGCAAAAGAGAGGCGGTCGCACGGTCGATAGTCTGTTGCCTGATCCAAACTATAGACAACTCTCTCGGAAGGTTTCTTCCGAAGCTGACAGTGGCATTCCTTTCCCGCAAAGACGCCTTCCTCGGTTTTCTGCACCTAATTATGGTGGCGTGCTGCAACAGCCGCCTGCCAGTTCTCAAGCAGAAGATCGAACTGCTGCAGTCATCGCGGGATTTGGACAATTCGCGCGGCCGCGACCTCTTCCTCCATTTAGTCCGGCTCCGACTCCGGAGAGTTCGGGAGCGCATCCGAGCGAGTTTTGGCGAAGGCTGCAGGAATTCTGGAAGTTCGTTTCCCCTCGTGTAGGAATACTGGGTGGCGACGATGATCTTAATCGGTGCCCGCGAGCGGCCGCCGGAACCACCAGCGATTGGGAGGAATTCTGCCGAAGCCTTTCATCTGGCTCGACGAGCAAGACAGTGGGTGGCGAATCCGCGAAACGAGCTTGCTGGTCGAAGACTTTCGAATCTCCAAATAACAAAACCAATTGGTGCGATAATCAATTTGGCAATTTCGACCCCCCGTAGAGGATTGACGACGTTCCTCTTTTGTTCTAGTGATGGATCGCGTACAAAGTTGCGTTGTGTCATCGTGTTTGCTCCGCACGTTCTTCGATTTGCGACCTATTGAAGTATTTTCCCGGGGGCCGATGCGATGCTCTGGAACCAACGTTCCCTCGTAGAATACCATTTTCTCTATGGGGCGAAGCGACGCAAGGCCGTGGCTCGATTAGGTTTTCCGGAACGCGACGAGTCGCACGATGGCGAGTGGGTTTGTTCGTTTCAGATCGAAGGGGTCAAGGGCAGTACGGTCCGTAGAGCTCGAGGAATGGACGGACTTCAGGCGTTGACAATCGCAAGCATGGCGCTTCGTGGTTCACTCGATCGTTTGAGAGCAATCGAGTCTGCCGGAGAGCCGTATGAAGTCGTTTTTCCGCGGTATTTGCCGTTTTGTTACGGCGTCGAATTCCATCGGCAACTCTGTGAGATGGTGGACAAAAGCGTGAAGCGGAAGACCAGGCAGATTGCCAGGCGGCGCACCCGCAGGAGTTCATCTTCGTAACTTCACCGGGAGCTTAGCGATTTTACACATCGATCGCGATGGCGAAGCTTTCGATGTGCGGCCGGGCACTTGCCCGACTCGGTGGACGCACTACGGAAGCCGTATCCTGAACGAATCTGCCTAGTGAAGAGTCTGCTGTTAAGTGACAAGTGGATGTTGAAACTCCCCTCCGACCGATGGGGGGCGGTGTTGCTTGTTCTCTGCGCCGCCGAGCATTGAGCGTACGGTGCCGCGAAGCTCGACGCCGTCGCGTCGGACATTAGACCTCAAGAATTGGATCGACCCAATAATGCCGCTTCTTGCCTATGGCGAATACCGCCCCGACGTCAGCGACTACGAAGGGCAGGCCACGCGCAACATCCTCAACGTGATTCCGCGTGGCGACGGCTACGGGCCGTTTCCATCGTTCTCGGCCTACACGTCGGCATTGCCCGCACCGTGCCGCGGCGCGTTCTATGCGCTGAAATCGGACGGTACGGTTGTCACCTTTGCCGGCACGAGCACCAGGCTCTACCGGCTCAACAACATCGATTTCACCTGGGTCGATGTATCCAAGGGCGGCACGTCCTACTCGGCGCTCTCCCAGACCGCGCAATGGCAATTCGCGCAGACCGGAAATTTCGTCTTCGCGACGCAGGCCAATGCCGTGTTGCAGGTCTTCGACCTTTCATCGTCGACGGCTTTCGGCGATGCGCTGGGGGCACCGCCGCAGGCTGCCTATATCAGCGTGGTCGGGCGCTTCCTGGTGCTGTCGGGACTGCTGTCGACGCCGTACCGGATCCAATGGTCCGGTCTCAACAATTTCAACGCGGTGGACAGCTGGTCCAGCGGGATCAAGTCGTCTGACTTCCAGGACTTTCCGGATGGCGGCATCGTTCGCGGCGTCGCCGGCGGCGAGTCCGGGATCGTCTTCCAGGACCAGGCGATCCGGCGCATGTCCTATGTGCCGGGCTCGCCGATCATCTTCCAGATCGATCGCATCACCCAGGACAAGGGCCTCTACGCGCCGTACTCGATCATCCGCGCCGGCGAACGCATCTTCTTCTATGCCGGCCAGGGCTTTCACAAGATCGAGCCGGGTGGCGTGCCGCAGCAGATCGGACGTGAGAAGGTCGATCGCAGCTTCCTCGCCGATCTCGACAAGGGCAACCTCCAGCTCTTCATGGGCGCCGCCGATCCGCGCTCGACGCGGGTCTATTGGGCCTACAAGTCGGTGTCCGGCATCGTCGGCGCTTATGACAAGCTGCTCGGCTACGACTTCCTGCTCGATCGCTTCTTTCCGGTTGCGGTAACTGGCGAGTATCTGCTCGGCATCTCCCAGACTGGACTGACGCTGGAGAACCTCGACAGTATTTCATCGTCGCTGGACGCGCTGACGCTGAGTCTGGATGCGTATGCGACCGCGGTTCAACCCGAGATCGCGCAATTTTCGAACGCCCACTTGCTCGGCTTCTTTCGCGGCCCCAATCTCGAGGCGACGCTGGAAAGCCCGGAGCAGGGCACGGACGAGAACCGCGTCACGATCCGTGGTTTCCGCCCGGTGACGGATGCTGCAACGCTGTTCGGCTCGGTGTCCTGGCGCGACACGCCGGCTGCATCGGCAACGCCGGGTGCGGAAGTTCTGGTCAACGCCCGGACCGGCCGCTGCGACGTCCGGCGCGACACCCGCTATTCCCGTTTCAAGGTTCGAATTCCCGCAGCGACGTCGTGGTCCTTCTGCGCCGGCGTCGTCCCCGACCTCTCGCCCAACGGCACGCTATGACGGCATACGTTCCAGGCATCACCGAGACCGACCTGAAGAAGATCGTGCTCGCGATCCAGCAACTCGCTGCGGGACGATCGAACGCGGTCGGCAGCGTGACGCTGGCGACGGGCGCGTCGAGCACGATGGTGACGACGGCGAACTGTGCGGCGGGTTCCGTGCCGATCCTGGTGCCGGCGTCAGCGAATGCGGCGGCGGAGGTTGGTAACGGGACGCTGTACGTGAGCGCGGTGACGAATGGCGCATTCACGATCACGCATGCGAACGCCGCGACGACGGGGCGGGTGTTTTTGTATGCGGTGGTGGGGTGAGTTTGCTGCGGCCAACTCTCCGCTGATTCTGATCCAAAGTCCCGCAGATACTTAACGCCGAAGATCGAGCCGTACCGAGCGCGCGACATTTCTGCGCATTCGGATCGACCAATGTTGCGCTCGTTTCTTCGCTCCATTTCCACAATAATTTCAAAAAGAAAGTTTCGATGAATACCACTGATATTCGGAATCTGTACGAGCAATTTATCAAGATTTATGGAGGGCAGAGCAGTCCATCCGCACCGATGCGCTCAGTACCTGGCGCGCAACCTCCGCAACCCGCTTACGCTCAACCAACGGAGGCTTGCGCGGCAGACGGTGGTTACACGCCCTCTGGCGGAGTGCTCGGCGGACTGGCAGCACCGCCGCCAAGCGCTCCATGGTGGGTGCAGGCGCTTTCGCCTCCGGGAGGTGCGGCAGTTGATCCTCGTGGGCTCTCGCTAGTTAGTCGCCGCGGTAGCTGGGGTGGCGTTCCAATGCCGACCGATCACGACAGGGTGGTTGAGGTTCCAAACCCGCATATCGAGCGATTCATTCCGCAGTCTACGCGGGATTTCTGGAATGCGGCGACGCTCATACCGTGGATGTTGCGAGACCGACTTCGCGGCGATGAACCGTCAAACGGAGGTGTTGAAGATCATGAATCTCCGTCATCTAAGGTCGCGCCGGAAGGGCAGCCTAAGCGTCCCGGAAGCCAACCGCCTTGGATTTTCGGTCCAGCGATTCTGGAGAAGGAGCGGGAAGGGCAAACCGGGACAAGCAATCAGGAATCGCAGCCAAAAGCGAACGTCGATCCAAACTTCCGGCGTCTGACTCGCGTCCAGGGCTCTGAAGGTGATCAAATTGTAAGCGATTACGCCGTTCGGCCAACTGGGGAAGAAAAGCCGCGCACGCCGAGAACACCGCTTTCCGAGGATTACCCGGACATTCCCGAATTTCTACGGCGTCAACGTGAGCCGGAGCCCAGCCTGCCAGATAAGAGACGATCCGATGAACCCTTGGCTAGCTTCGGAGGAGGAGGGAATTACGCAGGTAACCATGGAGGAGGGGGAGGGGGTCGCAAATCCGAAGAAGAATGCAGGAAGGAATGGACACGGGCGCATGAGATCTGTCTTGATGCATTCGAGAAGGGCACCATCGGTGATATGATCAAACGGTGGAAGAGCAACTATCCGACAGGCCCGTTTCCAAAGCTGAACAACGAGCCTTGGGACCCCAACGATTGCAAACCAGGATTTGTCACCGAAGAGTGCGGCGGGAATGACTACGAAAGACCGCCGCCGCCGGAGGAAACGAAGGAAATTGGGCGTCGACTTGTCCAACAGAGAAAACGGAAGCGTGAGAAAGATAAGGCGAAGAGAAACGAGATTTATGAGGAATTTAAGCGTACGGGCAAGTGGAGATTCAGGGGCTGATTGAGCAGTCGCTTTGAAGGATACCCCGATGAGAGCGGTCGCATAAGAAAGATATGCAGTTTACGTATATGCTGGGCGGAGTTTAGAATAGCGCGAGTTCACTGACTGGAGATGAAATGAATGGTTTCGTTGCACTCCGCTTCAGAGGAGTTCATATCTCTGATTTTCGACAAACGGCTCGATGAGGCCGGTGCACTTCTTCGGGCGCATCGGGGGGCTTTGACCGGAGACGAGATGCCTCTGCTGGTCGGAGTGCAGGAGGCGCTGCAGGCCAAAATCGGGCAGCTTGGATATAGTCCGAGTGCACAGCGGCGAATTCTCGCCGGCGCTCATACCGCGGCGCACTGGCTGAGAGAGCAGAGCTACTGGAATGAAGCCCAAGCGATCTATCTCGACGTGGTGAAGCGATCCCTGGAGATGAACGAGGCATTCTTTCTCAATGATGCCCGCTTAAGCCGAGCGGTGTGCCTCAAGAACCTGGGACGGATGAACGAATACCAACTTGCGAAGGCCGAAGTACCGCCGGGCACGACCATTCTGATTGATTGGGTTATTTGGCGGGTTGAAGATCTGTGAAAGTGGTCTTGGGCCGCTTGAGGGGAAAAAAATGGTGGCGGATTGGCACCGCCAATCTTTGCCTCCGGTCTGAGATTTCCCATGAGTGACCAACTGCCGAACATCGATGCGCCTCCACTGGAGCCTATTGACGAAGTCTTGGAGGACGAGCATTCGGATTTCAGTGCGCAATGCTTGGCGCTAGTCGGTCCCTTCATCTCAAAGAGCAGTTTGGAATTCCGGCGGGGACTTGTCACACGCAGCGCCAAATGGGGCCTCATCTGGCGGGCCGACTACGCCATCGCGGATTTGGTTGCACCGAACTTGATCAACCGGATCATGTGTTGGGAAGGTCTGGACGGAGAGCTTGTGGTGGAAGTTGCGATCGGTCAGCGCATCGCGCCGTTGTCGGTCGCTCGTTGCGGCGACACGGGCGAAAATGCGACCTAGTACAAGTTGCGATGCCATAGATGGATCTTCCGACATTGCGACAGTGCTCGCCGGACACGGGGGATCGGAGCGCTGGCGATTCCCAGCTTGTCTGCATCGATCCCGCTCATATACGCGAGATCTGGCCGACGGTTGCTCGTTTGCTCAAGCGGGCGATCGTCGAGACCGGATTGTCTGCATTTGCGACGGTTGAACGCGACATTCTCGACGGCATCGCCCTACTTTGGGTGGCCTGGAATGGCAGGGCGATCGAGGCGGCGGCATCGACCAGCCTCCAGCACACGGAGGCGGGGAAGGTTTGCGTCATCACGGCGTGCGCCGGCGCTGGCATGACGCGCTGGCTATCACTGATACGCGGGATCGAAGAGTACGCCGCCGCGGAGGGCTGCCAGTGCGTGCGCATCTTCGGACGGAAAGGCTGGGCTCGCGTTCTCGAGGGATACGAAGAGACCCATGCGATCATCGACAAGCGCTTGCGCTAGCGGCGAGAACGCGTGGCCGGGAATGTTGCTGACGTTGCGGCCTGTACGAAAAAATTGCCAGCGCTCGATGCGACCTGGGGTTGCGATTGTTCGTGTTTTGTTCTATATCGAGATGGCGATGTTTGAAAGCGTAGAGGCCGAAGATGTCGTGGGTCGAGCGTCATCCGGACGAGAGGAGTATTGCACGGCTTTCAGCGGCTGATGGGCCGCGACGTGGCTTGACGCGTGGTTGCGGAGCCTGGCTTTCCCATTGGTTTGCGAGAAATGGGTTTGCGCTTCTCTGCTTGTCGATTTGCATAGGCGGCCATCCAGCAGCGGCACAAGAGGCGGATTTCGCGACTTACGCTCGCGCGGCCGAATATTGTCGCGGCGACATAGCGCGGCCGATCGCTTTGTCGCAAGACAAGCGCATTCTCTGCCTTGATGGCGTGATCGCATCGGACCTGAACGTTTCGGTCGCAGCAGATATGGAGCAACGGGGCATTGCTGTCGTTCGGAGCCACGGAGGCGACCCCGCGCGCGCAGTTCAATTGGCGAATGCGCTCAGAGATCGCAATGCGACCGTTGTCGTGCGCGAGTTCTGCTTGTTCGCCTGCGCCAGCTTCATCCTGTTTGCTTCGTCCGAGGCTTACGTCCCGGACGAGGCCCTCGTCGCCTGGGGAGTCATCCGGCGACTTCCCGACCATGATTGCATCCGCTTCATCGAGGGCGAAGACCAGGCCGGGCCTTTCCTGACGTCGATGAGGTGCTCGGCGAGCCCCTCTGACAAGGAGGCGGCATCGCGCCGATGGACCGAATTCTATCGGGACAGGATTGCCGGTCCCGCCTTTACCGATCCGCCGGAGAGCAGATTCGTCAGACGGAGACTCATGAACCTCTATCGATCGACCGGTCAGTATCCCGCCGTACTGTGGACCTGGAATCCTCGCTACCACGCCAATGCGATCAAGACCAAGCTCGTCTATCAGCATTATCCCGACAGTCAGGAAGAGGTCGATGGGATCGCGAAGCGATTGGGTCTGACCTATCGCGTGATTTACGATCCATGAAGAACCTGCCTTGGAGACCTTTCCGGACTAGCGAAAGTCTTCGAGGCGCCCTCTGCACCGCACGACCATCGGCAGGTCGTGCAAGATACATTTCATCGTGAGAGCAAAGATGACACGATCATTCAAAGATCCCGACGGACGCAGTCCCAATTTCGGTGTTGCAGGCGCGATGCCGAATCCGCGGCCGTGGTGGGCAGATCCCGACCATTGGAGAGTTGCCCCGCCGGTATCTCCTCCCTGGTCGCCTCGGTCGCCCCCTCAAGACACTCCCGATCCGTTCGGTCTCCCACCGCAAATGCCAGCTCCGTTGCGGCCGCGGTCGGACAAGGCGCAGGCTTCTGCCGCATCCGAGTTGCTTGACCGGCTGTTCGGATACCGCCGCGCAGACCGGGACGAGAGCGCGAGGCGGCTTCCGCCGGCGGCCGGCATCGATGGGCCTGCCCGGGATCTGGTAGATCGGCGTCAGTGGGAGCTCATCGAACCGAAACTCGACTTGGAAACCCTGCCATTCAGTTCGCGGCAACTGGATATGTTGCTGCAGCTCCCGCCGGACGAGCTGGTTCGTTTGACCGGAGATAGGTCCTCGCGAGGTAGGGCCATCCAGCCGCCGATCTTCTTTCCGTTCGAATGACAGTTTCACATCGTAGCATCCCGGGCCTCGCCATCGCTTATGCTCGCAGGCCGGTCTCGGCACAGCACAGACTCAAGTCCAGAAGGAATCTCGTCCATGGGCGGACAATCTACTTCCACACAGACCGTGCAATCGCAGTCGGCGCCATGGGCTGCCGCTCAGCCCGCGTTGCAAACGATATTGGGCCAGATCGGCACGGGGCTCAATAACACCGGCCTGACGTCGGCGGAGAGCTCGGCGCTCGACACGCTGAAGAACAACGCTGCGGCGGGCAATCCCTATGCAGGCCAGATCGGGGGCTATGCACAGTCGCTGCTGAACGGCGGCAGCGCCACTGCGCAGGCCGGCAATGTGCAGGACAATCTCGCAACCTATCGCAACTGGCTGACGCCATACGCGAACGGCAGCATGGTCGGCAACAATCCGGCCCTCGCAGCGCAACTCGCACAGATCCAGTCGGACGTCGGCAACTCCGTCAACTCACAGTTCGCCGCCGCGGGCCGCGACTTCAGCGGCGCCAATCAGATGGCCTACGGAAGGGGCGTCGCAGCGGCCGAGGCGCCGGTGATTGCCGCTCAGTACAACCAGGATGTGGCGAACCAGCTAGCGGCCGCCAATGCCCTGTACGGCGCCGGCAATACCACGGCCAGCACGCTGGCCCAAATGCAACAGACCGATCTGGCCAATCGCGGCCAGGGCATCACCGCCGCGCAATCGGCACTCGATGCCCAGAACTATGGCGCCAACGCCACTCTGGCGGAGGAGGCGCAGCGTCGCGGGATTCCCGTGCAGGCATTGAGCCTGCTGGCGCAGATCGGCGTGCCCATCGCGCAGCTTGGGACGCAAGGCAACAGCACGACGACGGGAACGCAGCAGAAGTCCGGGGTGGATCAGTTTGCGACGATTGCAGGCGGCATCAGCAATCTGATCAATGCCTTTAAGCCCAAGTAAGGAGGTCGGATATGACGGTTCAAACCGACGCGGAGCTGACCGGGGCCGCTTTCGACCTGGCTCATGCAGGCTATTCGGAAATGCCGGACCCGGATAGGGAGGCGGAGCGCCAGTTCATCGATAGCGACAGCGCATCACTGCGCGATGCAGCCGACCGACGATCCGATGCGCAACCCAGCGTCGTCGTCAGGCAATACACAGACGCAGAGGGCAAGCCCGCTGCCGCGAACGAGGCCGTAACTCTCGCGCGCGCCACGCGGGATTATGCAAGCGCAACGGCCGGCGACAGACGGATCGCCGAGAACGATTCTTCGGAGGCGCTTGCCGCAAGGATCGACGAGCTACGCGCCGAAGTGGCTGCCAACGATCCCGATGCTCCCGAGTTCTACGGCTTTGAGCAGCCTGAGGCCAGCGATGCGGGTGACGAGGAAATCGAAGCGCCGTCCAACGCGAGTGATCGCGGGAAACGCTCGGCCGAACTCGATCCCGATATCGAGCAGCTGATGCAGCATCCGCAGGTACGCCTCGCGCTCGAGGAAAAGGTGGGCGAGGTCGAGCGCGCGCGGCGGAGCTATGCCGACGGACTTGATGCGGCGATGCAGATCGCGCAAGCGAGCTTTATCAGTCAGTTTCCGGAATTGGCTGGGCTACCTCCCGAGCGGCTTCCGGAAGCCCTCGCGCAAATAGCGCACCAGGATCCCGCGAAGCTGTCCCGCATTCAGGCGATCGTCGCCGGCAGCGAGCAGTTGCGGGCCCGGCAGAATGAGGAGATGCGGCGGACGGCGGAAGCCTCGCGCCGCAACTTTCAGAACTATGCAAAGGCAGAGGACGCCCGGTTGGAGACGCTGCTCAAGGAAGAGACGAGAGACGTCAGGCAGGCCGTTGCACAGGAGATCATGGCGTCGGCCAAGGCCAGCGGTATCGAACCGGACGAGCTGCGACGTCTGTTTGACAACGAACCGCTGATGCGCAACGCGACGTTCCAGCGCATGATGTATGATGCCGGCAAATACCGACTGATGATGAAGGCGAGGGATGCTGTAACGGCAAAGCCGATGCCGCCGGTGCAGCGGCCGGGAATGGCGGTCGGCCGAGGTGAACGGGACCAGCATGATCTGCGAACATTGAGCGCGCGGCTTTCGAGCACCGGCGATCTCAAGGATGCGGTCGCGCTCTATCAGGCGAGGAGGACGCGCTGAGAATGAGCGCGTAACTCATCGCCGCTCCGCCGAAATTGATATTGTTCATCCATTTGTTCATAGAAAGCATATCTTGATCTTGGCGACCGCCATGGATCAACGAGATCGGCTTCTCGGCCGAGCCGTTTTGGTTCGTCAGGATGTGCATCGCAATCGATCTCCCTTCGATTCTCATTGCGACAACAGCAGATCAAGCACTCCGCTGTCGTGAGGTGGTGGCCGCAAAATGTCCCGAAATGGCTGGTTACCGTTTTTGGATCGCGTTCTATCTTTGGCAATCCTCGCAGCGATCCTGGGGTGGCCCTGTGATGCCGCAGCCGGGGATTACACTGTTTCATACGCTTTCGCCGGTACGATAGACCGGGAATTGAAGAACGCGTTGAACGAAGAGGGCGTAAAGAAGGACTGCATATATGGAAAGTCCTGCAAGATTGCGCTGAGCAAATCAGATTTGGAGATTTGGCTCGACATCTCGCGGACCGAACGCGATCAGGCCAGGATCTCCGTCAGTGCGTATGGCGGACGCAGCCATGGCCTTGAGTGCTGTCTTTTCAGCGACGGCGAACGCACCTATTCCCATGAGCTTCGGGACCGCTGGTGCGTCTGTACGTCTATGACGGGCATCGCCGCAGAGGTAACGAAGTCATACAGAACGTTCAATTGGGGATTCTGTATCTCCAATTTTCAGATTTGAAATAGTTTGGCGTTGGATAGCGCCGCCTAGCCCACCTTCATGTCCCTTATTCGCCAGCCGAATCCTCCCGCGATCCTTCGTCGATTGCGAGGCCGGATCGGCGTGCTTCCACCAGTATTCTTTCCGTTCTGGGGAAGCCTCTTTCGATTTTCTCGCCGGCCGGCGGGCCGATCAAACTCGATTTATGACAGGAAAACGCACCGTGAGCGAAGATGACAGGAATTTCATTGAACGCGCTGAGTCCATCAGCGGAAATCTCTATGGTGAGCCGATGTCGCCGGAGCGGATCGCGGAGAACTTCGCACTCTACGGACTGAAGAAGCGCGTAGCGGCGCTCGAGAGGTTTGATGCCGAGCTGGGCGGCGAGATCGATTCGAGCCCCCACAGCCTGCGAAGGCGCGTTCAGCTCGTCGATCTGCGCCGGCGCATGGGCAGTCTCCACGAGGCGTTGCGCAAAGCCAAGCGATGATCCATCCGCTGCTGACGGCGCTCGCGCGGGCACGGCTGCGCGACGCGCCGATGTTCGCCAGATGGTGCGAGCTTAACAATCTGATCGCCTGTCCGGCGCGACCGGATTCGGTGGCGCGTTTCGTGACCGACTGTGCAACGCTCGGCATGGAGCGACTCTGGCCCGCCGTGCAGGACATATCGCGGATGCATGTGTCGCTCGGTCTGGCGGATCCAACGCTGGGCGGTGTGGCGGCAAGCGCGATAAGCGCGGTTGCGACCATTCCGCCGCCACGGTCCTGGCCGGGGTCGTTCAAGCAGTGGTTCAGCGCGCTCCCCTACGATATCCAGGTTCATCTCGCCTCGCACGAAGCTCAACGGGAACGCGCGCTCCGGCGTGCGCAAAACGATGCGGCATCCGCCCGCCAGAAGCTGGCGGAATTCGAGGCCCAAACAAGGGACGAAAAGACCAATGGCAATGAAACAGCCCCGCACCACAAGGCTTGAGGATCGGATCGAGGAGCTGCGCACCGAAATCGACGGCATCATCGACGCGCGCGTGTCCAGGATCGCCAGCGAAAGCCCGGGAGTCCCGGCAAGCGTGATCCGCAACCTCCTGACGGCCCGGGCGCCGTCGTGTCGCTGCGCGCAATATATCGAGCTGTGCAGCAGAGAGGCGAAAACACCGGACTGACGGCGGCGCAGCAACGACTCCTTCGAACCACACGGCGGCGCGTGGCGTCGCCTTCTCAGACCAAGGAAGCATGGATGACTCTCTACAAATGGTCCCAAACAGCGTCCGCCGACGCCACCGCGGATCCGACGATCAACTGGGCAGAGGGCCAGTCCCCCGCCAGCGTCAACGACTCGGCGCGTGCGATGATGGCGGCAATTGCGAAATATCGCGACGATGTCGCCGGTGCGATCGTGACGACTGGGACCAGCACGGCCTATGCGGTCAATACCTACCAGGTGTTTCAGTCGCTTGCGCAGTTGAGTGGCCAGTTGATCGCGTTCACGCCGCACGCGACGAATGGCGCGGGCTCACCAAATGTCACTCTCAATGTTGACGGTCTCGGAGCGAAGTCGATCCGAACCGATCCTACGACGGAACTGCCGCCCGGCGTTTTGGTTGCCGGCACGCCTTACGTTGCGATCTACAATATCGGCTCCGGGCTGTTTCTTCTACAAAATGTCGTCGGCAATCCGTACAATATCCCGATCGGTGGCAGCCTCGATTTCTGGGGTTCTGCTGCGCCAAACAACTCTTTCGCGCTGATGTATGGACAGGCGATCTCCCGTACCACGTACGCCACGCTGTTTTCGTTTCTTGGCACCACTTATGGCACGGGTGACGGGTCGACGACCTTCAACATCCCCGACCTGCGCGGGCGGGTGGTTGCCGGCAAGGACGATATGGGGGGCAGCGCGGCCTCGCGGCTGACATCAACCTATTTCGGAACGAGTGCCGCAGCACTTGGCGCCGCAGGCGGAGCGCAGAGCCACACTCTCTCCCTCGGAGAGTTGCCGACGGGCATTACCGCAACGGGTTCAGGTACCGCAAGCGTTAGTACGACCGGCGGCCTTGTGATACCAGCAATCACGGGCGGGTGGAGCGGCCTTGGTGCGTCCGGCAGCGGCGGTCTTGAAGGCATTCAGTACAACGGAGTCCAATCGCCACAAAATATTTCGACGCTTAACGGTACGGCGACAAGCATCACTACTACAACGAATAATACGAGCGGTACTGCCCACGCGATCGTGCCACCGACTATTATTGCCAACAAATTGCTTAGGATCATCTAAGCTGTCGATTATTTCGCAGACTCTCAACCTCCCACAACGCGAGCTGGCGGCGATCGAAGGGGGGCACCCAGTCTTCAAGCACCCTGATCGGTGGCGGGAAATTATAAGGTGGCGCACACAGATCGATGGTGAAAAAGTCTCCTGTTCGAATCGCACGGTTTCGACCGTCCGGGAAAGTGGTAGTCAGAAGATATCTGATGTCGGATCGGAGGATATTGTCGATCGCACGAAAGATCATGTCCTCGGACAGATGAATGAAGCAGTCGCGGCAAAGCAGCATGTCCGCTTGCGGTAGCAGATCATTACAGATGTCGATTTGGATGAATGTGCGATCCGGGCGCGTGTATTGGTCTCGCGTATGCTCAATCAGCTCCGGAACGATGTCGCCCCCAATGTAGCGCGACACTGGAAGGTCTATCTTCGACAACCAATGAAGATCGCCGCAAGGTAGGTCGAGTAGGGTATGAATCCCGAGGTTGCCGATCAGACCGGGAAGGCTTTCTCGCACCCTTTGAGTATTGTGCAGGGTGGATCCGCCGCCGGAAGCGGTTTCCTTGTAGCCCCAGATGTTGCGCCGATAGATTTCGCCGAAAATTTCGCCGGGCGTGCCCTGTAGATTGCGCACCATTTGTGTGCGCAGCCAGATCAGCACCGACGTCGGCAGTGTCTGGCGTGCGACATCGATAAAGATCGAAAAAAGGGCCGCTCGCCGCAGCCGATCTAGCAAGTTGTCGAACATTAAGGCTCTGGAAGTTTCCGGTCCCATTCGCGAAACCGTATCACCCCAACCCCCAACCGAGTCAACCCATGGTAGACCTGAACGCCCTCACGCGGGCGAATGCGAAGCGCTGGGCGGATGCTAAGCCGACCCGGAAAACCGAGGCTGCCAATGCTGCCTCGCGCCTCTACAAGGCCAGGCAGCGATATCAGGCCGTCGAGCGCGAGACGGGCGTCCCCTGGCCAGCCATTGCTGTCATTCACGAACGCGAATCCTCGCAGGACTGGCGAGCTTCCCTCGCGCAGGGCGATCCCTGGAATCGCGTGTCGGTTCACGTGCCGGCTGGACGAGGCCCGTTCGCCTCGTGGGAGGCCGCGGCCATCGATGCCTTGGTGAAGTGTCCGCCCTTCCTGGCGCGCCACAAGGACTGGTCGATTGCCGCAGCGCTGACGGCGCTCGAGACCTACAACGGCATCGGTTACGCGGCCCGGGGCGTGCCGTCGCCCTATCTCTGGTCCGGTACCAACCAGTACCGTGCTGGAAAGTACGTTCGGGATGGCGTTTACGATCCCGGCAAGGTCGATCCGCAACTGGGATGCGCAGCGCTCATGATCGCGCTGATGGAGCTCGACCCCGCGATCAATTTTGCAGGAGTGAAAGTCGCAAAGAGCCCGGCCGTCGGCGGTTCAACAAGACCTTCACCGACGAACCCGTCGAAGGGCTCGATCGGCGCGTTCGTGATCAACCTGGTCGGAGCTATTTTCGGAAGGAAGTGAACATGCGGACAATGCTTGACATCATCCTCTTCGCCGCCGGCCTTGCTGCCGGCTGGTTTTGCAAGGACCCGGTCCTCCGGCTCGCGACCGGGACCGATGCCTTGATCAGGTCACTCGAGGCAAGACTTGCAGTTCTGCGGGCCAAATCGTGATGCTCGCGAAAATCAAGGCTGTCTGCCTGCACTCCATGACCATTGCCTGGAGCTACTGCATTGCGTTCGCCGGTGCGCTGGCTTCGATCATCGACGACCTCGCCGACGCGCTAGGCGATCCGGGCGTCAAGGACCAGATCAGCACGGCCATCGGCGACGCCAAGACGACGGGACGCATCCTGCTGGCGATCTCCGTCGTGACGATCATCGCGCGCCTGCGAACCCTTCGGAGGAAGAACGAATGTGGATGACGATCATCTCGTTTCTCGGCGGCCCCGTCGTCAAGGCGCTGATCGATGCCTACAGCGCGAAACTGAAGGCTGAAAACGTCGACACCAGGATCGCGGCGGATCTGGCGGCGAGCGAAATCGCATCTCAGACGGCCGAGACCAAGGCCGTCATGCAGTATCGCATCGCAGAGATCGGTCACTGGTACGAGCCGGACAAACTGATGGGCTATTGCGTAGCGCTCTATTTCGCAAAGCTTCTGGTCTGGGACAAGGTCCTCGGCTTTGGCTCCACCGACGCTCTGGCAGGATTCGCGGCGATCACCGCCAATCTCGTGGTCTCGTTCTACTTTGCCAAGCGCGGCTTCGAGAATGTCGCAAGGATCATCAAGCGGTGAAGATGCCGGACGACGAAATCAAGGCGATTGTCGCCGAAACGCTGGCCGAGCAGCATAGATTACAGCAGGAGAGCATCGATGCGATCGTATTGAAGGCGGTGGCATCGGTGCTGGCCTCGTTTGGCATCGAAGACGATGACCGAAAGGAGCTGAGAGCGGATTTTCAGCACCTGCGACGTTGGCGGAAGAGTGTGGAGCAGGCGCAAAGCTACACATTCAAGGCGGTGATCACGGTGATAGCCACCGGGCTGATGGGGGCCGTCTGGCTCGGCGTCAAGGTCGTGTTGGGCAAATAGACGTGCGCTGCGCGAGGCCGCCGTCGTTCGCGCACAGGAGCTGCCAATTCCACTCAGCATCCGATGTATGGGGCATTCGATGTACAGAATTCGTATCGTCGAGGCGGACGATGACGAGATCGCCGAGACCCTCGGCGATCTGCACCGGCTCACCTTCTTCGATGGTGCCGCCATGCCGCAATTCGAGATGGGCGCGTGGTGGCTCGCCTATCACGATGATGATGCGGTCGCCTTTGCCGGCGTTCTGCCGTCGACGCATGCGCGAAACAGCGGGTATTTTTGTCGGGTCGGGGTGGTGCGGCGGCATTGGGGGCGGGGGCTTCAACTCAGGCTGATGCGGGCGATCGAGGCGAGGGGGCGGCGCATCGGATGGGACTGCATCGTTTCGGATACGACGGATAATCCGGTGTCTGCCAATAATTTCATCCAGGCTGGCTATCGTCTTTATGAACCCGAGGTACCCTGGGCTTGGTCGCATACACTTTATTGGCGAAAACGGCTGCGCTGAAGAAGGGAGCGGTGGTTTCCCGTGATGCGGAACGTGGCGTTCGCGACGCAGGATGGTGCGTAACGAGACGCGATGTAGCCTTGCGCGCCCAAAACATCGAGAGGCCCGGCAGCTTGACGGCTGCCGGGCCTTTTTTTGCGTTTTGAGGCGATGTGTTTGAAACACTTGCGAAGTCGGCGGCCCCGGGCTTTAAGTTTGCTCTTGCAGGAAATTCGGCGACCATAAGCCGATGTAAGGGAGCGTGATCGATGTCCACCAAGCCTCAATTGCCGGAACGTTCGTCGCGAGGAGCGGGAGGGCCTACGGCGCTCGATGGTCTGCTAGTCGTCGATTTCACGCGGGTGGTTGCTGGGCCGGCCTGCACCCAGACGCTTGCCGATTTCGGCGCGCGTGTCATCAAGATCGAGAACCCGGACGGCGGCGACGACACGCGCGCATATGAACACGCCGAGACCGGCGGAGAGAGCGCCGCTTATCTCAGCCTGAACCGCAATAAGCGCGGTATCGCGCTCGACCTCGCCGTGCCTGAAGCCCGCGAGATCGCGCGGGATCTGATCCGCAAGGCCGACGTGGTCGTCGAGAATTTCTCGAGCGGGGTCATGAAGAAGTTTGGTCTCGATTATGAAGCGGTCGCGCCCCTCAATCCTCGGCTGGTCTATTGCTCGATCTCCGCCTATGGGCGCACCGGGCCGTTCGCTTCGCGACCCGGTTTTGATCCGATCACGCAGGCCGAAAGCGGCTTCATGTCGCTCAACGGATTTGCAGACGGTCCTCCGGTCCGCACCGGTCCGCCCATCGTGGATGTTGCGACGGGAATGACGGCCTGTAACGCTATCCTTCTAGCCCTGCTGGCGCGGGATCGGCTCGGCCGCGGCCAGCATGTCGAAGTGGCCCTGTTCGACATCGCCATGGCGATGACGAGTTTTTACGGCATGGCCTATCTGATCAACGGTGAGAACCCTGGACGGTTCGGCAATTCGCCGAGTGGGTCTCCCACCGTCGGCGTCTACGAGGCGTCCGATGGACTGCTTTACATGGCCTGCGCCAACGACCGGCTTTATCGCCGGCTCGTCGTCGAAGTGATGAACCGGCCCGATCTCATCACCGATCCGCAATTTGCGACTCGCAAGGCGCGTTCCGAGAACAAGGAGCTCTTGCGGGCAGCCATCGCGGAGGTCTTTGCAAGCGACACCCTCGAGAACTGGATGGCGAAGATGAAGCTGGCCAACATTCCGGTCGGCTATCTCCGCACCGTCGAAGAGGGTTTTAACGCACCCGAGGCCCGCGACCGCCATCGCTTGAGCCGGATTCCGCATCCGACGGCGGACTGGGTCCCCAACATTGAGACGCCGATTACCATGAGTCTGACCGGCGCGATTGATCCTGTTGCCGCGCCCCTGTTGGGCGAGCATACCGAGAACGTCTTGCGTGATACGCTGGGTTACGACCAGCGTCGGATCGCGGAGTTCGCCAAGAAGGGGGTCTTTGGATCAGGCAATCCCTCGGTTTGAGCCCGAGTGATCGCCTCCCATGGACGCTGTCGGGGCGAAGAACGGCGCAAGCGCTGCATCGGCTTGATTTGTCGAGGTTCCCGCCGCATAAGTGCGGGAAAGCGAGGGATGCGAATGGCGCCTGGTCAAGAGCCGAGCGTGAGCCAGCCTGTGGGGCCGGAATCCGGCGAACTCGCCTATGCGGCAATGATCGCGAGGGCTCGGGCGCTCCTGCCACGACTGCGAGAGCGGGCAGCCCGAACCGAGGAGCTGCGCTACCTTCCGCCCGAAACCGAACGGGATCTGCACGATGCAGGTCTGTTCCGGATGCTCCAGCCCAAGCGCATCGGCGGTGCTGAGCTCGACTATGTCGCCCTGATTGATTGCGCCGATCTGCTCGGACAAGCAGACGCGTCGGCGGCCTGGAATCTCGCCAATCTGGCGAGCCATCACTGGATGCTCGGCATGTTCGAGCAAGAGGCGCAGGATCTGGTCTGGGGCCGTGATCCGGATACGCTGATTGCATCCTCATTCATCTTTCCTGCGGGCCGGGCCACGAGGGTTGAGGGCGGATACCAATTGCGCGGAAGCTGGCCATTCTCCTCGGGCGTTGCGTCCTGCGAATGGAACATGCTTGCAAGCGTGGTTTCCTCCGATGATGAAGCAGACGGCATCGAGTATCGGATCTTCTTGCTTCCGAAACACGACTACAAGGTGCTCGACACCTGGAATGTTGCGGGGTTGCGCGGTACGGGGTCTTCCGACGTGGAAGTCAGGCAGGCCTTCGTGGCCGATCATATGACCGTCGCCGTCGGTGAGCTTGCCGGCGGCCGGACGCCGGGAAGCAAGGTCAATCCCAATCCGTTGTATGCGCTACCCGTGTTCTCGCTGTTTCCATACGTCTTGTCCGGCGTGGCGCTGGGAAATGCGCAGGCGTGCCTGAACGACTACATCGAGGTCGCCCGTCATCGCATTTCCACCTACAACCGCGCCAAGCTGAGCGATTTCCAAAGCACGCAGATCAAGATCGCGGAAGCCTCGGCCAAAATCGATGCCGCACGCCGGATTATGCGTTCGGCCTGTATCGATGCCATGGAGGATGCACGACGCAGCAACAATCCGGACATGGCGACCAAGACCAGATACCGACGTGACGGTGCTTTCTCGGTCAATCTATGTACTGACGCGGTCTCGATGCTATTTGCCGCGAGCGGGGCGCGCGGCCTGTTCACGACGGGCGTGTTGCAGCGGCAGTTCCGCGATGCGCACGCGATCAACTCGCATCTCGCATTCAATTTCGATGCGGCCGGAACCAATTATGGACGCGTGGCGCTGGGCCTGCCGTCCGAGAATCTCACGCTGTGAGGCCGGCCGATGAATGATCTGCCGAAGCAGCCGGCCGCTCCCGATCCATCCAACGAACTCGCGAGCGACAGCTCGTCGATCGATCCCCGCGACTTTCGCACCGCGCTCGGCACTTACGGAACAGGCGTAACGATCATCACCGCCTCGGCTCCTGACGGCAAGCCCTATGGCATCACCTGCAATTCGTTCGCATCTGTCTCCCTGAATCCTCCGTTGGTCCTGTGGAGCCTGGTCGTCTATTCTTCCAGCCTGACCGTGTTTCAGAACGCGAGTCATTTCACTGTCAACGTGCTGGGCGCTTCCCAGCAGGCGCTTGCGAATAAATTCGCAAAATCGTCGGACGATAAATTTACTGGTGTCGACTGGGCGCCGGGCCTCGGCAACGCGCCGGTACTTGCCGAGAGCGTCGCCAATTTTCAGTGCCGCTCCGTCAATCGCTATTATGGCGGCGACCACGTGATCTTTCTCGGCGCGGTCGAGGCCTATACTTACAATACAAAAGAGCCGCTGCTCTTCGCGCGTGGGACATTTGGCCGGTTCCTGGCCGACGATGAACGCAAGACCTCACCGTAACGCGTTTCAGGCCGCCCCCGATGGGCTCAATGTTCTGCCGCTGAAAGCTTGTAGATCTCCAGCGCGTCCGCATCCGCGCCCCGCGCGGCCTTGGCCAGTCTGAAGAGCTGTCCCGCCAGCGCAGCCATCGGCACCGGCGTCGACGTCGTCTGCGCGACATCGGCAACCGTATCGAGGTCCTTGAGCATCGTGGCGATATGGCCGAGCGGCGGGGTGTGAATGCCCTGAACCATCCGTGGCACGAAGAGCTGAAGCGGGATCGAATCCGCAAATCCGCCCGCGAGCGCTTCGGGTAGCCGATTGGCGTCGATTCCGGCGTTCACGGCAAGGCGCGTTGCTTCTGCGAGAACGGCCATCGCGCATCCCACGATCACCTGATTGCAGAGCTTCGTGGTCTGGCCGGCGCCGGTGGGCCCCATGTGAGTGAACCTGCGGGCCATGGCCAGCACATAAGGCCTCACCCTCGCGATGTCGGTGGCGTCTCCGCCTGCCATGATGGCAAGCGTGCCTTCCTCCGCGCCCTTGGTGCCGCCGGACACCGGAGCGTCAATCCAGCCTGCGCCGTTCGCAGCTTTCAGTCGCGTTGCAAGGTCGCGCGCGGCGTCGGGATGGATTGACGAGAAGTCGACGACGAGCTTCCCGTCGCCGGGGGCGGCCGAAAGACCTTCGGCCCCGAAAATCACCTCTTCCACGGCTGCGGCGTCCGTCACGCACATGAAGACGATGTCCGAATCCGCCAGAATGTCGCGGGGTGTGGCTGCCCGCCTTGCGCCGGCTTCGACGAGCGGAGCGACCTTGCTCTCCGATCGGTTCCAGACACTGACCTGGTGGCCGGCCTTGAGCAGACGCCGGGTCATGGGTGTCCCCATGAGTCCAAGGCCGAGATAACCGAGCCGCTCGACGCCTTGCGGGTTTGCCTTGCTCGTATCAGCCATAGGTTGCCTCCTTCTGTCGCAGCGCGGCCGCCGCTGTACCATACATGGCGTGTCCCGCGGCGACACCGGGCCTGCTCGCATGGCTTGCCTGATTGTTTGAACCATGAAACATTTGGGCCGGTCGGGTTGGGTGGCGCCAGTCGGCGTCGGAGCAACGGAGTGGGCGCGATGCGAACGGTTTCGAGGTGGATGCTGGCCACAGGGGCGCTGGCGGCCATGATTGCGGGCGCAAGCCCGTTGCGGGCACAGCAGACAATCCGCGTCGGCTGGACCATCCCGGCCGAGGAATCCAAATATTGGATGATGCGCCGGCCAGCCGAATTCCCCAATATTGGCAAGACCTACAACATCGAATGGACCCAATTTCAGGGCACGGCGCCGATGACGCAGGCATTGGCGGCAGGCGCACTTGATTGCGCGACGCAGGCGCCGCTGTCGCTCTCCAACGGAGTGGTCGGTGGCAATCTCAAGGCCTATATCGTGGCGCAGCACGTCTTCGAGAAGCCCGGCGGTTTCTCGGTCTACTGGGCTGTCATGGATGACTCGCCGATCAAGACCATTGCCGATCTCAAGGGCAAGACCGTCGGCATTTCCGTGATCGGCGGCGGTACGCAAGGGCCTTTCAACCTGCTCCTGAAGCAGAATGGTGTCGATCCGGCTAAGGATATCAAGTTGGTCGAGGTCGGCTTTGCCGTCTCCGAAGATGCGTTGCGCCAGGGGCGCGTCGACGCGGTCAACATGAACCAGCCGTTTGCCGCGCGCGCGGAAGCCAAGGGCGGCACGAGGAAGCTGTTCTCACTGTCGCAGGCCATGCCGAACATCGTGCACATCCTGGAAGCGTGCCGTGCCGATTTCGTCGACAAGAATCCGGAGCT
Source organism: Bradyrhizobium sp. GW821-FHT12B03 (assembly GCF_058807535.1). Taxonomy (NCBI): domain Bacteria; kingdom Pseudomonadati; phylum Pseudomonadota; class Alphaproteobacteria; order Hyphomicrobiales; family Nitrobacteraceae; genus Bradyrhizobium; species Bradyrhizobium sp. GW821-FHT12B03. Next base: position 107,875 of record NZ_JBXAQU010000005.1, read on the forward strand.
GGTCAAGGCCTATGTCCGCGACATCACGTCAGGCATGAAGAAGGTGTTGGCGAACCGCGAAGAGACCTTGAAGGTGGTCAATGAAGTCTTGAAAGCGCCTATTCCGGTGCTCGAGACCTATCTGCTCAAGGACAATGATTTTGGTCGCGATCCGGGTGCGGCGCCGAATTTCCCTGCAATCCAGAAGATGCTGGACATCTATGCAGAGACGGGAATGCTGCCGAAGTTGGACGTCGCACAGTTCAAGCACCCGACGATCGTCGCGCCGCTGGAATAGGCGCCGGGCAAATTTATCAGAATAAGAAGATCGCAGCGTCCCGGGTAATCCGGGACGTTGCATGAAGAAGATGCTTGCATGAAGAAATTGCGATCACGGATCACGACAGACGGCCTCGACAGGGCTCCGCATCGCGCTTTCATGCGCGCAATGGGTCTTGGCGACGCCGCGATTGCCAGGCCGATGGTGGGTGTCGTCAGCATGAAGGGCGAGCAGACGCCCTGCAACATGACCCACGACTTCCAGGTGGCCGCGGCCAAGACGGGAATCGAGGAGGCCGGCGGCACGCCGCGCGAATTCTCGACCGTATCAGTCTCCGACGGGATCAGCATGAATCACGAGGGAATGAAGTTCTCTCTCTTTTCACGCGAGCTGATCGCCGACTCGATCGAGGCTGTCGTTCATGGTCTCGCCTATGACGCGCTGATCGGATACGGCGGATGCGACAAGACGCTTCCCGGCGTGATGATGGGCATGATTCGTTGCAACGTGCCGTCCATTTTCATCTACGGGGGCAGCTCGCTGCCGGGGCGCGTGGACGGGCGAACGCTGACAGTGCTCGATTCCTACGAAGCGGTCGGCAGCTTCATGACCGGAGAGATCGACGGTGCCACATTGGAGCGGATCGAGCACGCCTGCCTGCCGACCATCGGTGCGTGTGCCGGCCAGTTTACTGCGAACACCATGGGAATGGTGTCGGAGGCGATGGGGCTCACCATTCCCAACGTCTCGATGGTGCCCGGTATCTACGCCGAGCGCGCGCAGATCTCGCGACGCGCCGGGCGGCTGATCATGGAAATGCTGGAGCGCGGTGGGCCGCTGCCTCGCGACATCGTGACGCGGAAATCACTGGAGAACGGCGCGGCGATCGTCGCCGCTACGGGCGGTTCGACCAACGCCGCGCTGCATCTGCCGGCCATCGCGAACGAGGCCGGCATCGCATTCACGATCGATGATGTCGGTGAGGTCTTTGCCAGGACGCCGCTGATCGGAAACCTGCGGCCCGGGGGCAAATACACGGCGAAGGATGTCTACGATATAGGTGGCGCCGCCGTGGTAATCCGGGAGCTGATTCAAAGCGGTCACATCGATGGTAACTGCATCACCATCACTGGCCGAACGCTTGCCGAAGAATATGGCGCGGCAAACGCGCCGGACGGCGAGGTCGTTTACGCGGCAAGTGCGCCGATCATGCCGGATGGCGGTGTGGCGGTGCTGAAGGGGAACCTCTGTCCGGACGGTGCGGTCATCAAGGTCGCAGGCTTGAAGAGCCAGTACTTCGAGGGTGTCGCGCGCGTTTTCGAAGATGAGGAGGCTTGTGTCGCAGCGGTTCGTGCCCGCAGCTACAAGGCAGGCGAGGTTCTGGTGATCCGCAATGAAGGGCCGGTCGGCGGCCCTGGCATGCGCGAGATGCTCGGTGTCACCGCGCTGATCTACGGGCAGGGCATGGGCGAAAAGGTGGCCCTGATCACCGACGGGCGGTTCTCCGGCGCGACCCGCGGCATGTGCATCGGTTACGTGTCCCCCGAAGCATTCGTTGGCGGTCCGTTGGCCCTCGTTCGCGACGGCGACAGGATCCGGATTGATGCTGCAAACCGGCGGATGGATATGCTGGTCGACGAACAGGAGCTCGCGGCGCGACGACGTGATTGGAAGCCACGCCCGCCGCGTCACCGCGCCGGCGCGCTCGCAAAATATGCGCGACTGGTTGGCCAGGCGCCGGGCGGAGCGGTAACGCATGAGGGGCCGGCAGAATGGCCCTGGTTCGAATGACGCGGCGTACCTGCGCGAGAATGGCCACCTGTCTGGCAAGCTTCTTGCTAAGCTCCTTCCGCTGATGGAGGACATTCGGCAGACAATAATTGCGCGACATTCGTGCGGGTGAAGTGAGAGACGGAATGAAGGTGTTGCCTTCGAGATCGAGCGAATGGGTGAGACCGGTGACGTCACAAAAGCCGGCTTCTGCGATCATCGAGATCGACCGTGTCTCGCAGGTTTTTCAGACCTCGGCGCGCAAGGATCATTTGGCGCTATCGGATATCTCGCTGACGATCGAAGAGGGTGCCTTTGTCTCCATCCTTGGTCCGTCGGGGTGTGGCAAGTCGACACTGCTCTACATCGTCGGGGGCTTCGTCAGCCCGACCAGCGGTGCGGCGAAGATCAAGGGACAGGCGATCACGGGACCAGGTCCCGATCGCGGGCCGGTGTTCCAGGAGTTTGCGCTGTTTCCCTGGAAAACCGTGCTGGGCAATGTGATGTACGGGCCGCGTCAGCAGGGCGTGCGGGCCACTGAGGCTGAAGCGCAGAGCCGGGCGCTGATCGAGATGGTCGGCCTCAAAGGCTATGAGAACTTCTATCCCAAGGAGCTGTCGGGCGGCATGAAGCAGCGCGTGGCGCTGGCCCGAACGCTCGCCTATCGTCCCGAAGTCCTGTTGATGGACGAACCGTTCGGCGCGCTCGACGCTCACACCCGGACACGTTTGCAGAACGATCTCCTGAACATCTGGGAGCGCGACCGCAAGACGGTGCTGTTCGTCACCCATTCGGTGGATGAAGCCGTCTTCCTGTCGGACAAGGTCGTGATGATGTCGAAATCGCCCGGCCGCATCCGGCAGGTGATCGATATCGATCTGCCGCGGCCGCGCCGCCGCAACGAGCTGTTGCTCGATCCGCGCTACCAGAAATACGTCGTCGAAATCGAGCGCATGTTCGACGAGGTCGACGAGACCGGATCGCCGTCATGACGTTGCTGGCTACCTCCGCCAGACGTGCTGCCCCGGTGTTCGCCTGCATCGGGCTGCTGTCGATATGGCAGGTCGCGTCGCTCGCGCTGAAGAATGACAGTTTTCCGACGGCGATCGAGGCGATCCGGGCGATTCCGGATATTCTCGGCGACAAGGAGTCGCTGATCAACATCCTGGCCTCGCTCCGCCGCATGGCAATTGGATTCAGCGTCGCGGTGCTTGTTTCGATTCCTCTCGGCCTGCTGATGGGACGCAGCCGCGCGGTTGCGGCCTTCTTCAATCCGCTTCTGATGGTGATCTACCCGGTGCCGAAGGCGGCCTTGATGCCGATCATCATGCTGTGGCTTGGGGTCGGTGACATCACCAAGACGCTGGTGATCTTTCTCGGCGTCAGCCTTCCCGTGATCTATCACAGCTTCGAAGGCGCCAAGGCTGTCGAAGAGAAGATGCTATGGTCGGGTGCTGCAATGGGGCTCTCGCCGTTGCAACGTTTGGTCCGGATCGTGCTGCCGGCCGCGCTCCCGGAGATTCTGACAGGGTGCCGCACGGGGCTCGTGCTGGCGCTGATTACGATGATCACCAGCGAGATGATCGCCCGCCAATCCGGCGCCGGCAACATCCTGTTCAATGCGCTCGATATGGGGCAATATGACACCGTCTTCGCCATGATCATCATCGTGGGAGCTATGGGAATCTGCCTCGACGCGATCTTCGAGCGGGTCCGCGCACGACTTGTGCGCTGGTCTGAGCCTCAGTTCGACATGCCCCTGAGTTTCTCATGACATCGCGCCTGCTCCCAGCAAACGTCATCCTTGGGCTCGTGCCGATCATGCTGGTGATCGCGCTTTGGCAAGGCCTCGTGTCATTCGGTTTTGCGCCTGCGGTTTTGCTGCCGCCGCCGGGCTTTGTCTTCAGCCGGCTGGTCCAGCAGCTTGTGACCTGGACGTATCAGCAGGAGATCGCGGCGACCCTGATCAGGTTGTTCGCCGGCTTCGCGATTGCGGTCGTGCTCGGCGTCAGTATTGGCATCGCGGCCGCCGCCAGTCCCGCGATCAATGCCGTGGTTCGGCCGATCGTGCGGGTACTCGCGCCACTGCCCAAGGTAGCGCTTTATCCGGCACTGTTGCTGTTGCTCGGTTTCGGCCACGGATCGAAGATTACGTTGGTGGCGGCCGACGCGCTGTTTCCCATTCTTCTATCCACTTACTATGGTGCCTCGACCGTCGAGCAGAAGTTGATCTGGTCGGCCATGGCGGCGGGGACGCCGCGCTATGAGATCCTCTTCAAGGTGGTGCTGCCCGCGGCGATGCCGTCGATCCTGACCGGCTGCCGGATCGGCCTTGTCATTTCCTGCATCGTGGTGTTTCTGGCCGAGATGATCACGTCGACAGACGGCCTGGGCCACGTCCTCGTCACGGCGGCCCGGACATTTCAGGCTGTCGACATGTTCGTGCCGCTGATCACGATCTCGCTGCTCGGGTTGATCCTCAACGGCCTGCTGGGAGCCGTGCGATCGTACCTCTTGCGGGGCTATCCCGAAGCGTGATCTGACGGAACAAGAAACTACAGTACCGGGAGTGAACCATGCTGGCTGATCGCATCGAAGCAAAATGGATCGACGCGTTTTGCGAGATTTTTGAGCGATGCGCGGTCAAGGCGGGTGATACCGCGGCGATCCTCTCGGAAACGCAATCGCGTGCGCTGAATGTGCATCTGGCAGAACTCGCGCTGCTGCGGATGGGCGCGCGGCCATTTCACGTGGTGATGCCGACGCCGCGTAACCGGAATATCGTTCCGGTTCGTTCGACAGGGGCGAGCGAGGCGATCCAGCGGCTTGGTCCGGTGATCAGCGCGCTTCAGCAGGCCGGCTTCGTGGTGGATTGCACTGTCGAGGGCTTGATGCATGCGGTCGAGACGCCCGAGATCCTCAAGGCAGGCGCGCGGATTCTGGTGATATCCAACGAGCATCCCGAGGCGCTGGAGCGGATGGTGCCGGGCCCCGCACTCGAGAAGCGCGTTCGTGCGGCGGCGAAGATGCTCCGCGGGACCAAACGGATGCGGGTCACCTCAAAAGCTGGCACGGCGCTCGACGTGGACATGGTCGGTGCCTCAACGGTTGGCGTGTGGGGCTGGACCGATAAGCCCGGCACGCTGGCGCACTGGCCGGGCGGCATCGTCGTCAGCTTTCCCAAGAGCGGAACGATCAACGGCACGCTGGTGATGGCGCCCGGCGACATCAACCTGACCTTCAAGCGTTACCTGACTTCCCCTGTGAAGATGACGTTGAAGGACGACTATGTCGTCGATCTGGAAGGTGAGGGCACTGATGCCGCAATGATGCGCGCCTATCTTGCGGCCTGGGGCGACCGCGAAGCCTATGCGGTCTCGCATGTCGGTTTCGGCATGAACCCGGCCGCGCGCTATGAAGCGCTGTCGATGTACGACCAGCGCGACACCAATGGCACGGAGATACGTGCCGTCTCCGGCAATTTCCTGTTCTCGACCGGAGCCAACGAATTCGCCGGCCGCTACACGGCGGGCCATTTCGACCTGCCGATGATGGGGACCACCATCGAGCTGGACGGCGTCGCGGTTGTGCGGGAGGGCGTTCTCCAGGACGTCTTCGGCTAGCTGCGGTCGAGTACTGGCGGGCGAGCCAGCTCGAAATGGCGGAGCAGGTCGACCATGGCCTGAAGACGCTTTGCCCGGTAGGCGTCGACATCAAGGCCGGAATAATCGAGGAAGCCGGCGCCCGTGCGCAGACCGATCCGGCCTTCATGCATGTTACGCGAGATGACGTCTGGTGCGCGATAGCGGTCGCTGCCGAGCGCGCCTTCGAGATAGCGGCTCGCGTAGTACAGGATATCGCCACCGCCCCAATCGATGAACTCGAGTAGTCCGAGCACGGCGTAACGGAAGCCGAAGCCATAGCGGATCGCCTTGTCGATTTCCTCGGCGCTGGCGACGCCTTCCTCGACCATGCGTGCGGCCTCGTTCATGGCCAGCGCCTGGATGCGCGGGACGATGAAGCCGGGCGTTGCCGCACAGACCACCGGAACCTTGCCGATACCTTCAAGCAGGGCCTTGACCTCGTCGGTGACGGCGGGATCGGTGGCTTTGCCGGGCGAAATCTCGACGAGCGGGATCAAATAGGCCGGGTTGAGCCAGTGCACGTTGAGGAAGCGGCGAGGGTTCACGATCGCGGCGGAGAGATCGTCGACGAGGATGGTCGACGTGGTCGATGCGATGATCGTGTCCGGCTTCGCTTGTCGCGAGGCCGCCCCCAGCACCTCCCGCTTGAGCTCGACGACTTCGGGGACACCCTCAAAAACCATTCCGGAATCGGCAAGCGCCGCGCCGCTCTGGCTCGCCGCCACCACCGAAACACGCGCGACGAGCGGATCGACATCTGCCGCGGTCAGCAGTCCCAGGTTTGAGAGGCTGGCAAATGTCTTCCTGACTTCGCCGAGCGCGTCCGCTTCAAGCTTGGCGAAGTCCTCGTCGGAGCGAGGCTTGACGTCGATCATCGCGACCCTGTGCCCTGCATAGGCGAACGCGACGGCGATGCCGCGCCCCATGCGGCCGGCCCCGAGACAGGCGATGTTGGCACGACTGGTCATCGATCAGAATCCGTTGCGAAGCAGCGTCTGCAGTTCGGCCTTGCTGAGGCCGCCAAGACCCAGCGTATCGAGCGTTCGGCCGCCTTGGGCAAAATCTTCACCGCAGATCGCGCCTCCGATGGCGAGGAAAGCTTTGGCGAGCGGCGTGGCCACGCCCGCGAGGCCGGCGACGGACGCCAGAAGCGACAGCCCAAGCCGCAAATCCTCGCGCATGTAGCGGTGTTCGGTCAGCACGATGCGCTCGCGCCAGTCGCCGGAATCCGTCAGCCGGTCATGCGAGCCGCGACCATACATCCAGATCTCGCCTTCCTTCGCGTAATGGTGAGCGAGCGGGAAATGCGGCGCGCCGTAGCCGAGCGCCTCGCGTACCGCGATCCGCTCGGCGTCGAGTGCGTCGGTCACCCGGCGGATCGCAGCTTGCGTTCCTTCCTTGTGGATGTCCCATCGCTCGAAATGTTCGATCGGGCCGGCGTTCATCACGATCAGTGGCGGATGGATGACGGGACCTGCATTCATCAGCGCACCGGACAACGCATCTCCGCATGGTTCGATTGCGTCGGGGAAAGCACGTCCAATCACGTCGAGAGCGTGTGACGCCCGATCGAGCGGAAACACGCCAACCGGCAGCCGCTTCGCGCGGATCGTGATCGCGACCTCGAACGGCCCATGCTTGCGGGTGAGCCAGGGCAGCGTGCCGGTCTCGGCAAAGCTCGCCTTGGCCTGGTTCCCCGCATCCTGTGCAGCCTTCGCGAAGATCATCGAGCCGAATGTCGCGGGCGGCAGAAACACGACCTGGCCGTCCCGCAGGTGCGGAGCCAGCAAACGCGCGATATCCGGCTGTGCGAAGGCGGGAGCAGGGCACAGGATCAGTTCGGCACCGCTCACGGCCTCGGCGATGTGGGTCGTCACCAGCGCCAGCTTCACATCGTGACGGCCGGCATGGTCCTTCACCAGGATGCGCGAGCCGTCGGCGCGATGTGCGGCGACCTGATCCGCATCGCGGCGCCAGAGCCGGACTTCATGTCCCGCCAGCGCAAAATCGCCCGCGGCCGCGAAAGAGCCGTTTCCCCCACCCAGAACTGCAATCTTCAAGATGCTTCTCCCCGTGCGCGCGACTGCGCATCAAGCTGCTTCAGCAGGAAATGCTGGACCTTGCCCAGCGCCGTGCGCGGCAGGTCGGTGACGAAGACGATGTCACGCGGAACCTTGTAGCGCGCAAGCTGCGCCTGAAGATGCGCCCTCAGTTCGTCCGCATCGAGTCCGCAGTCTGGCCGACGGATGACATAAGCGATCGGGACTTCATCCCAGCGTGGGTCCGGCCGACCGATCACGGCGCATTCGCTGACATCGGGGTGTTCCAGCAGGACCCGCTCGACCTCGGCCGGGTAGACATTTTCCCCGCCGGAAATGATCAGGTTCTTCTTGCGGTCACGGATCCAGAAATAGCCGTCCGTGTCGCACAGGCCGATATCGCCGGTGCGGTACCAGCCGTCGTGCAGCGCATCGCGTGTGGCGTCCGCATTGCCCCAATATTCGAAGAACACGTTGGGGCCACGCACCGCGATCTCGCCCGGCGTGCCCGCCGGCGCCTCGTTGCCGGCCTGGTCGATCACCTTTGCCTCACAGCACAGGCCGGCAAGTCCGGTCGATCCGGCACGCGAGAGATCGCCGCCGAGGCGCGTGTAGATCGCGATGGGGCAGGTTTCCGTCGAGCCGTAGACCTGCAGCACCGGTACACCGCGCGCGACAAAGCGATCGATCAGGTGCGGCGGTACGATGGTCGAGCCGGTGGCGAGGGCCTTGAGCGATGAGAGATCGGCCGTGGCCCAAGCGGGATGCTCGCTCACGGCCTGGATGATCGCCGGAACCATCACGGTCAGGGTCGGCCGCTCCTGTTCGATGGCCGCGAGCGCCGTATCCGGCGTGAAGCGGGCGTGGATCGTGACGGTCGCGCCAAGCTGGAGCGCCGGCGTGGTCTGGATATTGAGGCCGCCGACGTGAAAGAACGGCAGCACCGTCAGCACATGATCGTCCGACGTCATGTTGTGCATGTGCTGGCTCATGACGCCGTTCCAGAACAGCGCTTCCTGACGCAGCACCGCGCCTTTCGGTCGTCCGGTCGTCCCCGATGTGTACACGATGAGCAGCGGAGACGAGAGATCGGTGTGCGGGTTGCGTCCGTTACCTTCGCTAGACGCAAGCAGACTTTCGAAAGTCGTGCCGCGTGGCGGTGCAAAGTCGAGGCCGATGACCGAGGTTCCCGGCGCTGTCCGTACAAGCTCGGACAGGACTCCCTCAAACGCCTGCTCGAGCACCAGCACCTTGGCACCCGCATCGGTGAGAATGAAGAGCTGTTCGGCGACGGCCAGTCGCCAGTTCAGGGGCACCAGCATCGCCCCGAGCCGCGCACAGGCATAAAGCAGAACCAGATAGTCCGGCCGGTTCAGGCTGAGGATCGCGACGCGATCGCCCCGGCCGACGCCGAACTCCTGCTTCAACGCCGTTGCCGTCCGTGCGATGCGCGCGGCAAACGCCGCGTAGCTCAGCCGCTCCCCCTCGAAGGCGATGGCCGTCTTGTCTGGCGCGAACGCCGCGTTGCGGTCGATCAGGCTACATAGGTCCACCGTCAGTCGTCCGTTTCGCCGGCCTCATACAGCGCCTCGCGGCCGATACGGTCGAGGCACAGCTCGGCGGTCCAGGGCAGCATCAGCGAGCCGCAGCGGCTGTCGCGATAGATCCGCTCCAGCGGGAGCGAGCGAAGCATCGCCTGGCCACCGCAGGTGCGGATCGCGAGCGCGGCGAGCTCATTGGCCCCCTCCATCACCGAATATTGCGCGGCATAGGCGCGCAGCACCTGCTCCTTGCTCGGATTGGCGCACGCCTCTGTGACGGCCTGGAACCAGATCGCCTTGATCTGCTCGAGCTTGATTTGCATCTGCGCGAGCGCGATCTGCTTGGTCGGGTACATCCGCCGCTTGACCGGCGGCATGCCCGGTACCTCGCCGCGCAGATATCGCACGGTGAAATCATAGGCCGCTTGGGCGAGGCCCATATAGGTCGGCGACAGTGTCAGGAACATGTGCGGCCAGCGCATCGCCGCCTGGAAATAGACGCCGCGCGGCATCAGCGCGGAATCCTCCGGCACGAACACGTCCTTGAACAACAGCGTCCGCGACACCGTTCCGCGCATGCCGAGCGGATCCCAATCCCCGACGACGGACACGCCCTGCGACGTCGCGGAAATCGCGAGGTAGAGCGTGTTGCGGCGCGAAGCCTTCCCGCCGTCCTCGATTTCGGTGCAGAGCACGCCGTAATAGTCGGCGTGCCCGGACAGCGAAGCAAAGATCTTCTTGCCGTTGACGATCCAGCCGCCCTCCACCGGCTTTGCCTCCGTACCGAAGGCGACGCCACCCGCGGCCGCCGCACCGCCTTCGGAGAAGGGCTGCGAGTAGATCGCGCCGTCCTCGACGATGCGCTTGTAGTGGACCGTGCGCCGCCGCTCGTGCTCGGCGCGGGTCTCCGCGTCCATGTCGAGATCGTCCGCGAGGGGGCCGGACCACAGGGTGGAGCAGACATGCATGTTCCAGGTCAGCGCGGTCGCGCCGCAATAGCGGCCGATCTCGGCTGCGGCCAACGCATAAGTCTGGTAGTTCGCGCCGAGCCCGCCATGCTTCTTCGGGACGGCGATGCCGAGCAGGCCGACGCGATGCAGGTCGCGATAATTCTCGGTCGGAAAGATCGCCTCGCGATCGTAGGTCGCAGCGCGCCCGGCGAACACGCTCTGGCCGATCTCGCGGGCGCGCGCGATGATGCCGGCCTGTTCGTCGCTCAGACGGAATGCGACCGGATCGAAGATCGGTGCATCCAGCACGACCTTGTCGCTCGCGCCGATCGTCTTGCTGACTTGCATGGTCATCGCGCAGTCACCTGTGCTTTGCAACGACGGTGTCGAGGAACCTGCCGAGCGCCTGATCAAAGGCATCGGGACGTTCGAGGTTCGCGAGATGGCCGACGCCGGCCAGCTCTACATATTGAGCCGAGGGAATGTAGGTCGCCGTCTTCGCCATCATCGGCGCTGGTGCGTTGTTGTCCTTGGAGCCGGACAGCAGCAGCGTCGGCACGGAAATATCCTTGAGCGTGCTGCGCTGGTCGAACCCGATCAAGGCCAGCATCATGGCGCGATAGCTCGCTTCGGGCACGCTTCCCATGCACTCGCGCGCAAGTTCCATTCCCTTCGGATCGGGCTCGTCGCCGACCAGCTCTTTGACCAGCGAAGGCGCCAGCGACTTCATCGTTTCGCCGCGGTCGAGCGGCCCGAGCCGCGCCGCGATGAACGATTTCTGCCAGTCGCCATCGGTCTTGCCGAACGCCGGGCTGGTCTGCGCCAGCACGACCGCGCGCGCCGGTTTCGGCGATTGCACCAGCCATTTCTGGACGATCATGCCGCCGATCGAATGTCCGACCAGGATGGGTTTTGTTGCGCCGAGCTGCTCGATGAATTGCTGGAGCGCATCGGCCAGGGCAGCGATGCTGACGCTGGCAAGCGGCGCCGATCCGCCGTAGCCCGGCATGTCCCATGCGATCGCGCGAAAGCGGTTGCCGAACGTGGCAAGCTGGTGCTGCCAGGCGCGCGCCGCGCCGCCAATGCCATGCAGGAAAATCAAGGGTATTGCGCCGGGATCGCCGGCGGCCTCATAGGCGAAGCGTCCGTCCTTTGTTATCATTGGCGCAGGCTGCGACACGCGACATCCTTTTGCTCGGCCCGGCGATGCTAACAGGCCCATCGGCGATGGGAAGAGATAATTTTATACTTAAAGCAATTTTCGGGCCGTTCTTTCCGTGTGCGACTGCGATCGGCGCTCGTTGCAAAAATTTGAAGGTTAAAATATATCGGAGAAGCGATCAGTCGTTCACAAGGAGCCAGCGCATGTCCGGATTGCCGCATTCGCCGCACGCGCTGGTGACCGGGGGCGGCCGTGGCATCGGTCGCGCGATTGCAGCGTCCCTCGTCGGCGCCGGCGCCACCGTGACGGTGCTCGGCCGGAATGCCGCAACTCTGGACGAAGCGGTCGGCGCGGGAGCTGCGCATTTCGCGGCGGTCGCCGATGTCTCGGACGAAGCCGCGCTGAAAGCAGCCGTCGCGGAGGCGCATGCGCGAAAGCCAATCGACATTCTGATCGCCAACGCCGGCAGTGCTGAGTCCGCGCCGTTCTCCAAATCGGACAGTGCCCTGTTTGCACGCATGATGGACGTCAATTTCATGGGTGTCGTCCACGCCGTCCGCGCCGTACTGCCGGGGATGAAGGATCGCCCCTATGGCCGCATCGTTGCGGTCGCATCGACGGCCGGGCTCAAGGGCTACGCGTATGTCAGCGCTTATGTGGCCGCCAAGCACGCCGTGGTCGGCCTTGTACGCTCGCTTGCCCTCGAGATGGCGAGCAGCAACGTGACTGTGAATGCGGTTTGCCCCGGCTTCACGGACACTGATCTGGTCGCCGGCAGCATCGAAAACATCATGAAGAAGACCGGCAGAAGCCGCGAACAAGCGATCGCCGAACTCGCCAAGCACAATCCGCAAGGGCGGCTGATCTCGCCTCAGGAGGTGGCCGACGCCGTGCTGTGGTTGTGCGGCGAGGGGGCTGGCGCGATCACGGGGCAGGCGATCGCCGTGGCCGGCGGTGAGATCTAGCGGCTCGGAACAAGGAAAAGGACATCGCATGAGCAGACCAGCCAACCCCGTGACCCTGCCGCTCGTTGACTATTCGCCGCAGCATTTTCTGCTGGCCGTGGTCGACGGTGTCGCGACGGTGACGCTCAATCGTCCTGAAAGAAAGAACCCGCTTACCTTCGAGAGCTACCGGGAGCTGACCGACTTCTTCCGCGCCTGCGCTTTCGACGACGCGGTCAAGTCGATCGTCGTCACTGGCGCCGGCGGCAATTTCTCGTCTGGCGGCGACGTGTTCGAGATCATCGGCCCGCTCGTGAAGATGGACACCAAAGGGCTGACGGCTTTCACGCGGATGACGGGAGACCTAGTCAAGGCGATGCGCGCATGCCCGCAGCCGATCGTTGCCGCAGTCGATGGCATCTGCGCCGGCGCCGGTGCGATCATCGCGATGGCATCGGACATGCGCCTCGTAGCGAGCGGCGCCAAGGTCGCGTTCCTGTTCAACAAGGTGGGCCTTGCCGGCTGCGACATGGGCGCCTGCGCGATCCTGCCGCGGATCATCGGCCAGTCCCGCGCCTCCGAGCTGCTCTACACCGGCCGGTTCATGACCGCGGAGGAGGGCGAACGCTGGGGCTTCTTCAGCCGCATCGTCACGCCCGAGCAGGTGCTGCCCCAGGCGCAATTGCTGGCAAAGCAGATCGCCGAAGGGCCGACCTTCGCCAACACCATGACCAAGCGGATGCTGGCGATGGAATGGGCGATGTCGGTCGAGGAGGCGATCGAGGCGGAGGCCGTTGCTCAGGCCCTGTGCATGACCACCGCGGATTTCGAGCGTGCCTTCCAGGCCTTTGCCAACAAGGTCAAGCCGGTCTTCAGGGGCGACTGAGGCAGCTGCTTTGACCCATGGTAAAGCCGGCAATGGGGGCTTGCGCGAAATTGGGAGCTGACAATTAAGGCTAAGCCCAAGACCCGGGCCGAGCTCAAGGCGGAGGCGACAAAGCCGCTTGCGGCGGAGTGACCGCCCATGCGACGTTAACCGCATTGCCTGGCGTATTTCGAGTGGAGTTGAAGGCGATGAGGGCGATTATCGTCGGTGGCGGTATCGGTGGTCTCACCACGGCGTTGATGCTGCGCTCGCGCGGCATCGCTTGCGAGATTTTCGAGCAGGCCGATACCATCCGCGAGCTTGGCGTCGGCATCAACACGCTGCCGCACGCCATGCGCGAGCTTGCCGGCCTCGGCCTGTTGCAAAAGCTCGACGACGTCGCGATCCGCACCGACCAGCTCTACTACCTCAACCGCCATGGCCAGGAGGTTTGGCGCGAAGCCCGCGGCATCGACGCGGGGCACGACGTCCCGCAATTCTCGATCCACCGCGGCCGCCTTCAGGGCGTCATCCATCGTGCCGTCGAGGAGCGGCTCGGGGGCGAAGCAATCCACACCGGCTGCCGCCTTGGTGCGTTCACGCAGGACGAAGGCGGCGTTACGGCCTACTTCTTCGATCGGTCAGGGGCGCACGTCCACACCGCGCGCGGCGATATCCTGATCGGTGCCGACGGTATCCATTCGCGGGTGCGCGACACGCTATTCCCGAACGAGGGACCGCCGTGCTGGAACGGCCTGATGCTGTGGCGCGGCGCGCGCGACTGGCCGCTGTTTCTCACCGGCAAGTCCATGATCGTGGCCGGTGGGCTCAACGCCAAGGTCGTGATCTATCCGATCGCGGAGGGCTCAAGCCCGGCAAGCCGTCTGACGAACTGGGCGGTGCTGGTCAAAGTGGGCGAAGGCAATGCGCCGCCGCCGCGCAAAGAGGACTGGTCGCGGCCGGGCCGGCGCGAGGAGCTGATGCCGCACGTTGCGCGCTTCTCGGTGCCTTATATCGATGTGAAGAGCTTGATCGGGGCAACGCCCGAATTCTACGAATATCCGACCTGCGACCGCGATCCCTTGCCCTATTGGTCGTCAGGACGCGTCACGTTGCTCGGCGATGCCGCGCATCCCATGTATCCGGTCGGCTCGAATGGCGCCTCGCAGGCGATTCTCGACGCACGCTGCCTTGCCGATGCGCTGGTTCGCGCCGAGCATCCACGTCAGGCGCTCGTCGAATATGAGAAGAAGCGCCTGCCGATGACGGCTGACATCGTTCGCTCCAACCGGCGCGGCGGCCCCGAAGGGGTCATCGACGCCGTCGAGCAGCTTGCCCCCGACGGCTTCGACAATGTCGACAATGTGCTCAGCTATTCGCAGCGTGAGGCGATCGTGCGCGGCTATGCCACCAAGGCCGGCTTCGCTGCGGTGCCGGGACTGGCGGCAGTGCGCGCTTAAAACCCGCCGCTAGCCGCCGGGCGGCGGCGGCAGGAAGTGGATGTTGAACTCGGCGGCCATCGCCACCACGTCCTCCGGTTTCTGCTCCTTCATGTTGTGAAGGCCCCAGAACAGGTCGAACAGCTTGCGCGTCGGCGACACCCAGAACAGCACTTTTGCAGTCTGCTCCGACTTGTTGAAGATGCCGTGCGGCACGCCCATGCCGAGCCGGATCAGGTCGCCCGGGGTCGCCTGGGCCTCGGAATTGCCGAGCACGAAGTCGAGCTTGCCTTCCAGCATGTAGAGATACTCGTCCTGGTCGGGATGAATGTGCGGCGGCACGAACGTGCCTGGCGGCAGCGTCGCGTGCCAGGAGAAGCTGTGCTCGGTGTTGCTCTTCGGCACATAGGTCTGGCCGAGGATGTTCCAGGAAATACCCTGGATGCCCTCATTGGCCCGCGTGATGCCGGTGATTTCGCTCTTCATTGCAGTCCTCCCTTTACGCGACGCGCGGTCTTAGTTCGCCGCCTTGCAGTCCTTGGCATAACGGTCGCCGTAATTCTCAAACACCTTCTGGACGATCTCGGTCTGGAACTTGCCGTCCGGGCGCTTGGCGACCTTGGTCAGGTAGAAGTCCTGGATCGGATAGCCGTTGGTGTTGAACTTGAAGGCGCCGCGCAGCGAGGTGAAGTCGGCCTTCTTCAGCGCGGCCGCGACGGCGTCTTTGTTCGAGAGATCGCCCTTCACCCCCTTGACCGCGCTGTCGATCAGCATCGCGGCGTCATAGGCCTGGAAGGCGTAGGTACCGGGCACGCCGTTATAAGCGGCCTCGTAGGCGGCAACGAACTTCTTGTTCTGGGGATTGTCGAGATTGGGGGCCCAATTCGCTCCGCCGAACATGCCGACGGCTGCGTCCTGCTGCGCCGGCAAGGTCGATTCATCCACAGTGAAAGCCGAGAGCACCGGAATGCTGTCGGCAAGGCCCGCCTGCCGATACTGCTTGACGAGATTGACGCCGAGGCCGCCCGGCATGAACGTGAACAGCGCGTCGGGCTTCTGCGAGGAGATCTTGGACAGCTCCGGCTGGAAGTCCAGCGTGTTCAGCGGCATGTAGGATTCCTCGACAATCTCGCCCTTGTAGTCGAGCTTGAAGCCGGCGACCGAATCCTTGCCGGCCTGATAGTTCGGCACCATCAGGTACATGCGCTTGTAGCCCCGATCCTGCGCGACCTTGCCGAGGATCTCGTGGACCTGGTCGTTCTGATAGGACGTCACATAGAAGAACGGGTTGCAGTCCTTGCCCGCAAAGGTCGACGGGCCGGCATTGGGGCTGATCAGGAAGGTCTTCGATTCCGTGACGGGCCGGTGAATGGCTTGCAGGATGTTGGAGAAGATCGGGCCGACCACGAAATCGACCTTGTCGCGCTCCAGAAGGCCCTTGGCCTTGGTCACTGCCGCGTCCGGCTTCAACTCGTCGTCGACAACGACCACCTCGACGTCGCGTCCGCCCATCTTGCCGCCGAGATCCTTCACGCCAAGCGCAAAGCCATCGCGCACCTGCTGGCCGAGCGCAGCGGCAGGGCCCGACAAGGTCACGATCACACCCAGCTTGATCTTCTCCTGAGCGAGGGCAGGGTTCGCCGCGGCGCCGAGCAGCAAGGCGGTCGCGGCCAAGGTCAATTGCGTCTTCATGATCTGTCCCTCGTGACATCAGGGCTTGCGTGGCAAGCCGCATACTCCGATCCAAGCTTATGCCGATGATGGCTGCCGCGGCAAGCAAGGCTCAAGGCGCCGCCATCCCGCGGAGCAGGAAGCATGCAAGCAGCGCGCCAATTATTTGAAGCCTAAAGAAATTGCCGTGCGGTCGATTGCTGCAGCTTTGGACTTGCGGCTGGCTTCAATTTATTTGAAGCTCAAAACGTTGGGAATCCGTGCCGGCGCCAATGCCTGCCGTCAGTGACTGCACCAGATGCTTGATTCCGAGACCAAGGCTGCCGAAACGCCGGAGGACCACGCCGAAGAGCTTCGGCTGTGGTTGCGGTTGCTCACCTGCACGACCCTGATCGAGGGCGAAGTCCGCGGCCGCCTGCGGCAGCGGTTCGACGTCACGCTGCCCCGTTTCGATCTGATGGCACAGCTCGACAAAGCTCCTGACGGCATGACGCTGTCCGACGTCTCCAAGCGCATGATGGTGTCGAACGGCAATGTCACCGGCCTCGTCGAGCGTCTGGTGGAATCCGGCCATCTCGACCGCCGCACCTCGGAGACGGACCGCCGCGTCCAGGTGATCCGCCTCACAAAGCTCGGGCGCGCCGAATTTCGCAGGATGGCTACGGAACACGAGACCTGGATCGCCGATCTGTTCGCCGAACTGACGCCGAAGGATGTGCGCGAATTGATGCGCCTCCTCGCCAAGACCAAGGCGTCGGCGCAGAAATCGGCCGCGCGCCGCCGGCCTTAAGTCCGCGGGCGGGGCAGTCCGACAATCCACTTTGCCACCGGAAAATGCATGGGATGCCCAAAATCCGCTATTGCGCCGAATTGTTTTAAGCCTAAAATGTTTCCCCAGTTAGTGCTGCCGGGTGCTTTCCATGCGCAAAGGAGCGTGCGATGGCCAACGCCGCCAAGGTTCAAATGTCGGGCTCGTCTGACGGCAATGCTGCGACGGCCCATGTCGATACGTTCGCACGGCAACATCTGCCGCCGCGCGAGCTCTGGCCCGAATTCATCTTCACGCGGCCGGAGCTACACTACCCACCGCGATTGAACTGCGTCAGCTATTTCCTCGATCGCTGGGTCGAAGAGGGCCGCGGCGACGCGCCGTGCGTCATCAATCCCGTCGTCAGCCATACCTACCGCGAGCTGCAGTCGCTCGTGAATCGCATCGCCAATGTTCTGGTCGGCAAGCTTGGTCTTGTGACCGGCGGGCGCGTGCTGCTGCGCTCTGCCAACAATCCGATGATGGTCGCAACCTATCTTGCGGTGATCAAGGCCGGGGGCATTTGCGTCGCGACCATGCCGCTGTTGCGCGCCAAGGAGCTGTCCTATCCGATCCAGAAGGCGGAGATCACGCTGGCCCTCTGCGACGGAAAGCTCGCCGACGAGATGGAGAAGGCGAAAGCCGCCGCGCCCGGTCTCAAGCAGGTCGTCTATTGGGGCAATGGCGCGGCGGACTCGCTCGAGGCGCTGATCGCCGACGCAAGCCCGGAGTTCAAGGCGGTCGACACCGCCTCCGACGACATCTGCCTGATCGCCTTCACGTCGGGGACAACAGGCGATCCCAAGGGCACCATGCATTTCCACCGCGACATGCTGGCCGTCTGCGACGGCTACGCGCGCAACATCTTGCGCGCCGAGCAGAAGGATCGTTTCGTGGGCTCCGCACCGCTCGCCTTCACGTTCGGCTTCGGCGGCGTGCTGTTCCCGATGCATATCGGCGCCTCCTTCGTCGTGCTGGAGAAGACGACGCCGGACGATATTCTGAACGCGATCGAGCAGTACAAGACCACGGTCTGCTTCACGGCGCCGACGGCGTATCGCGCCATGATCGGCAAGCTTCCGGGCCGCGACATTTCCTCGCTTCGGAAGTGCGTCTCCGCCGGCGAGACATTGCCCAGGCCGACATTCGATGCCTGGCTCAAGGCGACCGGCATCAAGCTGATGGACGGCATCGGCTCGACCGAGATGCTGCACATCTTCATCAGCGCAACCGAGGACGAGATCCGCCCGGGCGCGACCGGCAAGCCGGTGCCGGGCTATGAGGCGAAGATCGTCGATGACGCCGGCGACGACGTGCCGCCGGGTACGATGGGACGTCTCGCCGTGCGAGGACCGACCGGGTGCCGTTATCTCGCGGACGAGCGGCAGCGCAAGTACGTCCAGGATGGCTGGAACATCACCGGCGACACCTATCTGATGGATAGCGACGGCTATTTCTGGTACCAGTCGCGCTCCGACGACATGATCGTGTCGGCCGGCTATAACATCGCCGGCACGGATGTCGAGGCGGCGCTGCTGACGCATCCCTCCGTCGTCGAGTGCGGTGTGGTTGGCGCACCGGACGAGGCGCGTGGAATGATCGTGAAGGCTTATGTCATTGCAGCGCCCGGCGTGACCGCGGATGCTCAACTTGCCGCCGAGTTGCAGGAATATGTCAAGCGCGAGATCGCGCCGTACAAATATCCGCGCGCGATCGAGTTCGTGACGCAGCTGCCGAAGACCGAGACCGGCAAGTTGAAGCGTTTTGCCCTGCGGCAACTGGCGCAGGCTGCGGCGACGTCGTCGGGCGTGGCGGCAGAATGAGAGAAGGACCGGGAATTGTCAGTGACGACGCCGAAAGGCCCGCAGCTCACGATGCTGTCGACCGCCGACGAGAATGACACGCGTTCGGTGGCGCAAATCCTCCAGCCGTCCGGCTGGCCGGTGCCGAAGGGCTATGCCAACGGCATCGCGGCCGAAGGGCGGATCGTCGTCACCGGCGGTGTGATCGGTTGGGACGTTGAAGAGCGGCTCGCGGACGGCTTTGTCGCGCAGGTCCACCAGACCCTGAGCAACATTGCCGCCATCCTGACTGAGGCCGGCGCACGCCCCGAGCACCTCGTGCGACTGACCTGGTACGTCGTCGACATGGACGAGTACCTCGCCAATCTGAAGGAGCTCGGCAAGACCTATCGCGCCATCTTCGGTGCACACTATCCGGCGATGGCGCTGGTTCAGGTGGTGCGGCTCGTCGAGAAGGCGGCGCGCGTCGAGATCGAGGCCACCGCCGTGATTCCTCGCTGAGCCGCCTTTGCTCAGCTCGCCTTGGCGAGCTCGTCGTCCTCGGGTGAGTTCAGATAGACGCCGGACATGGTGTCGACCCAGCACAGATGGTCGTGCACCTTCTTCACGCCTTCGACGTTCTCCGCCGCGACGACCGCGGCCTGCCGCGCGCGCTCTTCGGTGATGACACCGCTGAGGTGAACGATGCCGTCGCGGACGATGACGTTGAGTCCGAACGGGCACCAGTCGTTCTTCTCCATGGTGTCGATGATGCGGCCGCGAATGTGATCGTCGTTTGCCGTGGGATCCGGTACCTCGCGGGCGAGCCCCGCGACGGCCTGCAACAGGTTGGCGCGGGACACGATCCCGACGACCATGTCGCCGCGCACCACCGGCAGGCGCTTCACGTTGTTCCGTTCCATGAGGTCGACGATCTCGGCGAGCGCCGTATCCTCGGTGATGGTCACGGGCGAGGCGGTCATTACCTCCGAAACCTTGCGGCCGTGCTCGTGGACGAAGTCGCTGGCCGATTTGCCCGGACCAAGGATGAACCGCAACCAGCGGCCCCGCTTGCGCCCGGTGCCGATCTCGCTGCGGCGAATGAAGTCTCCTTCAGAGACGACGCCGACCAGCTTGCCGGTGTCGTCAACCACCGTGAGGCCGCTGACGTGCCGCTTCAGCATGATGTTCGCCGCCTCGACGATGCTGGTGTCGGGGGTGACCGAGATGACCGACCGGGTCATGATCTGGTGGGCGCGCATGGAAGACTCCGCTAGCTTGTCAAATTTCGATGCGCAAACCTAGCTCGGCCGTCGGGGTGCGGTTTGACTCAGGTCAAGGCGATCCAGGCCGTTTCACCCCGTTTGAGCATCCCTGTCTTGAGCAATTGTGATCCGTCCCGGGATTTGATGCAGCTCAACGCGTGGCGGAAGCGTCGCCATATCCTGCTGCCGACGTCAAACAGCAGCCCGCAGGACCATCCAGCCATGAGCGTCGTCAAGATCTTTCCACGGGCCGAAGAGCCGCCGGCGCAGGCGCTCGCCGCCAATTCGGCTGTCGAAGCCTCTGTGGCGATCCCCGAAAGGCTTCCAGAGAAGCCGGTCGTCGCCAATTCCCCGACTGCATCGGAGCCATACCCTCTCGATCGCGCGTTTCATGCGATGCTGGCGCGGTTCACGGGCGGGATTTCGCCTGTGGCCTTGTCACTCGCCTGGCTCGATTGGAGTTCGCATCTTGCTGCGGCGCCGGAGCGCCAGATGCAGATGTCCCGCAACATTCTTCGCGATGCCGGCCGGCTCCTGGAAGCCGCCGCGCACGCGACGTCGCAGAAGCCGTGGTCCGTGATCGAGCCGAAGGGACGCGATCGTCGGTTCAAGGATCGGCAATGGGAAGCCGCGCCGTTCAATCTGCTTGCGCAGGCGTTCCTGCTGACCGAGCGCTGGTGGCACGATGCCACGACCGGCGTGCGGGGCGTGTCTCATGCCAATGAAGCCGTCGTCGAGTTCTCGGTGCGCCAGATGCTCGACATGCTTGCGCCGTCGAATTTCGCGGCCACCAATCCCCAGGTTCTGGAAAGGGCGTTCCAGAGCGGGGGAGAGAATTTTGTGTTCGGTTGGCAGAATTGGTGCAGCGATCTGATGCGCCTGCTCTCGGTCTCGAAGCCGGGGGGCGGCGAGCAGTTCGTCGCCGGCAAGACGGTGGCGATTACGCCCGGCAGGGTCGTCTACCGCAACGATCTGATCGAGCTGATCCAGTATCATCCGACGACCGCGCAGGTGCGACCCGAGCCGATCCTGATCGTGCCGGCCTGGATCATGAAGTATTACATCCTCGACCTGTCGCCGCAGAATTCCCTGGTCAGATATCTCACCGGTCAAGGCTTCACCGTCTTCGCGATTTCCTGGCGCAATCCGGATGCGAAGGACAGGGATGTCGCCTTCGACGACTATCGCAAGCTCGGGGTGATGGCCGCGCTGGACACGATCGGCCGGATCATGCCCGATCGGAAGACCCATGCCCTCGGCTACTGTCTGGGCGGCACGTTGCTGTCGATCGCCGCCGCCGCCATGGCGCGTGACGGGGATGGCCGCCTCGGCACCATCACGCTCCTTGCGGCCCAGACCGACTTCACCGAGGCCGGTGAATTGACGCTCTTCATCAACGAGAGCCAGGTCGCCTTCCTCGAAGACATGATGTGGCAGCGCGGCTATCTCGATACGACACAGATGGCCGGTGCGTTCCAGCTGCTGCGCTCGAACGAGCTGATCTGGTCGCGGCTGTCGCATGACTATCTGATGGGCGAGAGCTCGCCGCCGAGCGACCTGATGGCCTGGAACGCCGACGCGACGCGGCTGCCCTATCGCATGCACTCGGAGTATCTGCGCAAGCTGTTCCTCGACAACGATCTGGCCGAAGGCCGCTATCGCGTCGAAGGCAGGAGCGTCTCGCTCTCCGACATTCACGCGCCGATGTTCGTGGTGGGTACGCGCGCCGACCACGTGGCGCCATGGCGATCCGTCTACAAGATCCACTATCAGGCCGATGCCGACGTGACGTTCCTGTTGACCAACGGCGGCCATAATGCCGGCGTCGTCGCGTCTCCCGACGAGTCCTGGCACAACTATCAGGTCATGACCAAGGCGGCGGATGCGCCTTATGTCGGCCCGGACGAATGGCTGAAGCTGGCGCCGCATGTCGAGGGATCGTGGTGGCCGGAATGGGCTCAGTGGCTGGCAGCGCGCTCAGGTGCGCCCTGCGATCCGCCGCCGATCGGTGTCGGGGGCGTTGACGGCCTGCCCGACGCGCCGGGTGACTACGTCCACACCTAGTCTTCCGGCTCCGAATTCGGCGCAAGGTCCGACGAGCGGAATGGCTTGGCCTTGTCCAGTTTCCGGTAGGCGGTCGAAGCGGTTCGCAACAGCCGTTTTTCCCGCTTGCGGTCGAGGAAGCGAATGCCGGCCTCGGGGCCGGCGCCGTTCAATGACGCTGCCAGCGTTTGCCCGCGCGCATCGTCGTTCAATTGTCCGAGTGACTTTTGCGCCTTGCGCAATTGCTTGAGGATGGACTTCTGCTTCGTCAGCGAATCGTCCTCGAACAGGTCTGCGAGCGACTCGATCGAATAGGTCATTCGCTTGTTGAGAAGCCGCAACCTGTGTCGTTTCTCGACGTCGAGCTTGCGCAGCTTCCGGGCCTTCCTGAGCAGCGTCTCTTCCCACTCGGCCAGCCGTGCCGTCGCGTGGTCGGCGAGCGGGCAGCGGCGCAACCTGACGGCTTCCTTGCTGCGCCGGGTCGACCAGGGCCCGCTCTCGATCCAGGCCGAGGTCTGCTCGACCAGGCGCCGATAGCGCGCGGATTGCAGCGCGCGCGCGAGCAGGCGGTGGCTCTCGGCGCGTTTCTCGTCCCAGTGCTGGAGCTCGGCGACCACGGCGAGCTCTTCGCCGCTCTCGGCGACGACCCGTTCGATCGCCACGTCGAGGTCACGCACCAGGCCGAGCTGGCTGTTCAGCCATTTCAGTTCGGCCCAGACGTTCGGCCGCAGAGTGTCGTCCACCATCGGCGAGAAGAAGCGGATGGCGGTGCGCAGATGCGTCAGCGCGATGCGGATGTGGTGCAGCGCGTCCGGGTCGCCGCGGCACGTGCCGTCGTGCTGTGCAAGGACGGCGTCGAAGTGGCGGCGGGCGATGATCCGGAACGCCGTATCGCAGGCCATGCCGGGGCTGAGGCGGGCGGGCAGGGCATTGCGCCGCGTCGCCGGCTTGGCGCGCGCGGCGGCGGTCGAATTCGTGGTGGGTCGCGACATCCTTGCCCGCGTCAATCGGATTGCCTTTGCTTTGTGATCGCGTCGCGGCAGCGCTGGAGCGTCTGCTCTTGTGTCCCGGATGCATCGATGATCGTCCAACCGATGTGACCGATATTATAGTGCTCTTGCTGCGCAGCAACCTCCTGCGTGGCGTCGGAGGCATCGCCATGGCGGCCGCCGATGCGCGCCTGACGGGTTGCGAGGTCGGCGGCGAGGAACAGGCCGGTCAACGACACGCTGCATGCGCGGGCCATGGCGGTCAGCTGGTCCCGTTCGGACTCGCTTGCAAAGACCGCGTCGACGATTGCGGAATGGCCTTGCGCCAGCACCTGCCGGGCCCGTTGCACCAGCACCTCGTAGACGCGTGCCGTGACCTCAGGCCGGTACGTGGACGGCGGCAGGCGGTGGACGTGTTCCACCCGAAACAGCTGCTTGCGAATGACGTCGCTGCGCAGCACGACAGCTCCCGGTTGCGGCGCGACGTCGGGTGCCAGCGCGCGGGCGAGGGCGGACTTGCCGGTGCCCGATAGTCCGCCGACCGCAATCAGGCGGGGCGCGGGGGGATGGATCAGAGTTCGGGCAAGGTCGAAATAACGGCGCGCCTCGTGAAGAATTCCGGTCTGGTCGGCATCGGGCCGGGCCAGTCGCGCCAGCGTCACCTGGGCGCGGATCGCCGCGCGAATGGACATGAACAGCGGCAAGGCGGAGAGCGCGTCGAGATTTTCCGGCGGCGTTGCGGCGAGGTACCGGTTCAGGACGAGATTGGCTGCGAATGGTTGATCGTGGTGCAGCAGGTCCATCAGCGTGAAAGCGAGGTCGTAGAGCACGTCGACAGTTGCCATTTGCGCATCGAACTCGATGGCGTCGAACAGCACCGGCTGGTCGTCGATCGCCACGATGTTCGCAAGATGCAGGTCGCCGTGGCAGCGGCGCACCAATCCCTGACGGCCGCGCTCTTCGAGCAGCGGCCGCAGGCGCACGAACATCGCGTGCGAGGCCTGGCTGAGCTGCTCGATCTCTTCAGCTTCGAGATGGTTGCCCTTCCGCAGGCCGTTGCTGTTTCCATCGATGAGGCCGGGGATGGAGGAAGCCCATGCCGTGCCGTCGGCGCGGGATGCTAGCGCATGCGACGCCGCGATGGCGTCGGCCGCAGCCGAGGCCAGGTTCGCGTCCAGCGGGCCCGCCTTCGCCAGATGATCCAGCGTCCGGCTTTCGTCGAAGCGGGACATGTCGACCGCGTACTCGACCGGCCGGCCGCTTCCGTCGACCTTCAACGATCCGTCCGGTTGTTCGGTGATCGCCACGACCCGGTGATAGATCCGCGGCGCCAGCGGCCGGTTGATCCTGATCTCCTCCTCGCAGGCCGCCTTGCGTTTGGCGAGCGTCGAATAGTCGAGGAACGGAAACCGGACTGCCCGCTTGATCTTCAGCGCGCGGCTTCCGTCGAGAAAGACCGACGCGGCATGCGTGTCGATCCGCGTCACGCCGGGATGCGCGCAAAGCGCTGTGAAGATCCGTTCCTGGGCAACCGTTTCGCCTGTCATCGAAGCTGGTATCCCGGGATACGGTCAGGGCCTGAGCACGGCGGCGCCGAGAATCTGTCCATTGCGCAGCATGTCCAGGACTTCGTTGGCCTGATCGAGCGGGAATGCAGTCGTCTCGGTGCGCACGCCCGCCTGCGGAGCGATCCTGAGAAAATCGAGACCGTCCTGTCGGGTGAGATTGGCAACGGAGATCAGCTGCCGTTCCTGCCAGAGCAGGTCGTACGGAAAGCTCGGGATGTCGCTCATATGGATGCCGGCGCACACCACGCGGCCACCCTTGCGAACGGCGCGCAGCGCGGTTGGTACGAGCTCGCCGGCGGGAGCATAGATGATGGCGGCGTCGA
The DNA here is from genome assembly GCF_058807535.1 of Bradyrhizobium sp. GW821-FHT12B03. Lineage (NCBI taxonomy): Bacteria > Pseudomonadati > Pseudomonadota > Alphaproteobacteria > Hyphomicrobiales > Nitrobacteraceae > Bradyrhizobium > Bradyrhizobium sp. GW821-FHT12B03. The sequence goes on from NZ_JBXAQU010000005.1 coordinate 132,936, forward strand.
GCGGCGTGTCCGGCATGTCGTCCGAGGCGCCCGCCCAGACGGCGCCGAGCCGGCGGGCGAGATCCTGGGCGGCCGTATCGCCGCGCCGCGTAAACGCGTGGACCGATCGCCCCTGCCAGACCGCGATCTGCGCGACGATGTGTCCTGCGGCGCCGAAGCCGTAGATGCCGAGCCTCTCGGCCTGGCCGGCGAGGACCAGGGAACGCCAGCCGATCAGGCCCGCACACAGCAGAGGGGCGGTAGTCACGTCGTCGCCCGCTTCGCCGAGCGGAAAGGCGTAGCGCGCATCGGCGATCGCGTGCGTCGCATAGCCACCGTCGCGCGTATAGCCGGTGAAGAGCGGGCGGTCGCAGAGATTCTCCATACCCTCCCGGCAGAACCGGCAGCTTCCGCAGGTGAACCCGAGCCAGGGAATGCCGACCCGGTCACCCCGCGCATGCGTTGCGACATTGGGGCCGATGAGATCGATGCGGCCGACGATTTCGTGGCCGGGTACGATGGGATAGCGGATGTCGGGCAGTTCGGCGTCGACGACATGAAGATCGGTCCGGCAGACGCCGCAAGCGTTGACTCTCACCCGGATCTGACCTTCGCCGGGGATTGGATCGGGGCGTTCCTCCATCCGCAGCCGCGCTCGCGGGGCAGCCAACACCATCGCACGCATCAGTCTCTCCGGGGCGAACCGCTCCGATCGAACTATCCATAGAATGGCAGTGCAGGGCCAGTCCTTGACTTCCGTCAAGGCCCGCCTTTGCCCGTCTGGGCGGTTCCCTGGCTTGACGAGGATCAAGCGTCCCGAACGAAAGCCGGGCTATTCTGGCGGCCAAGGAGATTCCCGATGCCCATCAAGGACGTCTTTCTGCCGCTTGTCGGCCAGCCGCGCGGGCCGGCCCTCGCCGCGATCGAGAAATGCGTGGCCGTCGCCGCCGACCTCGGCGCCAGGATCACCGCACTTGCGCTGGAGGAAGATGTCTTCGTGCGCCCGAAGGTGATGCTCCCGGATGATGCGGATTCCGTCGCGTCCGATGGCGCGGTGAGCGATACGCAGCTCCTCCTGAATGCATTCACTGGTGCGGCCTCCCGCGTCAACATTCGCAGTCAAAGCCGTTCGGCCAAAGTGCCGGAGGACCAGATCGCGTCGATCCTGGCCGAACATGCGCGTTTCAGCGATCTCACGCTGATCCCTGTGAAGCCGCATGACAGCCGAACGGAGCACATCATCGAGACATTCCTGTTCGAATCCGGGCGGCCGCTGCTGCTGTGCCCGGAACAGCACGTGGACGTGCTGCGTCCGGAATTCGAGAACGTCATGATCGCCTGGGATCATTCCGCGCGCGCGGCGCGGGCGGTCGGCGACGCGCTGCCGATCCTTCAGGCGGCCGCCTCGGTCCGCGTGGTGACCGTAGCCGACGACAAGACCGATGCGATCGAGCAATCCGGAACTGCCCTCATCAGCCATCTGAGGGAACACGGTGTCTACGCCTCGTTCGAAACGGCGAAGGGCAGCGGCAGCTCGATCGGCAAGGTGCTCGGAAGCTTGGCAAATTCCCATGCCATCGATGCGATCGTGATGGGCGCCTATCATCATTCGCGGCTGAACGAGATCGTCTGGGGCGGTGTGACCAAGACCGTCATAGGCCAGCCACCGTGCTGGGTTATGATCTCGCACTAGGCTCGCTGCCAGCTTTTCCGGCCTGACCTTTCATCCATCGGAACCGCGACCGACGGGGCGCATTTGCTTTCATGTCAACCTATCGCCTGAAGAATCTGCTGTCGCCGCGTTCAGTTGCGCTTGTCGGGGCGAGCGCCCGTCCGGTCTCCGTGGGGCGGGCCGTTCTGGAGAACATTCACAAGGCTGAGTTCACGGGACAGTTCGGCCTCGTCAATCCGCGTCATGCCGAGATCGGCGGCGTCGCCGCGGTGAGCACCCTCGATAAACTTTCATTCGTGCCCGAGCTCGTGGTCATCACCGCGCCGGCACGAGAGGTTCCCGGCATCATCGACCAGGCCGGGCGGCTGGGCTCGGCGGGCGCGCTGATCGTCTCGGCCGGGCTTGGTCATGGCCCGGGATCGCTGCATGAGGCCGCGGTCACCGCGGCCCGCAAATACGGCATGCGGCTGATCGGGCCGAACTGTCTCGGCATCATGATGCCCGGGGTGAGCCTCAATGCCAGCTTTGCCGCGCACATGCCGGGCGCGGGCAATCTCGCGCTGATTTCGCAATCCGGCGCGATCGCCGCCGGCATGGTGGACTGGGCCGCGCAGCGCGGCGTCGGCTTCTCCGGCATCGTCTCGATCGGCGATCAGATCGACGTCGATATTGCCGATTTGCTCGATTATTTCGCGATGGATCACAAGACCCGCGCGATCCTGCTCTATATCGAGGCCATCAAGGACGCGCGTAAATTCATGTCGGCGGCGCGCGCCGCGGCGCGCGTCAAGCCGGTCGTCGTGGTGAAGTCCGGCCGCATGGCGCAGGGCGCGAAGGCGGCCGCGACCCATACGGGCGCGCTCGCGGGCGCCGATGCCGTCTACGACGCGGCGTTCCGCCGTGCGGGCGTCCTGCGGGTCTCCGATCTACGCGAGCTGTTCGACTGCGCCGAAACGCTCGGCCGGGTCGAATCGCCGACCGGAAAGCGCCTCGCCATCCTGACCAATGGCGGCGGCATCGGCGTTCTTGCCGTCGATCGCTTGGTCGACCTGGGCGGAATTCCCGCGTCCATCTCGGTGGATGCCCGCAAGAAACTCGATGCCGTGCTGCCGCCGACCTGGTCCGGCGCAAATCCCGTCGACATCGTGGGCGATGCCGATGCATCGCGCTACGCGGCGGCGCTCGAGGTGCTGCTCGCCGACCCCGATAATGACGCAGTTCTCGTCCTCAATGTGCAGACGGCGATCGCCTCGGCTTCCGACATCGCGACGACCGTGACGGAACTCGTCGGCAAATATCGCGCGCAGCACCGAAGTTGGGCAAAGCCGGTGCTTGCCGCCTGGATCGGGGCCACTCAGCCGATCATCCAGACGCTCTCCGGCGCGGGCATTCCGAACTACCCGACCGAGGACGATGCGGTGCGCGGCTTCATGCATCTGGTCCGGCACCGCGAAGTGGTCGAGGAACTGAGCCAGGTTCCCCCCGCGATGCCCGACACGTTCGTGCCTGACGCCCGGGCTGCGAAGCAGATCGTCGCCGCAGCCATCGCCGATGGCCGCAAATGGCTCGAGCCTGTCGAGATCAAGCACCTGCTCGAAGCCTACGACATCGCGATGGTGCCGACCTACGCAGCTGAGGACGTCGAGCAGGCCGTGGCCTACGCGAACGAGATATTTGCGCAAGGCGGGACTGTCGTGCTGAAGATCATGTCGCGCGACATCGTCCACAAATCCGATGTCGGCGGCGTCGTGCTCAACCTGACAAATCCGGAAGCCGTGCGTGCGGCTACCGCCGATATTCTCGCCCGTGCGAAGAAGCTGCGTCCGGAGGCCCGCATCGGCGGCGTCATCGTGCAGGCGATGGTCGTGAAGGCGAAGGCGCGCGAGCTGATCCTCGGTCTTGCCGACGATCCCACCTTCGGCACCGTCGTGGTCTTCGGCCGGGGCGGAACGGCGGTCGAGATCATCAATGACAGGGCGCTGGCGCTGCCACCGCTGGATCTGCAATTGGCACGTGACCTGATCGAGCGCACGCGCGTGTCACGGTTGCTGAAGGCCTATCGGGACGTACCTGCCGTCAAGCAGGACGCCGTCGCCATGGTGCTGGTCAAGCTGGCGCAAATGGCCGCTGACATCCCCGAAATCCGCGAATTCGACATCAACCCGCTGCTCGCGGATGAGACCGGGGTGACGGCAGTCGACGCCCGTGTCGCGGTGGGACCTTCGCAGCGGAAATTTGCCGGCTCAGGCCCCGCCAATTTCGCCGTTCGCGCCTATCCCTCGCAGTGGGAGCGCCGCCTCAAGCTCAAGGACGATTGGCGCATTTTCGCGCGGCCGTTGCGCCCCGACGACGAGCCGACCATCCATGAGTTCCTGCGTCATGTGACGCCTCACGACCTTCGCCTGCGCTTCTTTGCGCCGATGAAGGAGTTCACCCACGAATTCATCGCGCGCCTGACCCAGCTCGATTACGCGCGCGCGATGGCTTTCATCGCGTTCGACGAGGCGACCGGCGAGATGGTCGGTGTGGTCCGGCTCCATTCGGACTCGATCTACGAGAGCGGCGAATACGCGATCCTGCTGCGGTCCGATCTCAAGGGCAGGGGGCTCGGATGGGCCCTGATGCAGCTGATCATCGACTATGCGAGGTCCGAAGGGCTGAAGGCCATATCGGGCGACGTGCTCCAGGAGAACACCGTGATGCTCGAAATGTGCCGGCAGCTCGGTTTCGAGGTCAAGCCGGATCCGACCGAGCCGGATATCTGCGACGTTCGGCTGAAGCTCTGAGCGTGCTGGTCAGGAGCGCGCTTCGGCCGAGGTTGCGGCACTCTCCTTGGTCGTCTTCCGCAGGCTCTTGACGATGATCGCGATCAGCGGCACCAGAACCGGCACAATCGTGCTGAGCGGGTGATGCACCGCGCCCGACACTTGGGCCTGGAGCGCGCGCGCCTCGAGCTGAAGGGCCTCGATGGATGCGCCGTGGATTTCGTTGGCGAGCTCGATGTCGCGGCCGGACGGAGCACGGCTGGCGATGACGAAGAGAATCGCCGCGATGGCGAAATTGACCGCGCCGAGAATGGCCGCCGCCGCGATGGCGCTCCAGATCTGCACCAGCGCGAAATAGGCCGACAGCTCCAGCATCAGGAGCCCGAACGCCGCGATCAATGCCGCGAAGGCGCGCAGGCCGAGACCCACCAGCAGATGGCGCAGCCTGATGTCCGCGATGATCCTGTCGGTGCGCCACAGCACGCGCAGGTGTTTGACGACATTCTCGGTATTCACCTAGTGTCTCCTCAGCATGAATCCGACGACGACGCCGAGCGCGAAAGCGGAGGCGAGTGACGTCATCGGGCGCTCCGCAATGAGGCCCTCAAGCTGCTCCTGCTCGTCGCTGACGGTCTCGCCGAGCTCGGCAAGCGCGGCCTTGATCTGGTCGGCCAGTGCCTCGGCACGGTCCTTCGAGCTCTCGAACATCTCTTCACCGGCCGTGCTCAGCAGGCGCGTGACGTCCACCTTCAACGTCCGCAGTTCTTCGCTCATCCTGTCGCTGTCGAACATGGATTTGATCTCTCCATTGAATGGAGCGAACCTAAGGTCCGCCGGCACGACCGCGCTTGATTTGCGTCAAGGGGCGGGCGCGGTCATGCTCTTGAGACAGGTCAATCCCGCCGCCACATGCTGGCCTAGAACTGGCGGCTGAATGGGGACCAATTGTCCCGATGAGGTGGAAGCGTGAACTCCCAACCGCTGTTGCTGGCAACGCCGTCCGGCGAAGTGCTGAAATTGCGCCCGGAAGGGCCCTGGACCGCAGCGAATGTGACGGCGCTCGAAACGCTGTCCCGTTCGGTCGGGGCGGATCTCGATCGATCCAGGGCCGTCACGCTGGATATGTCGGGCGTCAGCGCGCTCGACACGCTCGGCGCCTGGGTCCTGGAGAAGCTGTCGCGCAGGGCCGCCTCGTCAGGCAGATCGGCTGAATTCGTCGGTGTCGCCGACCATTTCAGCGGTCTGATGGACGAGGTGCGCCAGGTCAATCGCCACACGCCGGCGCCGGCGGCCGCGCCAAATCCGGTCCTGCTCAGGTTCGGGGATCTCGGCAAGTCCACGGTCGGTGCGCGCGAAGACATCGCGATCTTCCTGCAGATGCTGGGTGCCTTGTTCATGGCCGCGATCGGCGTGCTGCGCCGGCCGCGATCGCTGCGGCTGACCTCGCTGGTCTATCAGCTCTATCGCATCGGGTGGCAGGCGATTCCCATCGTCGTGCTGATCACCTTCCTGATCGGCGCCATCATCGCCCAGCAGGGATTCTTCCATTTCCGCAGGTTCGGCGCGGAGTCCTACACGGTCGACATGGTCGGCATCCTGGTGCTGCGCGAGCTCGGCGTTCTGATCGTCGCCATCATGGTCGCGGGACGCTCGGGGAGCGCCTACACCGCCGAGCTCGGCTCGATGAAGATGCGCGAGGAGATCGATGCGCTCTCGACCATGGGGCTCGATCCCGTCGACGTCCTGATCCTGCCGCGCGTCGCGGCGCTGGTCATCGCGTTGCCGATCCTCGCCTTCATCGGATCGATCGCGGCGCTCTATGGCGGCGGCCTGGTCGCGCAGTTCTACGGCGACATGGGACCGTCGATCTACATCGCGCGGCTGCACGAGGCCATTTCCGTCACCCATTTCGAGGTGGGCATCCTCAAGGCGCCGTTCATGGCGCTGGTGATCGGGATCGTCGCCTGCAGTGAGGGGTTGCGTGTCAAGGGCAGCGCCGAGTCGCTGGGACGGCAGACCACGACGTCAGTGGTGAAGTCGATCTTCCTGGTGATCGTGCTCGACGGCCTGTTCGCGATCTTCTTCGCCTCGATCGGAATGTGACGATGGGCGAATCGCAGGAGGAATTCGCGATCTGCGTCCGCGATCTCGTGGTCGGCTTCGGTCGCCAGACCGTGCTCGACCAGCTGTCGCTCGACGTCCGTCGGGGCGAGATCCTCGGGCTGGTAGGAGCATCCGGCGGCGGCAAGTCGGTTCTGATGCGAACCATCATCGGCCTCATTCCACGCCGAAGCGGGACGATCGAGGTCATGGGCCAGTCAACCGGCGGCCTCACGAAAGGCGCGGCCACGACATGGGGCATCCTGTTCCAGCAGGGCGCGCTGTTCTCCTCGCTGACGGTCCGGCAGAACGTCCAGTTTCCGCTGCGCGAAAATCTCGTCCTGTCGCAGGAACTGATGGACGAGATCGCGATCGCCAAGCTCGAAATGGTCGGATTGCGGGCGCAGGACGCCGACAAATATCCGGCGGAGCTGTCGGGCGGCATGACCAAGCGCGTGGCGCTGGCGCGCGCGCTTGCACTTGATCCGCCGATTCTGTTCCTGGACGAGCCGACCTCTGGCCTCGATCCGATCGCTGCCGGCGATTTCGACGCGCTGATCAGGACCCTGCAAAGAACCCTGGGACTGACCGTGTTCATGGTCACCCATGATCTTGCGAGCCTGACCACGGTCTGCGACCGCGTCGCCGCGCTCGCCGACGGCAAGATCGTCGCGATCGGCCCGATGCGCGAACTGCTGCAATCCGAGCATCCCTGGGTGCGCGCTTATTTCCACGGCAAGCGCTCGCAGATGCTGCAACACGAGATGAGATGAGACATGGAAACCCGCGCTCCCTACGTGCTGATCGGCACCTTCGTGCTGGCTGCGATCCTCGCGGTGTTCGGCTTCGTCTATTGGCTGAACAACACCGGCGGCATCGGGCCGCGCGCGAGCTATCGCGTGCAATTCCAGGGACCGGTGCCGGGGTTGCTGGTCGGCGCCGGCGTGCTGTTCAACGGCATCCGTGTCGGCGAGGTGACCCAGCTCGGGCTGGCGCCGGACAATCCGCGTTTCGTCAATGCGACGATCTCGGTCGCATCGGCCACGCCGGTGCGCACCGACACCAAGGTCGGGCTCGAGTTCCAGGGGCTGACCGGCGTGCCGGTGGTGACGTTGGAGGGCGGCATGATCGTCGCCAAGTCCAGCGAGCCTCTCACCTTGATTGCCGAGGCCGGCGCAGGCCAGAGCATGACGCAGGCGGCGCGTGATGCGCTGCGGCGGGTGGATTCGGTGCTGGAGGACAATTCCGGCCCGCTGAAGGACACCATCGCGAATTTCAAGACGTTCTCCGACGGGCTCGCGCGCAACACCGGCAAGCTCGACGGCATCCTGGCGGGCCTCGAGAAGATGACCGGCGGCGGGACGCCCGCGCAAAAGGTCACCTATGACCTGCGTACCCCCCAAAATCTCGGACCGGCCGGCAAGACGCTCTCGGCGTCGCTGGCCATTCCCGAGCCGACGGCGGTCGCGATGCTCCAGACCCAGCGCATGCTGTTTGCGCCGAGCGGGGATAATCCCGGCTTTGCCGATTTCCTCTGGGCCGACAGCATTCCGAAGCTGGTGCAGGCGCGGCTGATCGACAGTTTCGAGAACTACGACATCGCCCATGCGCCGTTGCGCACGAGCGATCTCGGGCAGGCGGATTACCAGCTCCTGATCGATATCAGGCGCTTCCGGATTGCGACCGACGGCGAGAGAAGGGTCGAGATCGGGCTGTCGGCGCGGATCGTCGACAAGAACGGCAAGGTGGTTGCGTCCCGCCTCGTCGAGACCAGCGAGAAGCTCGACAAGGTCGAGCCGGCCGCTGCGGTCGCAGCGTTCGATGTGGCCTTTGCCCGCATTGCCAAGGAACTGATCGGCTGGACGGTGCAGGCGGTGTGAAGCCGGCTATTCCAGCGTCTTCAGGAAGGACAGCAGGTCGTGGATCTGGTCCGGATTGAGCTCGAAGGCGGGCATGTCGGCATGCCCCGTATAGATGCCTTCGGCCAGCGCCTCGCCCAGGCTCTCGATCGGATAACGCCGGTGCAGGGTGCGCAGCGGAGGCGCGATCTTGAGCGGACTCTGCGAGACGCGGTCGATCGCGTGGCAGCGCGCGCAATTGGCCCGCGCAAAGGTCTTGCCGCGTTGTTCGGCGGTCGGGGCCGCCAGCGCAGGCGTGATCAGGAAGAGGCCAATCAGGCCCTGGCGGAGGGCGTGCTGAAACATGGAAGGCGGGGTCCCGTCGAACTCTCGGCGCAGAGCTTCTGGCGCAGAATAGAGGGGGCAGGTCGGTCAGGATTGATCTGGGTCAATCGCATTTGTGACAGTGCAGTAAAATGCAAGCGTGCGTGGCGGACTCGGCCGGGGGGCGGAGCTGGACCGACGCTGGGAGCGGTGCATGAAGCCTTCCGTGGTCACGATTGAGCCGAACGGGCATTTTTGCAACGATTGTGCCGTACGCACATCGGCGGTTTGTTCGTCGCTGGATGCGGCCGAGCTCAGGGAATTCGAGCATCTCGGACGCCGTGTCCATTTTGCCTCGGGCGAGACGGTGTTCTCCGAGGAGGACATCACGACCTCGTTCTACAACGTCCTCGCAGGCGTCATGCGGCTGTACAAGCTGCTGCCCGACGGCCGACGGCAGATCGTGGGCTTTGCCTTGCCCGGCGATTTCCTCGGGATGAATCTGTCCGGCCGTCACAATTTTTCGGCGGATGCAATCGGTGTGGTGACCGTGTGCCAGTTCGCGAAGGTGCCGTTCGGGCGCTTCATCGAGGAGCGGCCGCAGCTGCTCAGGCGGATCAACGAGCTGGCCATTCGCGAGTTGAGCCAGGCGCGCGACCACATGGTCCTTCTCGGCCGCCGCTCGGCGGACGAGAAGGTCGCGGCCTTTCTGCTCGGCTGGCGCGAGCGGCTGCTCGCGCTCAGGGGGCCGTCCGACACGGTTCCACTTCCGATGAGCCGCCAGGACATCGCCGATTATCTCGGCCTGACCATCGAAACCGTCAGTCGCACCTTCACCAAGCTGGAGCGTCACGGCGCGATCGCGATCATTCCCGGCGGGATCAGCCTGCTCGACCCGGCACGAGTCGAGGCCCTGGCCGCGGCCTGACCGGCTTCCCACAGCGCTCTCGGATGTTTGATCCGGATCAATGACGCCGGCTGGCCGCGGCAAATAATGCCCCTCAAACGATCCCGGGAGGAGCATGATGCCCGCTGACGCGTTGCTGATGACCATTGTCGTCGTGGCGATCTTCGTCACTTTCGCCGCAGCTCTGGCGTGGGCGGACCGACAAACCAGCTCAGGCCGGCTCGACTCCGATTCGAGGCGCTGAAGCTCCTGATCGGAAGTCTCATCTGACGTGCAACCGCCGGCGCTCGCCCGGCCGGTTCTTGGCTGTCCGGCAGCGCCTGAACGCAATCGCGACGTGCGGTGCCTGCAACTCTGCATCGACCGGGCGCACTGGCGCATCCTTTGGATGCCGGCTTGGCGCCGGGCGGGGCCATGTCCGCCGCATTTGCCTAAAAGCACGCATGCATGCTTTCCGGTTGAAAAGCCCGCTAACACTGACTACGCAGGAACTCCAGTGCCTCGCAGTCTTAGGAGCCCAGCGGCGTGCCTCAGGACAAGACCGGCGATCCCCGACAAGCAGCGGGCAACAAATTATCGGTCCTGCGCAAGCACCCGATCTTCGCGGATCTGGAGCCGGAGGCGCTCGATCAGCTCTGCCGCTACGCCAAGCACACCACCGTGAAGCGCGGTGCGACGATCGCCGCCAAGGGCGATCCCGGCAACAATCTGTTCGCGGTGATCACGGGGACGGTGAAGATATCCTCTTCGTCGCCCGATGGACGGAATGCCATTCTCAATCTCATCGGCCCTGGAGAAATCTTTGGCGAGATCGCGGTTCTCGACGGCGCGCCGCGTTCGGCGGATGCGACCGCCAACACCAATTGCGAGCTCTACATCATCGACCGCCGGGACTTTCTCCCCTTCGTGAAGAGTCAGCCGGCGCTGGCGATGAAATTCATCGAGCTGCTCTGCGCGCGCCTGCGCTGGACCAGCCAGCAGGTCGAGCAGGTCATCCTGCAAAATCTGCCGGGCCGGCTTGCGAGCGCGCTGCTCGGTCTCACCGAAGAGCGCAAGTTCGATTCCGGCAGCGGCACGCTCGCCATCACCCAGCAGGAGATCAGCGAGATGGTGGGGATGACGCGCGAGAGCATCAACAAGCAATTGCGCGCCTGGGCCGGACGCAACTGGGTTCGTCTCGAGCACGGGGCCATCGTCGTGCTCGACACCGACGCGCTGCGCGATCTCGCCGAGAGCGGCCTCGACGGCGAATGACGGCGCGCAGCTAATCGTCGATGATGGCGACCGCGCGGGTCCAGCCCGCCGAGGCGCGTTCGATCTTCACCGGAAAGCATGAGACCGTGAATCCGGTCGAAGGCAATTGATTCAGATTGTGCAGCTTCTCGAGATGGCAATAGCCGATGTGCCGTCCCGCCTTGTGGCCTTCCCAGATCAGGCCGGCATCCCTTGTCTCGGCATATCTCTTCGCGGTGTAGACGAATGGGGCGTCCCAGCTCCAGCCGTCGGTGCCGGTGAGCCGCACGCCGCGCTCGAGCAGATACATGGTGGCCCCGTAACCCATGCCGCAGCCGGAATTGACGTAGTCGGCCTGGCCGAATTTGGCGCCGGCGCTGGTGTTGACCACGACGATCTCCAGCGGCGACAGCATATGGCCGATGCGCCTGAGCTCCGTCTCGACGTCCTCGGCGGTCACGACATAACCATCGGGCAGATGACGGAAGTCGAGTTTCACGCCGGGCTGAAGGCACCATTCCAGCGGCACCTCGTCGATCGTCCATGACCGCTCGCCGCGATTCATGGTCGGGTGGAAGTGCCAGGGCGCATCGAGATGCGTGCCGTTGTGAGTCGACAATGAGACCTGTTCGACGGCCCAGCCCTGACCGTCCGGCAGGTCCTGCGCCTTGAGGCCGTCGAAGAACTGGAGCATGCGCGGCAGCCCCTGCTGGTGATCGATGTACTGGATCGTCGGGTGATTGCCCGGCGGATCGGCCGTGACGTCGTTTCTGAGCGGCACGGAAATATCGATCAGCGTCCGCGGCATGGGCATTCCCTCGGCATGTTCCGGTCTGTTTAGGGGCATTTTGTGGGAGCTGCACCGGTGGCGTCAAGTAACGCGCCGGTGCGCTTCTTCGGAAATATCGTAGCCATTCGCCGATGGCCCTCTCGGAGCGATCGTGATCGATCGATGCAACTCCAGCATTGATCGATGCCGGATTTGGCTTGGACTCAGAATGCCGCCGGCCCTAGGGACGAGATTGGCGACATCGCGCTGATGCAGCGCGCATCGCACAAAGCACAAAGGATGGGGCGACCGTCTCGTCCGCACCTCCAAGCCGCAACCAATAGCGGCCGAACGCAAAACGAGAGGAACGTCCATGGATACGACGAGCATCGTCACCTGGGATCCGGCATTGGCCGACGGCGAGGGGCGATTACAGGGCCGGCATCTGTCGTGCAGGTGCCTGCCGGAGAGGGCGCGATGAACGCCGCGCTTTCCGGGACAGCGATCATCAACCGGTCATATCCGCTCGACTCCGCCGCGCAATCCTACCAAGGTGGTGCGTTTGTAACGCTTGACTTTACACCTGAAGTGGAGCGACCCAAGGCGGCGCGCAGCATCTGCCCGACAACGACATAATCAAATCAGGAGGAAAGCCCAGATGAAGACACTCACCGGTATCATCGCAGCCGCTGTGCTGGCAGTCTCAGCGCCGCTGGCGACCGCACGCGATTTCCGCTCCGCCGACATCCACCCTGCCGATTATCCGACCGTCGAGGCCGTCAAGTTCATGGGCAAGCAGCTCGCGACGGCGAGCGGCGGCAAGCTCGGCGTGAAGGTGTTTCCCAACGGGGCCCTGGGCTCGGAAAAGGACACCATCGAGCAACTCAAGATCGGCGCGCTCGACATGATGCGGATCAACGCATCGCCGCTCAACAATTTCGTGCCCGAGACCATCGCGCTGTGCCTGCCCTTCGTCTTCCGCGACACGCAGCACATGCGCACCGTGCTCGACGGGCCGATCGGCGACGATATCCTGGCGGCCATGGAGCCGGCGGGACTGGTCGGTCTTGCCTATTACGACAGCGGCGCCCGCTCCATCTACACCGTCAAGGCCCCGGTCAAGTCGCTCGCGGATCTCAAGGGCCTGAAGATCCGCGTCCAGCAATCGGACCTGTGGGTCGGCATGATCCAGAGCCTCGGAGCCAACCCGACGCCGATGCCGTATGGCGAGGTCTATACCGCGCTCAAGACCGGTCTGGTGGACGCTGCCGAGAACAACTGGCCCTCCTACGAGTCCTCGCGCCATTTCGAGGCCGCCAAGTTCTACAACATCACCGAGCACTCCCTGGCGCCCGAAGTCCTCGTGATGTCCAAGAAGGTCTGGGACACGCTGAGCAAGGAGGATCAGGCGATGATCCGCAAGGCGGCCAAGGAATCGGTGCCCGTCATGCGCAAGCTCTGGGACGAGCGTGAGCAGGCGTCCCGCAAGACCGTCGAGGCGGCCGGCGTTCAGGTCGTGACCATCGCCAACAAGGCGGAATTCGTCGACGCGATGAAGCCGGTGTACCAGAAGTTTGCCGGCGACGAGAAGCTGCAGAGCCTCGTCAAGCGCATCCAGGACACGAAGTAAGACCATAGCGTCGGGTCCGGCGTCGCCGCGAGGTGACACCGGACCTTTGCCAAGGAGACGCGGGATGACAGACCCACACGTCGCAAGCCACGAGCAGGACGTCGCCGGACGCCCGTCCACCGGCTTGCTGTCGCGGATCAACGCGCCCGTCGCACGCGCGGGCATGTACCTGTCCGTGACCGGCCTGCTGGTCATCGTCACCATCGTCTTCTACCAGGTGTTCGGACGTTACGTGCTCAATTCCAGCCCGACCTGGACCGAGAACCTTGCGCTGGTCCTGATCCTGTACGTCACGCTGATCGGCGCCGCCGTCGGCGTGCGCGATGCCGGGCACATCGGCATGGACAGCCTGCTGGTGATGCTTCCGGATCATGTGCGGGAGAAGATCGAGCTCGTGATCCATGTTCTGGTCGCAATGTTCGGCATTGCGATGGCCTATAACGGCTGGATCCTCGGGGCATCGGTCGGCACCGTGAAGATTCCCAATCTCGGCCTTCCCGAGGTCATCCGCTACGTCCCGCTGATCGCCTCCGGCGTCCTGATCGTCTCCTTTTCAATCGAGCACATCATTGCTCTCCTGCGCGGCGAAGAGGTCGTCCCCTCATGGAACTGATCATCCTCGGCGCCTCCTTCTTCGGCTTCCTGATCCTCGGCGTGCCGGTCGCCTTCGCGATCGGGCTCTCGGCGATCTGCACCATTCTCTATGAAGGCCTGCCGGTGGCCGTCATCTTCCAGCAGATGATGTCGGGGATGAACATCTTCTCGTTCCTCGCCATTCCGTTCTTCGTGTTCAGCGGTGAGCTGATGCTGCATGGCGGCGTCGCCGACAAGATCGTGCAGCTCGCCAAGAATCTGGTCGGACACATCCGCGGCGGGCTCGGCATGTCGAACGTGGTGGCCTGCACGCTGTTCGGCGGCGTCTCCGGCTCGCCGGTGGCCGACGTGTCGGCGATGGGCGCGGTGATGATCCCGATGATGAAAAAGGAAGGGTTCGACACCGACTACGCCGTCAACGTCACCACTCACGCCTCGCTGGTCGGAGCCTTGATGCCGACCAGCCACAACATGATCATCTATGCGCTCGCCGCCGGCGGCAAGGTGTCGATCGGCGCGCTGATCGCCGCCGGCCTCCTGCCGGCGCTCGTGCTGATGGTGTGCATGCTGGTTGCCGCTTACGCGGTCGCGGTGAAGCGCGGCTATCCCTCAGGCAAGTTCCCGGGTTGGCCCGAGGTCTTCCGCTCGTTCGCGGCCGCGCTGCCTGGCCTGCTGATCGTCGGCATCATCCTGGCGGGCATCCTGTCCGGCGTCTTCACCGCAACCGAATCCGCGGCCGTCGCGGTCACCTACACGATCCTGCTGACGTTCTTCATCTACCGCACCATGACCTTGCCGAACTTCCTGCGCGCCGCCGCCAAGGCGGTGAAGACGACGGGCGTGGTGCTGCTGCTGATCGGCGTCTCCACCATGTTCCAGTATCTGATGGGGCTCTACGAGGTCGCCGATTTCGCCGGCGACCTGATGAGCAAGGTGTCCTCGCAACCCTGGGTCATCTTCCTTCTCATCAATGTCATCCTGTTCGTGCTCGGCACGTTCATGGACATGGCGGCGACGATCCTGATCTGCACCCCGATCTTCCTGCCGATCGCGATGAAGGCGGGCATGGATCCGGTGCAGTTCGGCATGCTGATGCTGATCAACTGCGCCCTGGGTCTGAACACACCGCCGGTCGGAACGACGCAGTTCGTCGGCTGCGCCATCGGCGGCATCTCGGTGGGCGCGGTGATGCGCACCATCCTGCCGTTCTATGCCGCGCTGATCGCGGCGCTGATGTTCGTCACTTACGTTCCCGCGTTCTCGCTGTGGCTGCCGCGTTTGCTGATGGGATACAAGGGATAGCTGCCGTGCGTGCGCCGGCACTTGGCCGGCGAAGCGAGCTTGCGTAGTTTGCGTCACAGCAACAGGGAGAATCCGTCCGTGACCGACTATCGCAAGCTCTTCGATCTCACCGGCAAGACCGCCGTGGTGCTGGGTGCCGCCTCGGGCATCGGCAAATCGTCGGCCGAGGCGCTGGCCGGGCTCGGCGCCCGTGTCGTCTGCGCCGATCGTGCGCTTGACGCAGCGGAAGCGACCGCCGCCGGCATTCGCGACAAGGGCGGCTGGGCCGAGGCGGCCGCATGTGACGCCGCGAATGCTGCCGACGTCAATGCGCTCGCCAAAACCGTGATGCAGAAATTTCCGCGGCTCGACATCGCCGTGACGACGCCCGGGCTGAACATCCGCAAGACCATCCTCGACTACACCGAGGAGGATCTCGACCGCGTCCTCAACCTCAACGTCAAGGGCACGGTCTGGTTCTTCCAGGCCTTCGGTCGCATCATGGTCGCGCAGAAGGGCGGTAGCATCATCGCCTGCTCCTCGGTGCGCGCTGTGACCATCGAACCCGGCCTTGGCGTCTACGGCTCGACCAAGGCCGCGATCGGCCTGCTGGTGAAGGGCTTTGCCTCCGAGGTCGGCCATGCCGGCGTCCGCGTCAACGCGATCGCGCCGAGCATCGCCGAGACCGCGTTGACCGGCCCGTTCAAGCAGCGCCCCGACATCTACAATCTCTACGCCGGCCACACCGTGTTCAATCGCTGGAGCAGCGCCGACGAGGTCGCCACCGCCGTCGCCTATCTCGCCTCGGACGCCGCGAGCTATGTCAGCGGCAGCACGCTGTTCGTCGATGGCGGCTGGACCGCGATTGACGGCCCCCCGACCGGTCTTACCCAATTGCACAAATAGGACGACTACCGGCGCCTAAAGCGAAATGGCTTTAGGTTGGGTCGATTGGCCGCGGGCTTGCTCGGCCTCTCCCGCTTGCGGGAGAGGCCGACGCGCCCCGGGCGATGCGCAGCATCATCCCGAGCGTGGCGGGTGAGGGCTCTCACCATTTGGGGATTCCCTCCGCAATTCTCGACATTCCCATTGTGGAGACAGCCCTCACCCCAACCCTCCCCCGCACGCGGGGGAGGGAGCTCACCGCCGGTGCCGCCACATCGTGCACGCCATATGCGATTCCCTGCCCGCTAGCGGGAGAGGGAGCGCACCTCCGTTGTTACGGTCATCAGCCGCTAAATCCCGCGCGCTGGCGCAACTCCTTTCGGTCTGCGCCGGTCAGCAGCGCGATCAGCGCCGCCGCCTCCTTTGGATGCGCGGCGCGCGCGGGCACGCCGGCCGTGTACATCGTTACCAGCTCGCAGCCCGGCGGTAGCGATCCTGATAGCGCGATGCCATCGGTCGCGATGATCTCGGTGGCCTGGGTGCAGCCGATCGGCCTCTGCGCGGTGGACGACGCAAGCTCTCGCATCGCGATCGCGCCGTTCGGAAAGATCTTGAGACGCGATGCGACCTCATAGGCGATGCCGAGCCGGTCGAGGACGTTTGCGACATGCTGTCCCGCCGTCGACGCCCTGGTGTCGGGAACGTAGATGGCGTCGGCGGAGCGCAACACGTCTCGGAAATCAGCCTCGGTCTTCACCGTCACCTTGGGATCGCGGCTCCGGACCGCCAGGGCGGTCTCGACTCGGCCGACATCCGTGATCGAGGAGGGGACGACGAGCTTTTCCTCGGCGAGCTTTGCAAGGAGAGCCTGCGTCAGGATGACGAGGTCGGCCGGCGTGCCCGCGCGCAGCTTGTCGGCCATGATACCGACCGCGCCGAATTCACCGTCGATCCCGAAGCCGGTTTGCGCCTTGAAGGCCTCGCTGAGGCCGCGTACCAGGCCTTGTGCCGCGCCGCCGCTCAAAATATTCACTGTCGTCACGATGCAAGCTCCATGGCTGCGATAATCCTGTCGCGCGTGATCGGCAGGTCGCGCACGCGCACGCCGAGGCAGTCGAACACCGCATTCGCGATTGCCGCCGTCACCGGGCCGTGGGCGGCCTCGCCGGCGCCAACCGGCTCGATCTCCGGCCGCTGGATGATCTCGACATCCACCGCTGGCACCTCGCTGAAGGTCAGGATCGGATAGTCGGTCCAGGACGTCGATGTGATGCGCGACCGGTCGAAGCGGACGCGTTCCTTCAGCACCCAACTCGTCGCCTGGATCGCGCCGCCCTCGATCTGATTGATCACGCCGTCGGGATTGATGGCCTCGCCGACATCGACCGCGAGCGTCAGCCGCTTGACGCGGATGTCGTCGGTGCCTTCGATCTCGGCAATCGCGGCGCAATAGGCCCCCGTGTTCTTGTAGCGCGCGAAGCCGACGCCATGGCCGACACCGGTTCGCTTCTCGGGCTTCCACGCCGCGCGTCGCGCCGCAGCGCGGATGACCTCCTTCGCTCGCTGGTCCCGCAGATGACGCAGGCGGAACGCGATCGGGTCCTCGCCGCGCAAGACGGCGATCTCATCGAGCAGCGATTCGATCGCGAACACATTGCCCTGCGCGCCCAGGGTCCGCAGCGCCGAGGTGCGCACCGGCATCGTCAGCAACCGGTGGCTCGTAATCGTCCACGCCGGCAGGTCATAGAGCGGAACGGAGTTGCGGTCACCGCCGCCGCCATTGGCCGCCGGTGGATTGGACGAGATCATGCGCGGGTAGGGGGTCGCGATCTCGGTTGCCGCAAGCAGCGCCGGCTGCGCCGCACGCCCCGGCCGCGCCGCGTGGCCGTTGCTCCAGATCGCGTGGCGCCAGCCGATGATCTCGTTGCCGGCGTCGAGATCGGCTTCGATCTCGATCGCCATCGCCGCGCCGAACGGTGCGTGGGACATCTCGTCGTGGCGCGACCATTGCGCCCGGACCGGACGGCCACCGGCTGCTTTCGCCAGCAGCACGGCATCGAGCGCGACGTCGTCGGCCGCATTGTGCCCGTAGCACCCGGCGCCCTCCATATGCTCGACGACGATGTTTTCGGCCGGCAGCTTGAGCACGATCGCGAGATCGGCGCGCAGCAGATAGACGCCCTGGCTATGCGTCCAGACGTGCACGCAATCGCCGTCCCATTGTGCCATGGCGCAGGACGGCGCGATCGAGGCGTGTGCGATATAGGGACGGATGTATTGCCGGCGGAGCGTGCGCGCGGCTTTCTGTGTCGATACCGCCGTTCTGGTGTCGATGACGGTCGTCTCGACCGGTTGGCTCTTCAGGAGGCCCGCCAGATCGTTTTCGTCGGGCAGCGGCTCGCCGGCCGTCCATGTCGCGCCCTTGCGCAGGGCATTCAGCGCGGCTTCCGCCGCCAACTCGCTGTCGGCGACCACGCCGGCGAAACCGCCGTCGCGAGTGATCGCGACGAGGCCCGGAACGGTGCGCGCGGCCGCCTCATCCAACGCGGTCAATTTGGCGCCCGAGAGGTCCGGCCGCAGCACGCGGCCGTGCAACAGGTCCGGCAGCGCATGGTCGTGGATGAAACGCGGCCGCGCGAACACCTTGTCGGGAATGTCGACGCGCTGGACGGAATGCCCGGCGACGGCACGCCTGGCAACGGTCTTCGCCGCCACGCCGGCGCTGGCGTCGTGGTCGAGCGAGACGTCGCCCGCCAGCTCCCAGTAGCTGGTCCTGACATTACCGGGCCCCGAGATCGTGCCGTCATCGATATCGAGCAGCGATGCATCGACGCCGAGGCGTTCTGACGCCGCGACGAGGAAGCGCTGGCGTACCTCGGCGCAAACGTGTCGCAGCGCGCGGCCGGATTGCTGGATCGACAAGCTGCCGGAGGTAACGCCTTCGTTCGGGCTGGTCGCGGTCGAGGCGCGGATCATCTCGACCCTGGAGATATCGACGTCGAGCTCGTCCGCCGCGATCTGGGCCAGCGCCGTGACGATGCCCTGGCCGATCTCGACCTTGCCGGGCGAGATCGCGACATGGCCGTCGCCGGTGAACCGCACCCAGGACGACAGTCTCGGATTGGCCGCGAGGCTGACCGGCAGTTTCGGCGCAGGGGGCGTCATAAGGCGGCTATCTCCGAGGCCGCGCGCAGCACAGCGCGAACCATGCGGTTATGCGATCCGCAGCGGCACAGGTTGCGGTCGAGCGCTGCTCTGACCTCAGTCTCGGTCGGCGACGGATTGCGCTTCAGCAGCGCCGCCGCGCTGATCAGGATTCCCGAGACGCAATAGCCGCACTGCATCGCCTGTTCGGAGATGAAGGCGCGTTGCAGCGGATGTGGGTGCTCTGCCGTGCCGAGGCCTTCGATCGTGACGACGTCCTTGCCGGCGACCGACCACATCGGCATGTCGCAGGAGGCCATCGCCCGGTCGCCGACCATGACATGACAGGCCCCGCACTCACCGGCGCCGCAACCGAAATGCGGTCCGGTGACGCCGAGCCGGCCGCGCAGCACATCGAGCAGCGTGTGATCTGCATCCGCATCCACGGCCGCGCCGTTGAGCTGGAATTGAATGGTCGGCATTCGCGATCTACGGCCTCAGGATTTGTCGAACTTCTTGACGACGTCGGCCCATTTCTCGATGTCGCCGCGCAGGAACTTGTCGAATTCCTCCGGCGTCATCGACATGGGCACGGCACCCTGCGCGGTCCAGAGTTTTATGATGTCGGGTCGCTTCACCATTGCGTTTACGGCGGCATTGAGCTTGTCGATGACGGGCTTTGGCGTGCCGGCTGGTGCCATCAGGCCGAGCCAGATCGTCGCTTCATAGCCTGCCACGCCGGCTTCGCCGGCGGTCGGCACGTTCGGCAGCACCGTTGAGCGCTGCTTGCCGGTGGTGGCGAGCGCGCGGACCTGGTTCTCGGCGACGTTCGGCGCCATCGCCGTCACCGCGTCGATCATCATCTGCACCTGTCCGCCGATCACGCCGCTGCGCGCTTCGCCGCTGTTGCGGTAGGGCACGTGGACGACGTTGATGCCGGCCATCGCTTTGAACAGCTCGCCGGCCATGTGATAGGGCGTGCCCTGGCCGGAGGAGGCGTAATTCAGCTTGCCCGGTTGCGATTTGGCGAGTGCGATGAACTCCTGCAGCGTCTTGGCCGGGACTTGCGGGTTCACCACGATGACCAGATCGGAATAGTTCACCGGCGCGATCGGCGCGAGGTCGCGCATCAGCTCGTATTTGCGTTGGTCCGGCGTCAGCAACGATTCATTCGCGGTCTGGGTGTTGGACATCATCAACAGCGTATAGCCGTCGGCCGGCGACTTCGCCGCTTCGACCGTGCCGATGACGCCGCCCGCGCCGGTGCGGTTCTCGATCACGAAGGGCTGGCCGAAGCTCTCCTGGAGCGCGCTGCCGATCAGCCGGGCCGCGACGTCGGCCGGCCCGCCGGCGCCGAACGGGACGACGATCCGGACGGCGTGGTTGGGATAATCTTGCGCGGAGGAGGGGGCTGCGGCGAATGCGGCGGGCAGGCTGGCCATCAGCGCCAGCACAAATCTTCGGGCTGTCATGCCCACCTCCCTGATGTCGTTTTTGTTGGCAGGTACTCTAGCGGCAGGGGACGCGGGCTGTCGACGCCTCACAAAGTCGATCGTATCGGGAATATCAGCCTGTTTTCGGTGTGGCCGCGCCGCCTTTCGCGGTTCTGGCCGGAACCGGCGGCGCGTTCGATTTGAGCAAATCGCATGGGCATTGTCGGATAAATGCGCTCGGCGGGCTGGTATTTTGGTGTTACGAATTTGGTCATGAACCAGCACGCCAAGATCGAAATCCGCCATTCGACCTGTCCGCATGATTGCCCCTCGGCCTGCGCCCTCGATGTCGAGGTGATCGAGGGCCGCAGCATTGGCCGTGTCCGCGGTTCGAAAAAGCAGACCTATACGGCCGGCGTTGTCTGCGCCAAGGTCGCCCGCTATGCCGAGCGCATCCATCATCCCGAGAGGCTGATGTATCCGATGCGCCGAACGGGCGCGAAGGGCTCCGGCCAGTTCGCGCGCATCTCCTGGGACGAGGCGCTGGACGAGATCGGGCATCGCTTCAACGAGGCCGAGCGCGAGTTCGGCGCAGAATCGATCTGGCCCTATTACTACGCCGGCACGATGGGGCTGGTGATGCGCGACGGCCTCAACCGCCTCACGCATGTGAAGAAATATTCGCGCTTCTATCAGACGATCTGCGCCAATGTCGGCCGGATCGGCTTTGCGATCGGCACCGGCAAGATCGCCGGCGTCGATCCGCGCGAGATGGCGCTGTCCGACCTCGTCGTGATCTGGGGCACCAACCCCGTCAACACCCAGGTCAACGTGATGACGCACGCCGCGCGGGCGCGCAAGGAGCGCGGCGCCAGGATTGCGGCCGTCGATATCTACGACAACGAGACCATGAAGCAGGCTGATATCAAGATCCTGCTGCGGCCCGGCACCGACGGCGCCTTTGCCTGCGGCGTCATGCATGTCCTGTTTCGCGACGGCTATGCCGACCGCGCCTATATGGACAAATACACCGACTGCCCCGCCGAGCTCGAGGCGCATCTGACGACGCGCACGCCCGAATGGGCCTCCGCGATCTGCGGCGTGCCCGTGGCGGAGATCGAGGCCTTTGCGAAAGCGGTCGGCGAGACCCAGCGGACCTTCTTCCGGCTCGGCTACGGCTTCACCCGCTCGCGCAACGGCGCGACGCAGATGCATGCGGCGCTGTGCATTCCCGCGGTGACCGGCGCCTGGCAGTATGAAGGCGGCGGCGCCTTCTTCAACAATTATGCGCTGTGGCACTTCAACGAAGCCATCATCGAGGGCCACGACGCGATCGACCAGACCACGCGCGCCCTCGATCAGTCGAAGATCGGCCGCATCCTCACCGGCGATGCCGAGGCCCTGCTCGGCAAGGGGCCGGTCAAGGCGATGCTGATCCAGAACACCAATCCGATGACGGTGGCGCCGGAGCAGGCGCTGGTCCGGCAGGGCTTTGCGCGCGAGGATCTGTTCGTGGCGGTACACGAGCAGTTCATGACCGAGACGGCGCAGATGGCCGACATCGTGCTGCCGGCGACCATGTTCATGGAGCACGACGACCTCTATTACGGCGGCGGCCACCAGCACATCTCGGTCGGACCCAAGCTGATCGATCCGCCCGGCGAATGCCGGTCCAACCACCAGGTGTTGCAGGCGCTGGCGTCGCGGCTTGGCGCCAGCCATCAGGGTTTCGAGATGACGCCGCGCGAACTGATCGACGCGACGCTGAAGCTCAGTAACCACGGCGACATCGCCGGCCTCGAAGCCGACCTCTGGCGCGACCTGCAACCGGATTTCCGCACCTCGCATTATCTCGACGGCTTTGGCCATGCCGACAAGAAGTTTCACTTCAAGGCGGACTGGGCTCATCCGCCGTTCGGCCAGACGATGGGCGACGTCGACCGGATGCCGTCGTTGCCGGACCACTGGGCGGTGATCGAGCACGCCGACCAGACCCATCCGTTCCGGCTTGCCACCAGCCCCTCGCGCAGCTTCCTCAACACCACCTTCAACGAGACGCCGTCTTCGCAGGCGCGTGAAGGCAAGGCGAGCGTGATGATCCATCCGCTGGACGCAGCCGCGCTCGGCATCGCCGACGGCGAGGCCGTGACGCTCGGCAACACCCGCGGCGAGACCACGCTGATTGCGACCTTGTTCGAGGGCGTGCGGCGCGGCGTCCTGATCGCGGAGTCCGTTCATCCGAACAAGAATCATGTCGGCGGCCGCGGCATCAACATGCTGACGGGTGCCGAAGCGGTGGCGCCGATCGGCGGCGCTGCATTCCACGACAATAAGGTCTGGATCAGGAAAGCGGCTGCTGCCTAAGGCGTGCACTCCGTGACGCCGTAGCCCGCAAACTCCTTCGCGATGTTGGGATCCATGGATTTCGCCAGCGCGATGTCGTTCGCGCCGTCGCCGCCGCTCTTGCGGGTGGCGATGCCGCGGCCGAACAGCGAGGACGAGGAGCGCGGATTGCGCTGGATCGCGTCGGTGTAGTCCTTGATCGCGTCCGCGGTTCGGCCGAGCTTGAGGTTGACGAGCCCGCGGCTGTCGAAGGCATCGCTCAAGCCGGGATCGAGCTGAAGCGCCAGATTGCAGTCGGCGAGCGCGCCTTGCAGGTCGCCGGTCGCAGCGCGTGTCCAGCAGCGGTTGTTCAGTGCTTGTGCATCCCTGGGGGAGCGGCTGATCACCGCGTCAAAATCCTGCATGGCGAGCGTGTGGGCGTGCTTGATCGCGTAGACCTGGCCGCGCTTGTAGCGCGAGGTGGTATCGTTGGCGTTGGCCGCGATCTTGCGGCTGAGATCGGCGATGACAGGGTCTCTCGCGAGGTCGTCCGCACTCGGGGTAGGCTCTGCTTGCGGCACTTCGCAGACAGGCTTCTGCGGCGCCGTTTTCTGCGGTTCGGACTTGCTCGGTGCCTGGTCGGACGGCTTGTCGTCGGGCGGTCGCGACACCAGTCCGGCAAACGAGAATTCCGTCGTCAGCGAGGACGACAGCCACGGCACCTGCTCCCGGTTGGTGGCGGCGACCACGCCGTTCTTGGTGTTGGTCAACGCCTGTTCGGCGCTGATGTTCGGCGCGCGCATCTCGCGCAGCAGCTCGGCCACGAACAGGCTGCGATCGGTCTTGCCGGTCGGCGCGACCGCGCCGAGCGCGGTCGAATAGAGCACCAGCGAATTGCTCGGCACGATCGCCGGCGCAAGGCCGGCCGAATAGCGGCGGAAGCGCCGCTCGAACGGGTTGCGGCGGGAGGCGTCGATCAGGGCAATCTTGATCGCGGCACCGCGTGTGTTCATTTCGGCGAGAATGGTGTCGAGGCTGAAGCCGTCGCGCGACACGTCGGGTTCGGCCCAGATCTGCGCGTCGACGGGCAGCAGGTAGGTTTGCCGGTTGGACTGGATGCCGAAGCCGTCGAAGAAGATCAGCGCGACCGCGCCGCGTTCGATGCGGGCATAGAAGCGATCCAGCGCCTGCCGCATCGCGTCGCTCGTGAGGTTCGCCTGCCGGTCGACGATGAAGCCGGCGCGCTTCAACTCGTCGGCGACGGCCTGCGCGTCGTTGGCGGCGTCGTTGAGCACGAATTCGTTGTCGGGGTATTTCGCGTTGCCGATCACCAGCGCGAGTTTTTCCGCATCCGCCGCACGGCCCGCGGTGCCGCCGCACACCGCGATCAGGCCTGCCAGCAGCAATGCAATGGTGGTGCGCATGAAATGGCTCATCGGTGATCAAAATCTCTGGTCAGGATAGAGATCGTGGCCGGTAATTCAATCGGCAAGCGAAGTTGCGCCCACACGCTATGGTGACATCGCGCTGCAGAATGCCCTTGCGCCTGCCGCCCGACCTGCCGCAAATGGCGGCAAAACGGGAGCAAGGAAGCGAGCGTACCATGACCGACACCACAGCCGTCATCTCCGAGAAGCGCGGGCAGGCATTCTGGATCACCATCAACCGGCCGGAGAAACGCAACGCGCTGAACGGCGACGTCATCGCCGGCATCACCAAAGGCTATCGCGACGCACATGACGACAAGGACGTCCGCGTCATCGTGCTGACGGGCGCGGGCGACAAGGCGTTCTGCGCCGGCGCCGATCTGCAGAATTCCGGCGCGGCTTTCGCGATGGATCATTCCAGACCAAATGTCGACTATGCCGATCTGTTACGTTTGTCACAGAACGCCACCAAACCGGCGATTGCGCGGGTCGGCGGCGTCTGCATGGCCGGTGGCATGGGGCTGCTCTGCATGACCGATATGGCGGTTGCCGCCGATCACGTCATCTTCGGCCTGCCGGAGGTGAAGGTCGGCGTATTCCCGATGCAGGTCCTGAGCCTGTTGCAGAGCATCGCCCCGCCGCGCCTCGTCAACGAATGGGCGCTGACCGGCGAGCCGTTCGATGCGAAAGCGGCGCTGGGTGCGGGCCTGCTCAACCATGTCGTGCCTGCGGCCGAGCTCGATGCCAAGGTCGACTGGCTGATCGGCCGCATCGTCGACAAATCCCCGACCGCGATCCGCCGCGGCAAATACGCCATGCGCGCGATCGCCTCGATGTCGTTCGACGAGAGCATCGCCTACACCGAAAGCCAGATCGCGCTGCTGGCGATGACCGAGGACGCGAAAGAGGGCCTGAAGGCGTTCAGCGAGAAGAGGAAGCCGGTCTGGACGGGGCGGTGAGAGAAGGGCTGCTGTTTGATCCGTCATCTTGAGGTGCGAGTGGCGCGGTGCGTCTGGCATCGCGCCGGGAGCCTCGAAGGATGCACGGCCGAGATGGAGCCGGGCCGTCGCCCTTCGAGGGCCGCTGAAGAAGCGGCCACCTCAGGGTGACGGTGATGGTTCAATGTGATGCGCTCTGGGACGACTACCCCGCATTTGCCTTCAACCCCGCCGCCTGGATGCCCGCCACCGCGCAGGCCTCGTCATTGTCGGAGGTGTCGCCGGACACGCCGACGGCGCCGAGCAAGGTCGTGCCATCCATGATCAGCACGCCGCCGGGGACCGGCACCAGCGCGCCCTTGGCGATCGTGTTCACCGCATCGATGAAATAGGCCTGCTCCTGGGCGCGCTGATACAGCGCGCGCGAGCCCATGCCCATGGCGAGAGCGCCATAGGCCTTGCCGTGGGCGATCTCGGCGCGCATCAGGCTGGTGCCGTCCTGCGCGGCGGCGATTTTGAGCACGCCGCGCGTGTCGAGAATGGTGACGACCAGCGGCTTGAGCTTCAGCTCGGTGGACTTGGCGAAGGCGGCGTCGAGGATCTTGCGGGCAGTGTCGAGCGTGAGGTCAGCCATGGCTGGGTTCCTTTTCAGTGAGAGACGTGGAATTCGTTTCGGCGCGATCGAGGCTCATCGCCAGCACGCGCGCGACGTGAAGCGCCTCGCGCTTGGTGCCGTCGTGGATCTGGTGCCGACAGGAGGTGCCGTCGGCGACGACCAGCGTCGCCTGGTCGGCGCGTCGCACGGCGGGCAGCAGTGACAGCTCGGCCATCTCGATCGAGGCATCGTAGGTCTCGGCGCCGTAGCCGAAGGCGCCGGCCATGCCGCAGCAGCTGGACTCGATGGTCTCGACCTCAAGGCCGGGCACGAGCCGCAGCACCTGCTCGACCGGCTTGAAGGCGCCGAACGATTTTTGATGGCAATGGCCGTGCACCACGGCCTTCTCGGCGACGGTGCCGAGCGGCAATTGCAGCCGGCCGGCCGCAGCCTCGCGCACCAGGAATTCCTCGAAGGTCAGCGCATGGGCACCGATGGCCTTGGCGTCATCATCCTTGCGCAGCGATGAAAGCTCGTCGCGCAGCGTCAGCAGGCAGCTTGGCTCGAGGCCGACGATCGGCACGCCGCGTGCGGCAAACGGCGCGAAGGCGGCCACCAGCCGGTCGAGCTCGGTCTTGGCTTCATCGACGAGACCGGCCGAGAGGAAGGTGCGCCCGCAGCACAGCGGCCGGCTGCCGCTCACAGGTTTCGGCAAATGCACGCGATAGCCGCCGGCCGCGAGCACGCGCAGCGCGGCGTCGAGGTTTTCGCGCTCATAGATGCGGTTGAACGTGTCGGCGAACAGCACGACCTCGCGGCCGCTTTCCGGACCGACCGCTTCCGCAGGCGGCGCAAACACGTCGCTGCGGAAGGCGGGCAGCGCCCGGCGCGCGCTGATGCCGGCGAGGCGCTCGAACAGCTTTCGCAGCAGCGGGCTATGGTTGCGCAAATTCGCCAGCGGCGCGACGCGCGCGGCGAGGCCGGCGTAGCGCGGCAGGTACCCGACCAGACGGTCGCGCAGCGTCAGGCCGTGGCTGGCGGCGCGCGCGGCCAGCACCTCGATCTTCATCTTGGCCATGTCGACGCCGGTCGGGCACTCGTGGCGGCAGGCTTTGCAGGAGACGCAGAGCTTGAGCGTTTCCATCATCTCGTCGGAGGCGAGCGCATCGGGGCCGAGCTGGCCGGAGATCGCAAGCCGCAGCGTGTTGGCGCGCCCCCGCGTCACGTCCTTCTCGTTGCGCGTCGCGCGGTAGGACGGGCACATCACGCCGCCCTCGAGCTTGCGGCAGGCGCCGTTGTTGTTGCACATCTCGACGGCGCCCTGGAAACCGCCGCCGGCGCCAGGATAGGCCGACCAGTCGAGTTTCGTCTTCAGCTCGCCCACGCGATAGTCGGGCTTGAAGCGGAACAGCGAGCGATCGTCCATCTTCGGCGCATCGACGATCTTGCCGGGATTGAGCACGCCGTCGGGATCGAAGCGGTGCTTCACCTCCCTGAAGTCGGCGACGAGACGCTCGCCGAACATCGCTTCGTGAAATTCCGAGCGCACCAGGCCGTCGCCATGCTCGCCGGAATGCGAGCCCTTGTATTCGCGCACCATGGCGAAGGCCTCTTCGGCGATGGCGCGCATCGCCTTGACGTCCTTCTCCAGCTTCAGGTTCAGCACCGGGCGCACGTGCAGGCAGCCCTCCGACGCGTGGGCGTACATCGTGCCGCTGGTGCCGTGTTTGGCAAACACCTCGTTCAGCCGCGCGGTGTAGTCGGCCAGATGCGGCAGCGGCACGGCGCAGTCCTCGACGAAGGAGACCGGCTTGCCCTCCTGCTTCATCGACATCATGACGTTGAGACCGGCCGCGCGGAAATCGGCAATGCCGCCTTGCAGCGCCGGCTCGGTGATCTCCACCACGCCGCCCCATTTGCGCGTGTCGTTGTTCCAGCCGAAGCCGAGATCGCCCATCAGCTCGCCAAGCTGCTTGAGGCGCGCCAGATTGTCGGCCTGATCTTCTTCAGCGAATTCGACCACGAGGACGGCGTCCGGATCGCCCTTGATGGCAGCCGAGATGATTGGCCTGAACATCGCGATGTCGCGGCCGAGCGCGATCATGGTGCGGTCGACCAGCTCGACCGCGATCGGCTTGAGTTTGACGAGATGCTGGGCCGCATCCATCGCCTCGTAGAAGCTGCCGAAATGGCAGACCCCCAGCGCCTTGTTGCGGATGACAGGCCAGAGCTTCAGCTCGACCTTGGTGGTGAAGGCCAGCGTGCCCTCGGAGCCGACCAGCAGATGCGCCATGTTGTTGGGCGCGTTGCGCGGCACCAGCGCATCGAGATTGTAGCCGCCGACGCGGCGCTGCACCTTTGGGAAGCGTGCCGCGATCTCCTCGGCCTCGCGGGTGCCGAGATCGAGCATGTCGCGGAATAGCGCCCGAGCCTTGTCGCCCGCGTCAACATCGGACAGATCGCGCGAGACCTCGCCGAAGCGGCCGAGCGTGCCGTCGGCGAGGGATGCCTCCATCGACAGCGTGTTGTCGCGCATGGTGCCGTAGCGAAGCGAGCGGCCGCCGCAGGAATTGTTGCCGGCCATGCCGCCGATGGTGGCGCGCGACGCGGTGGAAACGTCGACCGGAAACCACAGGCCGTGCTTTTTGAGCTGGCGGTTGAGGTCGTCGAGCACGATGCCGGGCTCGACCACGCAGGTGCGGTTCGCGACGTCGAGCGACAGGATGCGGTTCAGGTGCTTGGAGAGATCGACCACGAGGCCGTCATTGACGGTCTGGCCGCATTGCGAGGTGCCGCCGCCGCGCGGGGTGACCTTCAGCCCCTCGTCGCGAGCGATCGCCAGGGCCTTCAGGGCCTCGTCCATGCTCCTGGGCACGACCACGCCTGAGGGCACGATCTGGTAGAACGAGGCGTCGGTGGCGTAGCGGCCGCGGCTGAAGGGGTCGAACAGCACGTCGCCGGTCAATTCCGACCGCAGGCGCCGTTCGAGCGAGGAGGCGTTTGTCATCCCTGATCCCGGACTGACCCAGCGAGGCCTATGCCTTGCTGGGTTATTCATTATTGTTTACGACCGATTATATTATGAATTCAAAAGGAGCAAGCCGACCGCCTCAAGGCGAGGTCGGCGCGTCCTCGTGGGGCTCGGTCAGGTGCTCGATGGCGGCCGCCCGCTTGTTGCGCAGGTGCTGGAACAGGATGTCGCTGAGCTCGCTGCCGGCGCGGCGGCGCAGGGCATCGAGAATGGCCTCGTGCTCCCGCATGGCTTCCGCCCAGCGCTGCCGCTTGCGGGCGAAATTGGCGGAGTAGCGGACGCGGCGGATTCGCCCCGCGAAGTTGGCGTAGGAGGTCTTCAGCGTCTCGTTGCGCGCGGCCGCGACGATGCTCTCGTGGATGCGCTGGTTGGTCTGGAAATAGCCGTGCATGTCGCGGTGCAGGTAGTGGCCGTACATCTCGTAATGCAGTTGCTCGATCGCGGTGATTTCCGCATCGGTAATGGCCTCGCAGGCAAGGCGCCCGGCGAGGCTTTCCAGGCCCGCCATGACGTCGAACAGTTCCTCGAGATCGCGCTGGCTGAGTTGGCGCACCCGCGCGCCGCGGTTCGGCAGCAGCTCGATCAGGCCCTCGGCGGCGAGCACCTTCAAGGCTTCGCGCAGCGGCGTGCGGGAGATGCCGAACATCTCGCAGAGCTGCCGCTCGGGAACGCGCGCGCCGTCGGGGATGTTGCCTTCGACCACGTAGTCGCGCAGCCGCAGCAGGATCTCGCCGTGAAGCGAGGCCTCCTGGCGGTCGCCGCCGTTTGCGGCGGGCGGGGTGATCGGAACCCCGGTGTCGGGAATCGTGGATTTCATTTGCAGCACAGTAGTTTGCCCGTTTGGTCGCGTCGACGTCCACAATCGAATACCAAATTTCGATTGAAAGGACAAAAAATGAATGCAAAATAGTCGGCAGAGCCGGCCAGAATCCGCCGACAGGGAGGTTTTTATGCACCAGGGACGCCATTTCCTTCAGATTCCGGGTCCAAGCCCGGTCCCCGAGCGCGTCCTGCGCGCCATGGACATGCCGGTCATCGATCACCGGAGCGCCGAATTCGGCGAGCTCGGCCGCACCGTGTTGGAGGGCAGCCAGACAATTTTCCAGACCAAGGGGCCGGTCGTGATCTTCCCATCCTCGGGGACCGGCGCCTGGGAGGCCGCAATCGTCAACACGCTGTCGCCGGGCGACCGGGTGCTGATGGTCGAGACCGGCCATTTCGCCACCCTGTGGCGGCAGATGGCGGGCCGCTTCGGCATCGAGGTCGACTTCGTGCCCGGCGACTGGCGCCGTGGCGCCGACCCCGCATTGATCGAGGCGAAGCTCACCGAGGACAAGGCGCGCACGATCAAGGCAGTGATGGTCGTGCACAACGAGACGTCGACCGGCGCGACCAGCCGCATCGCCGAGATCCGCGCCGCGATCGACCGCACGGGCCATCCGGCGCTGCTGATGGTCGACACCATCTCCTCGCTCGGCTCGGTCGACTACCGCCACGACGAGTGGAAGGTCGACGTCAGCGTCAGCTGCTCGCAGAAGGGTTTCATGCTGCCGCCCGGCCTCGGCTTCAACGCGATCTCTCAGAAGGCGCTGGCCGCGTCCAAGACCAACAAGATGCCGCGCTCCTATTTCGACTGGGAGGAGATGCTCAAGCCGAACGCCAAGGGTTTCTTCCCCTACACGCCGGCGACCAATCTGCTCTACGGCCTGCGCGAGGCGATCGCGATGCTGCTCGAAGAGGGGCTCGACAACGTTTTTGCGAGGCACCAGCGGCTCGCGGCAGCCACACGCGCCGCGGTCAATCATTGGGGCCTCGAAGTGCTCTGCCAGGAGCCTTCAGAATTCTCACCGGTACTGACGGCGGTGTTGATGCCGCCGGGCCATGATGCCGATCAGTTCCGCAAGATCGTGCTCGACAATTACAACATGTCGCTCGGCTCGGGCCTCTCCAAGGTCGCCGGAAAGGTCTTCCGCATCGGCCATCTCGGCGAATGCAATGCGCTCACGCTGCTCGGCGCGCTCACCGGCGTGGAGATGGGCCTGTCGGTTGCGGGCGTGCCGCATCGCTCCGGCGGCGTCGATGTCGCGATGAAGCTGCTGGAGCAGCGCCCGCAGGGCAACGCCTCGCCGCACCTGAAGGTGGTCGGCACCTAGATCGCGCGGGACACGCGGACGGCAATCATAAAAAGACAATCAGGGAGGGTGGAGATGGGTATCAGGTTCAAGGCGACGCACGTCGTGCTGGCGATGCTCTGCGCGATGTATTTCATCACCTATGTCGACCGGGTGAATATCGGCACCGCGGCGGGCGAGATCCAGAAGGAGCTGGGCCTGTCGAACACCCAGCTCGGTCTCGTCTTCTCGGCCTTCGCCTATCCTTATCTCCTGTTCCAGGTGATCGGCGGCTGGGTCGGCGATCGTTTCGGGCCGCGCAAGACGCTGTTCTGGTGCGGCATGATCTGGGCGGCGGCGACCATCATGACCGGCTTCGTCAACGGTCTCTTCGCGCTGTTCATCGCGCGCTTCGCACTTGGCTTCGGCGAGGGCGCGACATTCCCGACCGCGACGCGCGCGATGCAGTACTGGACGCCGGCGAACCGCCGCGGCTTCGCGCAAGGGCTGACCCATTCCTTCGCCCGGCTCGGCAATGCCGTGACGCCGCCCTTGGTGGCTCTCCTGATCCTCTGGCTGACCTGGCGCGGCGCCTTCGTCGTGCTCGGCTTCGTCAGCCTCGTCTGGGGCGTGATCTGGGTCTGGTACTTCCGCAACGAGCCGAAGGAACACGCCTCCATCACTGAAGCCGAGCTTGCGGCGTTGCCGCCGCGCCCGACCGGCGAGCGGCCACGCGTGCCGTGGGGCCCGCTGCTCGGCCGGATGTGGCCGGTGACGCTGACCTATTTCTGCTACGGCTGGTGCCTGTGGCTGTACCTCAACTGGCTGCCGCTGTTCTTCAAGAACAACT
Source organism: Bradyrhizobium sp. GW821-FHT12B03 (assembly GCF_058807535.1). NCBI lineage: Bacteria > Pseudomonadati > Pseudomonadota > Alphaproteobacteria > Hyphomicrobiales > Nitrobacteraceae > Bradyrhizobium > Bradyrhizobium sp. GW821-FHT12B03. The sequence goes on from NZ_JBXAQU010000005.1 coordinate 164,764, forward strand.
ACAGCCTCGACATCAAGAACTCGGCCTTGTTCGCCTCCGGCGTGTTTTTCGCCGGCGTGGTCGGCGACAGCGTCGGCGGCGTGCTGTCGGACAAGATTCTCGACCGCACCGGCAATGTCCGCCTGGCGCGGCTCAGCGTCACCGTTGCGGGATTTGCGGGGGCGCTGCTCTCGCTGTTTCCGATCCTGTTCGTCCACGACATCACCGTCGTCGCGCTGTGCCTGTCGGCGGGCTTCTTCTGCGCCGAGCTCGTGATCGGCCCGATGTGGTCGATCCCGATGGACATCGCGCCGAAATATTCCGGCACCGCCTCGGGACTCATGAACACCGGCTCGGCCTTCGCCGCCATCGTCTCCCCGCTGGTCGCGGGCTTTGTGATCGACGCGACCGGCAACTGGTACCTGCCGTTCCTGATGTCGATGGGGCTGTTGCTGCTCGGCGGCGTCTCGGCCTTCCTGATGCACCCGGAGCGGCCGTTCGCGGAGGCCGAGGGGAGGGTGCCGTCCGGAAACGTGGTGGCGGCGGAATAGGGGGCGGCTTCCGGGCCGAGAGCGTTCTTACTGGATAACTGGGGAGACAGCCATGTCGGCTATTGGAGCCTCCCGATCTCGCGCGTAAATTGTAATTGAGCGCAGGGGACGATATCGGGGCCGGCCTTTAGGGATCGAGATCAGTCCTTTGGTTAAGCATCGAATTTATCGCGTCGCAATGCGTGTTGCGCTCGTGGTCCGGTAGGCATTTTGGACAGGCAAAGAGTGGTGAAATATCCTCTCGGCTCACGCAAATCCGGAAGAGGCCGTTTTCAAGAGAGTACTAAGCTCCCGATCGCGACGTATCCCTCATTGTATATGAGACCATTTTGACGGAAGCAGAAAAGAGAGCGGATGATTTCCCCCTGTCGGCCCGCTTACAACCGGATCAGCCGCACCTGATTGCAAGGGTTAGAGCGCTCCGATTGGAAGCAACAGAATTGAGGAGAGTGATCTCAATCGGTTCGTACGGGGATGAAGAGTGTCGCCGGCTCTATAAGCTAGCCAACAATGCGAGCATGACCCTTTATGTCTCGAATCCCGAATTGGCTCAGCGTGCCGGTCTGGGCGATAGCTTTTTTTCAACACTAGTCAGAGACAGGAGGCGGCCGAAGCTTGCGAATTTCCTGCGCGCGTTGACTGCTATCATTGATGTCGCCGATGAGCGGCTCCATGACGTGGATCGTGCTCCAGCTTCTCACACTGAGATGTCCGCTGATGTCAAAATTGGCCAGCGTATCCAGCAGGACCAAGCTGAAATCTTGCGTCTTGCTCAGTCACTTGCTCGCGTGGCGTTAGAAGAAATTGAGAAATTGGACTCCGAACGTCCTAACGAGCCCGATAGGCTTAGCAACTACATGAAGCAGCGTGAGCTTCTGCAAATATTTGCAGATGGGTTCACAAAGATTGCAGCCTCGCTGATTGAACTCGGGACATCTCGTCAACCGAAAAAGCTAACGAAGGCGGCCAAGGTCGTCGAGAGCGTTGGCGAAGGGGTTACTAGATGGTGGCTTAAGAATCAGGACGAGGCCATCGACTGGTCGGTAAGAATACCGTTCCTAACCGGCGGCGTGGCGGCGCTAGGATGGGCCGGTGCGAATATGACCGTCGGTACCACAGTCATTGCCGCCTTGGTTGGCGGCAGCAAAGTATTTGACGTGGTCAGCAAGCGCGCACGAGGGAGCGGAAAAAAATAGTCTCCCGAGGATTCTTCGTACAGGCCAACGTAGATACTTGTGCGCTGCGGTAGGCCGTCCAGGCCGGCCCCAGCCCTGCTTCTTGTGCATTGACGATACCCTCCCGAGAGGGGACAAGCCGGTCAAATGGTGCTATTCGGCGGCCATCAAAATCAAGGCAAGACCGGGAAGGACGCCGATGACCGTGCATACTGGAAGGCATTTCCTACAGATTCCAGGACCGACCAACGTGCCCGACCGGGTGCTGCGGGCGATGGACATGCCGACGCTGGACCACCGCGGTCCGGAGTTCGCCGAGCTCGGTTTCGCCGTGCTTGCCGCGATGCAGCGTGTGTTCCGCACCAAGCAGCCCGTGATCATCTTCCCCTCGTCCGGCACCGGCGCCTGGGAAGCGGCGATGGTCAACGTGTTTTCGCCCGGCGACAAGGTCCTGATGTGCGAGACCGGCCAGTTCGCCGTGCTGTGGCGCGGCATCGCCGACAAGTTCAAACTCGACGTCGACTTCATCCCGGGCGACTGGCGCCATGGCGCCGACCTCGCCGAGATCGAGCAGCGGCTCGTCGCCGACAAGCAGCACAAGATCAAGGCGGTCTGCGTCGTGCACAACGAGACCTCGACCGGCTGCGTGACGCCGCCCGCGGAAGTGCGCAAGATCCTCGACCGCACAAAACATCCGGCGCTGCTGATGGTCGACACCATCTCCGGCCTCGGCTCGATGGAGTATGAGCATGACGCGTGGGGCATCGACGTCTCGGTCGCCGGCTCTCAGAAGGGCCTGATGCTGCCGCCCGGCCTCGGCTTCAATGCCGTCTCGGAGAAGGCGCTTGCGGTCGCCAAGGCCAACCCCGGCATGCGCTCCTACTGGGACTGGCAGGAGGTCATCTCCTTCAACAAGCTCGGCACCTTCCCTTATACGCCCGCGACCAATCTGCTCTACGGCCTGCGTGAAGCGGTCAAGATGCTGGAAGAGGAGGGGCTGGAGAACGTCTGGTCTCGCCACAAGCGCCACAGCGCGGCGACGCGTGCCGCGGTCAAGGTCTGGGGCCTGGAGACGCAGTGCGCCGACCCCGCCGCGCATTCGCCGGCGCTGACCGGCGTACGCGTGCCCGAGGGGCACGATGCCGACGCCTTCCGCAAGGTGGTGCTGGAAAACTTCGACATGTCGCTCGGCACCGGCCTGAACAAGGTCAAGGGCAAGGTGTTCCGCATCGGCCATATCGGCCATTTCAACGATCTGATGCTGATGGGTACGCTCGCCGGCGTCGAGATGGGCCTGGATCTTGCAAAGATCCCGCACCGGAGCGGCGGCGTGTTGGCGGCCATGGACGTCCTGAAGGGACGCGACGTGGTGCCGATGGCCAAAGCCCAGGTCGCTTGAACGCTCAGGTGGCCTGAAGTAACTCCTGTGAACTGAAAGAACGCGCGATGAACGCACCGACGACGACCAACGAAGACCTGCTCTACTCCGTCACGGACGGCATCGCGCGGATCACCTTCAACCGCCCGCAGGCGCGCAACGCAATGACCTTCGCCATGTATGACCGCATGGCGGAGATCTGTCAGGAGATCAACGCCGACCGCTCGATCAAGGCGCTGATCCTGACCGGCGCCGGTGACAAGGCGTTCGCCTCCGGCACCGACATTTCCCAGTTCCGTGCGTTCAAGACCGCGCAGGACGCGCTCGACTACGAGGCCCGCATCGACCGCGTGCTCGGCACGCTCGAACAGTGCCGCGTGCCCGTGATCGCTGCGATCGCCGGGGCCTGCACCGGCGGCGGCGCCGGCATTGCGGCCTGCTGCGACCTCCGCATCGGGACTGAGACGACGCGGATCGGCTTTCCGATCGCGCGCACGCTCGGCAACTGCCTGTCGATGTCCAACATCAGCCGCGTCGTCTCGCTGGTCGGACCTGCGCGCACCAAGGATATGATCTTCAAGGCGCGTCTGGTCGAGGCGCCGGAAGCGCTGGCGCTCGGCCTGCTCACCGAGATCGTCCCGGATGTCGAAACGCTGCAGCGCCGTGCCGACGAGACCGCAAAGCTGGTCGCAAGCCACGCGCCCCTCACGCTCGAGGCGACCAAGGAAGCGGTCCGCCGTATTCGCCGCACGCTGTCGCGCGAAGAGGGCGAGGACCTGATCCTCAAGGCCTATATGAGCGAAGATTTCCGCGAGGGCATGGACGCCTTCCTCAACAAGCGCACGCCCGTCTGGAAGGGCAGGTAACGCAGGTCTTTTGCCTTTTTGCGCCGCTGGTCGATGCGGTGCAAACAGGCGGACGCGATCGCCGACGTCAATCGTCGGCCGCCCAGCCCGGCTTCGATTGTCGCAAATCTGTCAAGCGGTTCCGTGCTCCGGAACCGCAGTTGCGTGTGTGCGTGCGCGCCTGCGCGTTCACGTTGACGGCGCGACGAGCTCGGGCATAAGATCGTGGAGGTTGCATTCCACTGTCTCGTTTTTTGAGACAGCGGATCGGCCGGGTGATTTGAGGCCCGTCGAATTGGGCAACTTGGATTGTGTGAAGCGTCCCGGCCGATCTACGGAAGCCGGTGTCATTGAACTGAAATTGGACTGCAGAAGTAGCGAACTAGTTTTCGACGACGCGAGCCGCGCCAGAAATTTCATTGCTGCTGACCATCCCGACGCCAGGCACGGCCTTGCGAACACGCCAAAGCTCTTAAGCCGAGAACCCTAGGCCAAGACCCCAAAGCCAAGACCCTTACCGGGAATCTTGAGTCAAGACCGTCGAGTCACGTCTGATTTCTCAGACCGATTAGTCACGTCGCCGCGCCGCCATGCGGCGGCGCCTTCATGGCAACGCAGGCAGGGATTTTTCCATGACCAACCACACGCCGGTTTTCACCTCGTCATCCGCGACGGGCAGCTTCACCGAATTTGCCAACCTCAACGATTCAACGACGCTGCACACGCTGTCGGGAACGATGAGCTTCAAGGACAGCGACAAGACCGACACCCATACGACGACCGCGACGCTGCATTCCGCGGCGGTATCGGGCGGAACGGTCGTTCCTGCGGCCTCGCTGGCGCATTTCCAGACCGCGATGCAGTCGCAGATTCTCAGTGATTCAAACGGCAACGGCCAGCTCAAATGGAGCTTCAGCGACCAGGACCAGGATTTCGATTTCCTCGCCAAGAACCAGACGCTGGTCCTGGTCTACGACGTCAAGGTCGCCGACAACCATGGCGGCTTCGCGATCCAGACCGTCAAGATCACCATTACCGGCACCGACGACAAGCCTGTGATCAACATGACGACGGCCGCGACCGTCACCGAGCAGACCAACCAGACGCTGTCGCTTTCGCCCGACACGGTTCACGTCGCGCTCAACTTCACCGACGACGACCTCGCCAACACCGGCCACACCGCGACCGTGACCGGCGTGTCCGCATCCGGCGCTACGGCAGGCCTGCTGCCGGGCCCGTTTGGCAACGCCGAGCTGATGGCGTTCTTCCACGTCGACAACGTCGTCAAGACGTCCGGCTCCTCGACCGGCACCATCAACACCACGTTCTCCGCGCCCGATCTCGCCTTCGACTATCTCGCGGCAGGCCAGCATCTCGACATCACCTACACGATTCAGCTCGACGACCACGCCGGCGGTGTCTCGACCCAGACCGTCACGGTCACCGTGGTTGGCACCAACGACAAGCCGGTGTTCCTGTCGTGCCCGGAATCGGCCGCGCTCGTCGAGGGTGACAACGTCGATCCGGGCGGAAATCTCACCGCCCATGACAGCCTGGTCTTCACCGACATCGATCTCGCCGACGCCCACACCGTCTCGACGACGGTCACCGCGACCCGCTCGGGCGGCGGTGCGATACCCCTGACCAACGCGCAGCTGCTGGCCGCGTTCGGCACCTCGCTCCAGGATTCGACCGGCCATCTGATCGGCGAGGTCGACTGGAGTTTCGCGTTCCCCAATTCCTCCGCCAATTTCCTCAACGGCGGCGAGACGCTCAAGCTCGTCTATCACGTTGCGGTCGACGATGGTCACGGCGGCTTGACGACCCAGGACGTCACCATCACCATCCTCGGCGTCAACGATCCGGTCGTGATCACGAGCGGACCGGAATCCTCCACCGTGGCCGAGCAGGATGCCACCACCGGCTCGTCTGCGCTCGATACGACGCCGACGACCCCCGCGGGCACGCTCGCTTTCACCGACCAGGACACCAGCGACACGCATACGGTGACGGTCACGCTGGACTCGAGCTCCGGGCCGACGCCGCCGGCGGCGACGCAGGCCGATCTCGCCGCGGCGCTGACGACGGTGCTGAACGATTCCACCGGCACCGGCTCTGGCAGCATCGACTGGAATTTTGCGATTCCCGACAAGGACCTCGATTATCTTGCGTTCAACGAGACGCTGACGGTGAACTACATCATCAAGGTCGCCGACGGCTCGACCAATTCGACGCAGACCGTCTCCGTCGTCATCACCGGCGCCAACGACGCGCCGGCGATCACGAGCGGACCGGAATCCGCTTCGCTGTCCGAGCAGCCGGGCGTCACCGGTTCACAGTCGCCGGACACCACGAGCCCGGTGCCGACGGGAACGCTGAGCTTCAACGACGTCGATCTGTCGGACACGCATTCGGTCAGCGTGGTGCTGGATTCGGCGGTGTGGTCGGCCAATGCTTTTGTCGTTCCGGGCCAGACGCTGGTGGACCTCCAGTCGGCGCTCTCCACGGTGCTGCATGATTCCACGGGAACCGGCATCGGCAGCATTGACTGGACTTTCAGCATCGCCGATGCCGATCTCGACTTCCTCAGCGTCGGCGAGACGCTGACGGTGCAATATGACGTCAACGTCTGGGACGGCTTCACCAATTCGACCCAGATCGTCACCGTCACCATCGACGGTGCGGCCGATCCGCTGGTCCTGACACCGGTGACCATTGCCGCATCCGATACGGTCGCCCCCGATGCCGGCACGGCCATCGCAAGCGGTGCCATCTTCGACGTCAACCAGCCGGTCGATCTGAGCACGCCGCGGACCGTCACCGAGGTCAACGGCAGCGCCGCCAATGTCGGCCACTCGGTGGCCGGGGCGCATGGAACGCTGGTGCTCAACACCGACGGCTCCTATGGCTACGTCGCCGATTCATCGGTCGACGCGCTGCTCGCTGGCGACAACGTCACCGACCAGTTCACCTTCACGGTCGATGACGGCCAGGGCCATCAGGCTTCCACCACGCTCACCTTCAACATCGCCGGCGCCAATGACAAGCCGCTGGTTACGGCAGCCAATGTCAGCGGAGCGGTCACCGAGGACGCCGGCCCGCCGGTGATCCTCAACGGCGATTTCGAGACCGGCACACTCGCCAACTGGTCGGCGAGCAGCGGCCTCATCCACGTCGCGCAGCTCGAGTTCGGCGGCAGCTTCGGCCACTATTCGGTCGAGCTCTTGCCGACGAGCGGTCCGGAAACGCTGTCGCAGAACGTCGCGACCACGCCCGGCCAGCACTATTTCGTCAGCTTCGACATCGTGGGCGATCCAGAGGGCTCCAACACGCCGTTCTCCGTCTCGTGGGACGGAGCGACGATCCTGTCGCTTGGTCACGTGCCGGCTGGCATCAACCACTATTCCTTCGATCTCATCGGCGACGCCTCGCTGTCGTCGACGCAGCTGCTGTTTGCCTATGCGGACGATGCCACCGGCATGATCCTGGATTCCGTCAACGTCAGTCCCGCGACGGGACCCGCGACCGAATCGACGGCAGGCTCGCTGTCGTTCTCCGACGCTGAGACGGGGGATACGCACAGCGCGAGCTTCCTGCCGAACGGCAGCGGTTATGTCGGCACGTTCTCGCTCGATCCGGTCAGCGAGGCCGGCGGCACCGGATCCGTCGGCTGGCACTTCACGGTCGACAACGCCGACATCCAGTTCCTGGCGCAGGGGCAGACGCTGACCCAGGACTATCTGGTGACGATCGCCGACAACAATGGCGGATCGACCACGCAGGACATCACCGTCACCATCAACGGCACCAATGACGCGCCGACCGCGACGAGCGAGACGGTCATCACCGATGTCGGCACCGGCGCAACGGTCGAGATCCCCAACTGGGCTCTCGCCTTGAACGACACCGACCCCGACACCATCGACCACCTCTCGCTCGGCAGTATCACGGCGAGCTCCGGCGGCAATGCCGTCAATTTCGGGGATGCCTTCTTCACCGACGACGCGACGCTCGGCGGCTCGTTCAGCTACACGACCTTCGACGGCACGACGACCTCGTCCAACACCGCAACCGCGACCGTCGTCAACAACGCGGCCGGCGCGACCGCGCTGTCCGGCACGGGCGGCGATGACATCCTGATCGCCACCAACGGGACCGAGACGATGAGCGGAGCCGGCGGCAACGACGTCCTGATCGCCACGGCCAGCGGCAATGCCATGGCCGGCGGCGGCGGCAACGACACCTTCGCCTTCCTTCAGCCGTCCGGTCCGAGCGCGATCGGCGACTTCAACAACACCACCGAGCACGATCGCATCGCCGTCTCTGCGAGCGGTTTTGGCGGCGGATTGACGGCGGGGACGGACGTCACGTTCGAGACCTCGGGCGACAATGTGTTCTCGGGCTTCTCCCAGTTCCATTTCGATACGGGTAACCAGACGCTCTATTACAGCGCTGACGGGACGCAAGGCGCGGCGGTCGCATTGGTCAGCGTCCAGAGCGGCGTGCTGCTCAACCAGCACGACATACTGGTCGTGTAGACCGTCGCGACCGGGATCGAGGTTTCAGGCGCGGGCCCCCACGGGGGCCCGCGTCATTTGCGGCGCTGGTCTCATTCCAAAGTCATAAAGGGGATGCCACTGGGTGGCTTGAACTCGGTTGGATTCGCCCGCACAATGGGTGCTGAATTCAACTCTGAATTTCCAATCCGAACAAGAACATAGGGAAGACGCAAGTGGGACATGGAATGAAGGCGGCAATCACGCTGGTGGCCGCGCTCTGCGGCACGCCCGCTTTTGCCGGCTGGGAACCGAGCAAGCCCGTCGAGATCGTGGTGGCGGCCGGTGCGGGCGGTGCCTCCGACCAGATGGCGCGGATGATGCAGGCTGCGATCCAGAAGAACAATCTGATGAAGCAGCCGATCGTCGTCTCGCTCAAGGGCGGTGCCTCGGGCGCGGAAGCGCTGATGTACATGAAGTCTGGCGAGGGCGACCCGAACAAGGTCCTGATCGCCTATTCGCTGATCTACATGCTGCCGCTGTCGGCGAAGATACCGTTCAACTGGCGTGAGCTGACCCCGGTGTCGGTGATCGCGCTCGACCAGTTCGTGCTGTGGGACAACAGCGCCGGGCCCAAGACGGTGAAGGAATTCGTCGAGGCGGCGAAGGCGGCGGGTTCGCCGTTCAAGATGGGCGGCACCGGCTCCAAGCGCGAGGATCACGTGCTCACCGTGTTCCTGGAGCAGAAGACCGGCGCGAAATTCTCCTATCTGCCCTACAAGTCCGGCGGCGAGGCCGCGACCCAGCTCGTCGGCAACCACACCGAATCCAACGTCAACAACCCCAGCGAAAACCTCGAAGTCTGGCGTGCCGGCCAGGTGCGCCCGCTCTGCGTGTTCGACAAGGAGCGCATCTCCTACACCACCAAGGTGACGGAGACGCAGTCCTGGGCCGACATCCCGACCTGCAAGGAGGAGGGCGTCGACGTCCAGTATCTGATGCTGCGCGCGATGTTCCTGCCCGGCAAGGTCACGGCCGAGCAGCAGGCGTTCTATGTCGAGCTGTTCCACAAGGTGACGCAGACCTCGGAATACAAGGACTACATGGAAAAGCAGGCGTTGAAGCCGATCTTCCTCACCGGCAAGGACATGGTGCAATTCCTCGAGGAGGACGATGCCACCAACAAGGCGCTGATGACGGAAGCCGGATTCGTCGCGAAGTAAGCACATCCTCCGCGTCATGCCCCGCGAAGGCGGGGCATCCAGTATTGCACAGAACTCGAATACGGCTTCTGCACGGCGTACTGGATCATCCGCCCCTGTGCGCAATTGCGCACTAGGCGGATGATGACAGCGCAACTTGATTTGGCAGAGCATGTCCCAAACCGAACTCGAAATCGTCGTCGACGATCCGACCGCGCCTGAAGACGATTCGCCCTCCGTCGTCAGCGCCGGCACGATCGAAATCCTCGTCTGCCTCCTGCTGCTCGCGCTGGCGGTCACGCTCGGCTACGACAATTGGCGCACCGGAGCGTCCTGGGACGCAACCGGGCCCGAGCCCGGCTATTTCCCGTTCTATCTCTCCGTCATCCTCGGCGGCGGCAGCCTCTACGGGCTGGTCGCGGCGCTGGTCGCGCGCCGGCCGGGGTCCGGAAGCTTCGTCACGCGTGCGCAGGCCCGCCGCGTGCTGGCGGTGTTCGTGCCGACGCTGCTGTTCTGCCTGGTGACGCAATTCCTCGGTCTCTATGTCGCGAGCTTCCTCCTGATCGCGAGCTTCATGCGCCTCGTCGGCAAGATCGCGCTGTGGAAGTCGCTGCTCACCGCTGTCGCGTTCACAGCGATCATGTTCGTCACCTTCGACATCGCGTTCGACGTCATCATGCCGAAAGGGCCGCTCGAAGCGGCCTTCGGCCACTAGGGCGGCTCCACGATGGAAGCTCTCGGTCTCCTGTTTCACGGCTTCGCCGTCCTGCTGACGTGGAAGACGCTCGTGCTGATGATGGTCGGGCTGGTGCTCGGCATCTTCGTCGGCGTGCTGCCGGGGCTCGGCGGCCCCAACGGCGTCGCGATCCTGCTGCCGCTCACCTTCACGATGGATCCGACCTCGGCGATCGTGATGCTGTCCTGCATCTATTGGGGCGCGCTGTTCGGCGGTGCGATCACCTCGATCCTGTTCAACATTCCGGGCGAGGCCTGGTCGGTCGCGACCACGTTCGACGGCTATCCGATGGCGCAGCAGGGCAGGGCGGCGGAGGCGCTGACCGCGGCGTTCACGTCCTCCTTCATCGGCTCGCTGGTCGCAGTGCTGCTGATCACCTTCCTCGCGCCGATGATCTCGTCCTTCGCGTTGAAGTTCGGCCCGCCCGAGTTCTTCGCGGTGTATCTGCTCACCTTCTGCTCCTTCGTCGGCCTCGGGCGCGAGGCCAAGCACAAGACGGTCATCTCGATGTCGCTCGGGCTGCTGCTCGCCGGCATCGGCATGGACACGGTGTCGGGCAATCTGCGCATGACCTTCGGCTCGGCCGAGCTGCTCCGCGGCATCAACTTCCTGGTCGCCGTCATCGGCCTGTTCGGCATCAGCGAGATCCTGCTGACGATGGAGGAGCGCCTGGCGCTGCGCGGCCACGCGGCGAGCATCTCGCTGCGCGTCGTGCTCGGCGTCTGGAAGGACCTGCCGAAATACTGGGTGACGCTGCTGCGCTCCTCCTTCATCGGCTGCTGGCTCGGCATCACCCCGGGCGGGGCGATCGCGGCGTCCTTCATGGGCTACAATCTCGCCAAGCGCTTCTCCAAGGATCCGGAGAGCTTTGGCAAGGGCCGCATCGAAGGCGTGTTCGCGCCGGAGACGGCGGCGCATGCCTCCGGCACCGCGGCGCTGCTGCCGATGCTGGCGCTCGGCATTCCCGGCTCCGGCACCGCCGCGATCCTGCTCGGCGGCCTGATGGTGTGGGGGCTCAATCCGGGCCCGCTGCTGTTCGTCGAGCACAAGGACTTCGTCTGGGGCCTGATCGCCTCGATGTATCTCGGCAACGTCGTCGGCCTCGTGCTGGTGCTGACGACGGTGCCGATCTTCGCCTCGATCCTGCGCGTGCCGTTCGCCGCGGTGGCACCGATGATCGTGGTGTCCTGCGCGATCGGCGCCTATGCGATCCAGAACGCGATGTTCGACATCTGGCTGATGCTGGGCTTCGGGGTGGTCGGCTACGTCTTCAAGAAGATCGGCATTCCGCTGGCGCCGTTCACGCTGGCGCTCGTGCTCGGCAACCGCGCCGAGGATGCCTTCCGCCTGTCGATGATCGGCTCCGGCGGAAACCTGAAAGTGTTCTGGTCGAACGGCCTGGTCGGCTCGATCACGACGCTGGCGATCGTGCTGCTGTTTTGGCCGGTCATCGACGGCCTGCTTGCCCGTGTCGGATTGACGCAGGGCGCGAAGCAGGTTCCGCGTTAGGCGGAAATCACTTTGAAATCAAATGCATGGATCGATGTCGTGTTAGTCCTAGGCATTACACGCCCCGATTGTTTCTAAATGTTGCCCAGCCGGCACAGTCCTTGGCCGCCCCCCGACGTATGTTTTGATCACAAATTTGTGCGGGAAGGGGAAATGCCCATGAAGCGGATCGTGATGGGAATGGCAGCGGCGATGTCGCTGTTCGCGACGGGCGCGCTGGCTGCCGATCTCGCGGCCAAGCCCTACGTCAAGGCACCGGTGATGGTCGATCCGGTCTGGAGCTGGACCGGCTTCTACGTCGGCGCCAATGGCGGTTACAGCTGGGGCCGTTCGCGCACCGACGTCTCCTATTTCAACTCCGGGACCGGCACGCCGATCGCGCCTCCGGCCGGCTCCATCACCAGTGCCGCGTTCGACATGAACGGCGGCATCGCCGGTGGCCAAGCCGGCTACAACTGGCAGAGCACAAACTGGGTGTTCGGCATCGAGGGCGATCTGCAATGGTCGGGTGAGAAGGGCAGCGCCGGCTATAGCTGCGTGGGCGCCCCGATCGCGCCGGGCGCCGGGCCCTGTCTTCCTACCTTTACATTCCTGCCCCCCGGCGGTCTGGCCGGCACGACCTTGACGGTCGACCAGAAGCTCCAGTGGTTCGGCACGGTTCGCGGTCGCGTCGGCATCCTGGCCACCCCGAAGGTGCTGTTCTACGGTACCGGCGGTGTCGCCTTCGGCGAGATCAAGACCACGGGCACCATGTCCAGCTTCAGCACCGTCGCGCCCTTCGGTCCGATCGCGTCGGTCGGCTCGAGCTCCACCACGCGCGTCGGCTGGACCGCGGGCGTGGGCGTCGAAGGCAAGATCACCCAGAACTGGAGCGCCAAGCTCGAATATCTCTACATGGATCTCGGCCGCTTCTCGTCCGGTCCGTTCACGCTGTCGCCGGCGCTTCCGATCAGCGCCAACGTCTCGTCGCACTTCACCGACCATATCCTGCGCGCCGGCATCAACTATCAGTTTGCTGGCCCGGTGGTTGCCAAGTACTAAGATCAAAACAGGCGTCAACAAGAAGCAAAGCCCGGCTCGCGCCGGGCTTTGTCGTTTCCGTCCTGATCCTTGGAAATGGCGCAGGACCGACGATCGGGCAGTGCAGCCGATTTGTTGCGGTGGTGCCACATCCGCAGCCTGATCTGCTCCGATCGGAATGTCGAAGTTGGGCGCATGGGATCTGTTTCGAGCCCCTCGCGCCAGCCTGCGGGATTCATCCCGCCGGCAAACCGCGCTGAAATCGCAGCGCTTTCGAGATCGACCGGATCGGGTGCGCATGCCTCGCGCATGCGATCGGCTGCCCGCGTCCTCTGAACGACCGACGTTCGAACGCAGGACGCGAAGCGATGCGCTCTTTCCTAGTGTCGCCGCACTGAATCGCCCGCGCATCTTTCGAGCAGGCGAACAGGCAACGCCATGTCTCGAGGGAAGATTGATGACACGAACTTTGCTGGTCGCGGCGGCGATCTCCATGCTGCTCGCACCGCGTGCCTTCGCCGCCGATCTGGCGGTGCCGCACATCCATACCAAGGCGCCGCCGCTGGCCGTCGATCCCGGCACCAATTGGAGCGGCTTCTATGCCGGCATCAATGTCGGCCATGGCTGGGGCCGCTCGGCCACCACGGCCGATTTCATCGACGGCAGGGGCGGCGCGCTGCTGAGCTCGAGCGCCGGCACGTTCGATCTCAACGGCGTCACCGGCGGCGGACAGATCGGCTACAGCTGGCAGCGCGAAATGTTCGTGGTCGGCTTCGAGGCCGATTTTCAGGGCAGCGGCCAGAAGGGCCGTTTCGATGCGCTGTGCGCCGGTGCGCCGGACGGCGAGCAGGACGGCGTCTGCACGCCGGGCCATCGCGGCGACAACACGTTCGATCCCGCATTGCCTGTTACGTTCAATCTCACCCAGAAGCTCGACTGGTTCGGCACCGTCCGCGGCCGTCTCGGCGTCGCCGTGATGCCGCGCGTGCTGGTCTACGGCACCGGCGGTCTCGCCTATGGCCGTGTCTCCACCTCGGGCAGCGTGAGCGCGATCAATGTCGGCGGCTTCCCCGGCGCCGACGGCGGCACGTTCACGCCGGTTGCCGCAAGCTTCGGCAGCAGCACGACGAAGCTCGGCTGGAGCGCGGGCGCCGGTATCGAAGGCGCGTTCGCCGACAATTGGAGCGCCAGGCTCGAATATCTCTACGTCGATCTCGGAACCGTCTCGGGCTCGCTTGCGACTCCCGTGATCGCGCTCAGCGGTGCGCCGCTGGTGATCGGCTATCGCTCGCACGTCACCGACAACATCCTGCGCTTCGGTGTGAACTACCGCTTCGGCGGGACCTGAGCGGTTGTTTCGCAAGGCGTGGTCGCAAGTCGAAAGCCCGGCGGTCGCGCCGGGCTTTCGCGTGTTCGGCGTGAAAACAGTCAGGCCCCGTGACGCTTTCTCTCCCTTGTCAGCAGCGTTGATCGAGATCACTATGCAAGCATAGATAGAAATTTATTTGATCCATTTTATTGGAGGATGTCATGGCCATTGAACGCTATCGCGCGCAGAAGGGCGCCGAGATTTCGCACACGGTCGCCGCCGCAGCCGCCGCCCGAGGTTACACGATCGAAGTTCATTTCCTGGGCGGACTGACCGCCAAGCAAAAGGCGGCTTTCAAGCTTGCGGCAAACCGTTGGACCCACGCCATCGTGGGCGACTTGCCCGACGTCACGGTTGGCGGTGAAAGGATCAACAATCTTCGGATCACGGCGCAAGGCACCGAGATCGACGGCCCCGGAAATGTTCTCGGTCAGGCCGGGCCGGACCGCCTGCGCCCGAAGAGTGCAGGGACCGCTGCGTTCCTGCCGGCGACGGGCGACATGCAATTCGACATTGCCGATCTCGCCGCCATGGAAGCCGACGGCACCCTGAACGACGTCATCACGCACGAGATGGGGCATGTGATCGGCATCGGAACGATCTGGACGAACAAGAGATTGCTGAAGGGCGTCCGCACGCACAATCCGACATTCCGCGGTGCCAACGCCATGCGCGAATACGGCCACCTCCGCGGCTCGGCGACGCCGCTCCCCGTTCCCGTCGAAAACAAAGGTGGCGAAGGGACCGTGGACTCGCATTGGCGCGACACTGTTTTCGGCGCGGAGTTGATGACCGGTTTCGTCGATGAAGGCGGCAATCCAATGAGCCGGTTGACGATCGCCAGCTTGCAGGATCTCGGCTATGAGGTGAACATGGACGTTGCCCAGTCGTATCAACTGCCCAATCATCTCCGTATGGCTGAGGCGGGATTTGCCGCGGCGCATGATGAAAAGCCGAGAGGCATCGTGCTCCCGCGGATTCCGATCACGTTGCCCGACGAGAGCCTCGACTCCTAGGCCAAAGCACGGACCAACAAGGCCCTGCCGGGCAGGGCTTCTCTTGGAATTCAGGGAAACCGGATCATGGAGGGCATGAAGCGACCGGAAGTGATCGTGCTTCCAGATTCGTCATTGATCCCGTCCGACTGTCTGATCTCGCCTCCGCCCAACCAGTTCACCCACGAGGTGGCGAGATCGCAGCCATTCTATGCCTCGCGCGGTACGCCGAGCGGACCGCCGACCGGACAATTCGAGGCGGGCGCCAAGGTCGTTCTGCTCTACCATGATGGCGGAGAGCTTTGTCGGGTGGTCGATGCCGGCGGCCACTATGTCGACACGCGCTTCGACGGCTTGCGCAAGATCTAGACGACTGCGTAGGCCGCTTTCATACCACCTTGCGCCGACGCAGCTCCGCGATCTCCTCGGCGCCGAAGCCGAACTCCGTCAGCACCTCGTCGGTCTGCTCGCCGAATTCCGGCGGCCGCGCCACCATCTTGCTCGGCGTACGCGACAGCGTCACCGGCTGGCCGACCAGGCGGATGTGGCGGTCTTCGTCGTTCGGCACGTCCTGCGCGATGCCGAGATGCCTGACCTGGGCGTCCTCGAACATCTGGTCGATGGAGTAGATCGGGCCGCAGGGCACGCCGGCCTCGTTGAACTCCCGGACCCAGGTCTCGGTCGACTTCGTCACGGTGCGCTTCTCGATCTCGGCATTGAGCGCGTCGCGGTTCTTCGAGCGGGCAGGGGCCGTCGCATAATCGGGATGGCTGTAGAGCTCCGGCGCGCCGATCGCCTGCGCGCAGCGCTCCCAGATCCGCCCGCCGGTGGTGGCGATGTTGATGTAGCCGTCCGAGGTCCTGAACACGCCGGTCGGGATGCTGGTCGGATGGTTGTTGCCGGCCTGTTTTGCCACTTCCTTCTCCATCAGCCAGCGCGCTGCCTGGAAGTCGAGCATGAAGATCTGGGCCTGGAGCAGCGAGGTCTGTACCCACTGTCCCTTGCCCGAGACCTCGCGCTCGAGCAGCGCGGTGAGGATGCCCATGGCGCAGAACAGGCCCGCGGTGAGGTCGGCGACGGGAATGCCGACCCGCATCGGGCCTTCGCCCGGCGCGCCGGTGATCGACATCAGCCCGCCCATGCCCTGCGCGATCTGATCGAAGCCCGGCCGCTTGTGATAGGGGCCGTCCTGGCCGAAGCCGGAGATGCTGCCATAGACGATGCGCGGGTTGATCTTGGCGAGGCTGTCATAGTCGATGCCGAGCTTCTTCTTCACGTCGGGCCGGAAATTCTCGACCACGACGTCCGCTTTGGCGGCGAGGCGCTTGAACACGGCGAGCCCGCGCTCGTCCTTCAGGTTCAGCGTCATCGCCCGCTTGTTGCGGTGCAAATTCTGGAAGTCGGAGCCTCGCCGCGGCCCGCCCGGCTGCTCGCCGCCGGCATCCTCGGTCAGCGCGTCGATCTTGACGACATTGGCGCCCCAGTCGGCCAGCTGCCGCACGCAGGTGGGCCCGGACCGGACACGGGTCAGATCGAGCACGGTGAAGCGCGACAGGGCTTCCGAGGCATGCGGAAAGGGCATTTTGAGAGGCTCCGGGACAGATTGCGCGCCTACCATAGTGCCCAAAGCTCATGCGGCAAGGCATCCAGCAGCAGGTCTGGGCCGGCGCGGATGCTGCCTGTCGAAATGCAAGGTCTGACGGTTCTGGCCTGACGGGTCTGGCCTGACGCGATTTGGCTTGGCACGGCTGGCCGCACCGGGGGGACATGGATCAGCGCGGCAGGCGTTTCAGCTCGGCGCGCGCCTGGTCGGCCAGCGGGTCGTCGCCGTGGCGTGCAAGGAACAGCTCGAACGCCTGCCGCGTTCCCGCCCGCCGCGCGGCTTCGTATTCCTCGGCGACCGCCGCTGAAGGGTCGCGAGCAGGTGGAACCGAGGGCGCGCGTGCCGCCGCCTTGCCGTTGTCGTCTGCGCTGGCTTTCCCGACCATGACAGGCAGTCCTCCAAAGGGGCGATGGTCCGGGCCGGCGAGCGCCACCAGGGCGCCCAACAGACCGGCCGAGAGTGGACCTAGTTTCATGATTTCCTTGCAAATCACGCGTATAGCCGGAACCTGCACCATTGGCCTGGCCCGTATGACTACGGGATTTGATGGCTAATATGGCCTTGTGGAAGGGGTCCGGGTCTGGTCGCCAAAATTAAACCAAACGTTTAACTCTCAAGCTAGAATCATCTACCCGCCCCCCGAATCTAACGGGGCCAGCTGCCCCGGAGATTTAGTTTGGCCACAGCCGTCTCGGTCACCAGGACCAATAACGCAGAGATCGACGGTCTGCTGTCGGGCGTCAAATGGTCCGGCACGATCACCTACAGCTTTCCGGACTCGCCCAGCGACTACGCCAATCCCTACACCGGCGGCGACGCTGAGCCGACCACGTCGGGCTTTGCCTCGGCGCCTAGCCAGATGCAGGCGGCGATCAATTACGCGATCGGACTGATCCTCGGCTACACCAATGCCAGCATCCAGTATGCGGGGACGAACGGCGCGGACATCATGATCGCGCAATCGCCGGCGGCCAATCCGACCTCCTACGCCTATTACCCCGGCAACTACGCGCCCGGCGGCGATATATGGTTCGGGACCGCGTACAACTACTCGCTGGCAGCGCTCGGCAATTACTATTTCACGACCGCGCTGCATGAGCTCGGCCATGCGCTCGGCCTGAAGCACAGCCAGGAGACGGGCGGCGTCGCCAACGTCGCGGTGCCGAGCGCGCATGACGACAGCGAATACACCGTCATGAGCTATCGCAGCTATGTCGGCGGGCCGCTGACCGGCTACACCAACGAAGCCTATGGGTATCCGCAGACCTATATGGCCAACGACATCCTCGCGCTCCAGACGATGTATGGCGCGAACTACACGACCCAGAGCGGGACCACCGTCTATACTTGGAGCCCGACCACGGGGCAGGAGTTCATCAACGGCGTTGGCCAGCCGGCCGACAATGGCGGGGCCGGCGGCTCGGCCAACCGCATCTTCGAGACGATCTGGGATGGTGGCGGCGTCGATACCTACGACCTGTCGAACTATACGACGAACCTGAGCATCAACCTCAATCCAGGTGCCGCGTCGCTGTTCTCGTCGGCTCAGCTCGCCAACCTCGGAAACGGCCACTACGCGTCGGGCAACGTCTATAACGCCTATCTCTACAACAACGATGCGCGCTCCTACATCGACAACGCCATCGGCGGCTCCGGCAATGACACCATCGTCGGCAACGCCATCGCGAACGCGCTGAACGGCGGCTCCGGCAACGACACGATCACCGGCGGTGGCGGCAACGACACCATCACCGGCGGCGCCGGCACCGACACGGCGGTGTATTCGGGCAGCCGGGCCAACTACGCGGTCTCATACAACGCGGCGACGCTGACCCTCACCTTGACCGACCTGCGCAGCGGCGCACCTGACGGGACCGATACCGTCACCGGCGTCGAGTATTTGCAGTTTGCCGACGGTACGGTTGCCAGCTCCAGCTTCATGTCGAGCGTGATCGAGGCGATCGGAACGACTAGCCTGGTCATGTCCAGTGGCAATTACTACCTGACCAACATCTCGACCGGCGCCGGGCCCACCCTGAAATATGCGGGCTCCTTGGTGAACGCGGCTAACTACACCACATGGTCGGTGATTGCCGCCGAGCAGGTATCGGGTGGCGGTTACGACGTGGTCTGGAAGGATTCGGCGAGCGGCCATTATTCCGTCTGGAGCACGGACAGCACCGGAAACTTTGTGACGACGCTTGCCGCTGCCGGTGAAGTCGTGGGGACGGATCCGTCTCTGGAGGCACTGGAGCCGACACTTCAACAGGATCTCAATGGCGACGGCACAATCGGTGTCTCCGCCGTTACGATCGAGGCGCTCGGCTCGACCAGCCTGATCGTCTCCGGTGGCAATTATTACCTGACCAACGTCTCGACCGGCGCCGGGCCCACCCTGAAATATGCGGGCTCCGTGGTGAACACGGCTAATTACACCACATGGTCGGTGATTGCCGCCGAGCAGGTGTCTGGCGGCGGCTACGACGTGGTCTGGAAGAATTCGGCGAACGGCCATTATTCCGTCTGGAGCACGGACAGCACCGGAAACTTTGTGACGACGCTTGCCGCTGCCGGTGAAGTCGTGGGGACCGATCCGTCTCTGGAGGCACTGGAGCCGACACTTCATCAGGATCTCAATGGCGACGGCACAATCGGTGTCCCCGCCGTTACGATCGAGGCGCTCGGCTCGACCAGTCTGGTCGTGTCCGGTGGCAATTATTACCTGACCAATATCTCGACCGGCGCCGGGCCCACCCTGAAATATGCGGGCTCCGCGGTGAACACGGCTAATTACACCACATGGTCGGTGATTGCCGCCGAGCAGGTGTCTGGCGGCGGCTACGACGTGGTCTGGAAGAATTCGGCGGACGGCCATTATTCGGTCTGGAGCACGGACAGCACCGGAAACTTTGTGACCACGCTCGCCGCTGCCCCGGAAGTGCTGGGGAGCGATCCGAGCCTGAAGGCGCTGGAGCCGACCCTGCACCAGGATCTCAATGGCGATGGCACGATTGGCGTACCCGCCAGCAGTAGCGTCACCATCGAGGCGCTCGGCTCGACCAGCCTGGTCGTATCAGGTGGCAATTATTACCTGACCAATATCTCGACCGGCGCCGGGCCCACCCTGAAATATGCGGGCTCTGTGGTGAACACGGCTAATTACACCACATGGTCGGTGATTGCCGCCGAGCAGGTGTCCGGCGGCGGCTACGACGTGGTCTGGAAGAATTCGGCGAACGGCCATTATTCCGTCTGGAGCACGGACAGCACCGGAAACTTTGTGACG
>NZ_JBXAQU010000005.1:185004-401908 GCF_058807535.1 Bradyrhizobium sp. GW821-FHT12B03
GCTACGACGTGGTCTGGAAGAATTCGGCGAACGGCCATTATTCCGTCTGGAGCACGGACAGCACCGGAAACTTTGTGACGACGCTTGCCGCTGCCGGTGAAGTCGTGGGGACCGATCCGTCTCTGGAGGCACTGGAGCCGACACTTCATCAGGATCTCAATGGCGACGGCACAATCGGTGTCCCCGCCGTTACGATCGAGGCGCTCGGCTCGACCAGCCTGGTCGTATCAGGTGGCAGTTATTACCTGACCAATATCTCGACCGGCGCCGGGCCCACCCTGAAATATGCGGGCTCCGCGGTGAACACGGCTAATTACACCACATGGTCGGTGATTGCCGCCGAGCAGGTGTCCGGCGGCGGCTACGACGTGGTCTGGAAGAATTCGGCGAACGGCCATTATTCCGTCTGGAGCACGGACAGCACCGGAAACTTTGTGACCACTCTCGCCGCTGCCCCGGAAGTGTTGGGGAGCGATCCGAGCCTGAAGGCGCTGGAGCCGACCCTGCACCAGGATCTCAATGGCGACGGCACCGTGGGTGCAGCGCCGCTCGCAACTGCAGGGCTCGGGACCGCTGGCGATAACTTCGTTTTTAGTTCCGGCCAGGTCGGCACCACGCTGTCAAACCCGACTGAGCTGCCGGACGCTATGCCGGCACCAGCCGATGCGCAGACCGCGACAGGGCACGGGACGCTCGCCGAACTTGCGGGGAGTCCCGACACGGCGGTGATCGACAGTGTGATTGCCGTTCTTCACGATCTGCACGGCACCGGTTTCATGCTCGGGTGAAGGCGCCGGCCTCGTCGCGTCGAATCGACGCAGGAGACGCGGTCATTCTGCCACGACTTGCTTGTCGCGCCGCGATCGTGGGACGTGCACGACGCATGAGTGGTCCGCAGGCTCAAACTATCACCGACGTCGTCCGCGGACCATGGTCGAGCCGGCGCGCGCAAGTTTCAAAATTAAAAAAGAACGCGTTAAATTGAACCTTGCCTGATCCGGCGCGACCACTAGAAAGCCAACGGTCCGTCGCGCAGCGGTTGTGCGAGACAATAATGCCAAGAAGCCTGTTTCCGTTTTTCCAAGTGGCGTTTGCGTACCTAATCATTTGAACACGAAGGTTCTATTTGCGAGCGCCGAAGGCGGCGGGGGAAGTTTCAGCGAAATTTGGAAGGTGATGCCGTAGGGCCGCACGACACGCAGCCTGCGGCGGCGAAGATTTGTGCATGGCAACAAGCTGGGATCTCAGCTTAATCTCGGGAGGAAGAAAAAATGCGTCGAATTGCACTCTTGGCCTTGGTTGCAGGATTGCTCGGGCCAGTGATCGCATCGCAACCGGCTCACGCTCAAGCCACCAGAACCTGGGTGTCCGGCGTGGGCGACGACGTCAATCCGTGCAGTCGCACCGCTCCGTGCAAGACCTTCCCCGGCGCGATCTCGAAGACGGCGGCAGGCGGTGAGATCAACTGTCTCGATTCGGCCGGCTTCGGCACAGTGACCATCACCAAGGCGATCTCGATCTATTGCGAAGGTGTCGTGGGCGGTATCCTGGCGTCCGGTACCAACGGTGTCATCGTCAATGCGGCGGCGACGGATCACATCGTGCTGCGCGGCCTCGACATTGACGGTGCGGGGACCGGCCTCAAGGGCGTCACCGTCCTCCAGGCGGCCTCGGTGGTTATCGAGCATTGCTTCATCAGGAATTTCAACGCCGCCGGTTCATCCGGCGTCTCGTTCACTCCCTCGAATGCCGGCGCGTTGTTGATGATCCGCGACAGCGTCATCACGCATAACGGTTCGGGTGCCGATGGGAACGGCGTTTTCATCAATCCCAACGGTGGAACGGCCAGGAGCCTCATCAACAACGTTTCCATCAATAAAAATTTCGTTGGTCTGAATGTCGCGGGCTCGTCCAGCGTTCAGGTCAACAACAGCAACATCTCCGACAGCCTGAGCACCGGTATCGCTCAGGGTGGTGCCGCGAACATCCGCATCGGCAGGTCCATGATCGTCAACAATTCTGGAATCGCCACGCTCGGTACGGTGCTGTCCTATGGCGACAATCAGATCAACGGCAATGGTCCGGACACCACGCCTGGTTCGGCGGGCGGCTACAAATAGTCTTTCCTGATCATCGACGAATGCGAGAGGCTCTGGGCGATGTCCGCCCGGAGCCTTTTCTTTGAGCAGGTCGCGATAGAACGCGCATTGCGGGTTCTGCCTCGGCGGCACCATAGACTGGCGTATGCAGCGCGTGAAAATGGGAGCCCTTAATAAGGGCGAGCCAGAACTTCTCTGTGCAGAGTTCGATTATGCCGGTTTCCCGATTGTGCGGCCTTCCAAGTCGCGGTCGCCCGTGCAATGGAGGCCAGCAACCCTGATATGGATTCCGTCATGCGACCGGAATAATCTGTCGCGGGTGCTGTCGATGGGACACCGGATGATGAGTGAGAGACGTCCCCGTATGGATTATCGTCGTTGGGTCCGGTCGCTGCGGCTTGCGGCTCTGGCCTTCGCGATCGCGGCACCGCTGCTCGCGGCGCCTGCCGGAGCAGCCGCCCCATCCCTCCGCCAGGGCGTCGCCGCGTTCCAGCGCCAGGACTATGTGGCGGCGTCCCGCATCTTCATTCCGCTCGCCGAGCGCGGCAACGCGGCGGCGCAGACCTATCTCGGCCTCCTGTTCGAGACCGGCCGCGGCGTGCCGCAGAACTATACGGAAGCTGCGATGTGGTACCGGCGCGCGGCGGAGCAGGGCGACAGCCGCGCCCAATATTCACTGGGCCTGCTCTACGACCGCGGCCAGGGCGTTCCGCAGGACATCGTCGAGGCCTCCAAATGGCTCAATCTGTCGACGGCCGCGGCGCCGCCGCGGGCGCGCGAGGCGCGGGTCCGGATCCGCGATGCCGTCACCACCAAGATGACGCGCGGACAGATTGCCCAGGCCCGCCTGCGGGCGCTGGAATGGGCGCCGAGCCGCGAGCACTGACGGCCTTGCGGCGCCCGCTGTCTCCGGCCGCTCGGGCTCCCAAACAAAAATGCAAAAACAACCCCATGCACAGTAGAGAGCGAACTCCCGCGCGGCGTCCCGCACCTGCGCCGCAATGACGATTCAGGCCGGTATCATCGCGCCTTAGCCCGGCCAGCCGCCGAGCCAGTTCACATACCAGGTCTCGCCGAGCCAACCGATCCAGATCGCCGGCGCCAGGAACAGCCCGAACGGCAGGAAAGCGGTGGCGCGCAGCGGTCTTCTTTGCAGCGCGGCACTTGCGGCATAGGCGCCGATCGCGGACAGCGCCGCAAGCTCGATCACCGCGGCCACGGTCGCAAGATCGAGCCAGGCGCCGCAGACCGCGGCAAGCTTGACGTCGCCGAGCCCCAGCCCATCGCGGCCGCGCCAGCGCCGGTAGAGCGCCATCAGCAGCAGCAGCGGAAGCGCCACGGCCGCCGCGCGGGCCAGCGGCCAGAGCAGCGCCTCGATGCCGACATCAGGCACGAAGGCGGCGGCGCGGAGCAGGGCGAGCGCGAAAGCGGCTCCCGTCAGCTCGTTCGGAATGAGGTAGTGGCGCGCATCGTTCGCCGCGATGGCGAGCATCAGGGTGGCCAGGAATGCACCGTACAGGCCCTCGGCGCCCGGCGCGGTGACGAGGCTCGCGAACACGCCCAGCAGCAGGGCGATGCCGAGCGCGAGCGCGGGGCCCGTCCCGTCGTTCGCCTCCTGATCGGTCACGCCGCTAGCGCGCCGCCTTGGGCGGGCTGACGGTGACCACGGGATTGCTGGTGCCGACCAGGCGGCCGTTCATCTTAGTGCGCATCTCCTCGGCGATGACATGCGCATCGACGCCGTCCTTGATCACGGTCGGCCGGATGAACAGGATCAGTTCGGTGCGGCTGCGCGTGTTGGTCTGGTGCGAGAAGGCGTCGCCTACGCCGGGAATGGAATCCAGGATCGGCAGGCCCTGGCGTTGCCTGTTCTCGGTCTCGCTGATCAGTCCGGCGAGCAGCACAGTCTGTCCGCTGGTCACCGCGATCGAGCTCTTGACCCGGCGCTGCGAGATCGTCGGCGTCAGCGAGTTGGCGCTGCCGGCGGCCACGCTCGAGATCTCCTGCTCGATGTCGAGCACGACGTTGCCGTTGGCGTTGGCGCGCGGCAGCACGCGCAGGATGATGCCGGTGTTCTTGTAGTCGATGGTGCTGACCACGGTGTTGTTGGCGGTCAGCACGGTCGCAGTGCCCGTCGAGAACGGCACCTGGTCGCCGACCTGCAAGGTCGCCGTCTGGTTGTCGAGCACCACCAGCGACGGGTTCGACAGCACCTTGACGTTGGTGACGCCGTGCAGCGCGTCGAGCACGACGCGCGGCGAGTTCTCGGCGCCGATCAGGAAGTTGAAGCCCGGCAGTGCGCGGCCGAGCAAGGCGCCGGCCGCAGCATTGACGGCATTACTCGCCGGTTCAATATTGCTGCCGACCGCGCTCGAATTGCTCACGCCCGCGACGGTATTGGAGATCGAGCCCTGCTTGCTGGCCAGGAAGAACTGCACGCCATAGTTCAACTGGTCGTTCAGCGTGACCTCGGCGATGGTCGCCTCGATCGCGATCTGGCGCTGTGGCCGGTCGATCTGCCGGATGGTCTGCTCGACGATGCGCTGCGCCTCCTGGTTGGCGTAGACGAGCACGGCGTTGTTGGTGACATCGGCGGTGATCCTCACGTTCTGGAGGATGCCGTTGACGCCGGGCTTGGCTCCGCCGCCCGAGATTCCGCCGGCGGTGCTGTCCTGCCCCGGCGTTGCGGACATCGACGGCGCGGGACGGGCGCTGAGCGATGATCCCGCAGGCGCGGTGACCGGCGTTGCGGCGCCCGCGCCGGCGGTCGGCAGCGCGCTGAGCGAGGCCACTGGATTGCCCGATGACGAGGCCGAGATCCCCGCGCCGGGCGAGATCTGGCTCGAGGCGTTGTCGAGCGTCGAGCTGCTCGTCGCGCTCTGGCTTAGCAGCATGTCGTTCAGCAGCGCCACGATCAGCTTGGAATTGCCATAGCGCAGCGGATAGGATTTCAGGTTCACCCCTTCGGTGTCGGAGCGATCGAGCCGCGCGATCCAGGTCTGCGCACGCTTGAGGTATTCCGGCTTCTGGCTCACCACGAGGATCGAGTTGAGCCGTGCGATCGGCTGAAGCTTGATCACATTCTGGCTCATGCCGCCTTCGCCGGAATCCATGATCTTCTCGATCTCGGTGATGACGGGCTCCGGCGAGGAATTGCGCACCGGAAAGATGCCGACGGACTGTCCACGCATCCAGTCGGCGTCGAAGGACAGAATGGTGTCGACCGCAGTCGCGCGGTCGGTGCCGCTTCCGCTGACGATCAGCGTGTTGCGGGCGCTGTCGGGACGCATGGTCGAGGCCTTCACGCCGAAGGCGTCGAGCAGCTTGAAGATGTTCTGCGCCGAGACGTAGCGCAGCGGTACCACGGTGATGCCCTGGCCGGCCGCCGCGTTCATCGATCGGTCGATCCCGCCGGGACCGGCTTCCGGCGCCGGCAGCAGGCGGTAGCCGGTGCGGTCACGGACCAGCGCAACACCGGACATGCGCAGCGCGTTCTCCAGCACATAGAGCGCGTCCGCCTTGGGCACGGGCCGCACCGAGGCCAGCGTCACCGTTCCCTGCACGCGCGGGTCGATCGTGTAACCGACGTTAAGTACGTCACCAAGGATGACCTTTGCGACGCTCGCGACCGGCGCGTTCTCGAAATTCAGGTCATAACCGCTGCCGCCACCATCGTCGCGCTCGGCGAGCGCGCCGCCTTGCGGCGTTGCACCATCGCTGAGATAGATCGCGGGCTTGGAAGATTTCGCCTGGGCAATGCCGCCTGCGCCCGCATCCGCAGGTTGCCGCGGCTGCAGGTCGAGGGAGCGGATCCTGTCAGCGATGTCCTGCGCGCGCGGATCCTTTGGATCGGCTTCGATCGACTGGTCGGCCGTGACGATGCAGGCGCCGAGCAGGAACGCGGCCGACAACAGGATGAGCGTTCCAGGCAACGCTGAGCGGAGGCGCAAGAGCGGCTGGACCACCTCGAACAAAATACGCCTGCCAACGCTGGAAGTGATTGAAAAATGCATCCGATCCCCCTCGGTTCGGACGCGCAATAGTTTGCGCCACGATTATGTTTTTGCTAAGAAATAAGTCAAGGGTAAAGGGCCTTCCTTAACCGCCGAAGTTGTTGCATTCAGGTAACAAGGTCAACGCTGTGAATGCGATGCGCGACCGCTCCGCAGATAGCTTCCGGCAGCACCTCCTTGAAAAATACTCATTGCCGCCGCGGGCGCATGCCCAAATGGACAAGTCATCCAATCCCACGCTGACGCGCCCCTTGCGCGAATTGTGGGAGGCCACCGATCTTTCCGCGGCCGAATTTGCCGATGAAGTCTCCGACTATTTTGCTCTGCCGCGGCTGAGCCTTCCGCAACTGCTCGCGGCCACGCCGCGTCTCGACGGTTTTTCGCGCCGTTTCCTGCGTGAATCCACCATCTTTCCCTTCAGTGCGACCAATGCCGGTGCGGTGAATGACGTTTTTCGCCTGGCGGTCGCCGATCCCTCCGACACTGCGGCCATTCGCGCCGCCGAAATTGTGTTCGGAGCGCCGGTCGATGTCGTCGTGGCGTCATATGAGGACATTACGACGGTCCTCGATCAGCGGGCTGACGCCGATGACGCGAGTGCCGATCGCACCGGCAGGAGCGTCGCGCAGCAGTCCGACGACGACATCGAGAGCCTGCGCGATCTCGCCAGCGGTGCGCCGGTGGTGCGCGCGCTCAATGATCTCCTGGAGCGCGCGGTGGACTTGCGCGCAAGCGATATCCACGTCGAACCGTTCCGCGCCGGGCTCGTGGTGCGCATGCGCGTCGACGGCCTGTTGCGCGCGCTGCCATCGCCGCACGGCATCCCGCCGCAGGCGCTGATCTCGCGCATCAAGATTCTCGCCAGCCTCAACATCGCGGAACGTCGCCTGCCGCAGGACGGCGCGGCACGCGTCCGCGTCGGGCGTAGCGAACTCGACGTCCGCGTCGCGACCATGCCGACGCAGCATGGCGAGAGCGCCGTGATCCGCCTGTTGCCGCGCGACCGCGGCCTGCTGGAGATGAGCAAGCTCGGGCTCGGCGCGCGCGACGAGAGCGCGATGACACGCCTGCTCGCGATGCCGCACGGCATGATCGTCGTCACCGGACCGACCGGCAGCGGCAAGACCACGACGCTTGCGACCATGCTGTCGATTCTGAACGAGCCGACGCGCAAGATCCTCACCATCGAGGATCCCGTCGAATACGAGATCCCCGGCATCAACCAGTCCCAGGTCAAGCCGTCGATCGGGCTGACCTTCGCCTCGGCCATGCGCTCTTTCGTGCGCCAGGACCCCGACGTGATCATGGTCGGCGAGGTCCGCGACGCCGAGACCGCGCATATCGCGATTCATGCCGCGCTCACCGGCCATCTCGTGCTGACGACGCTGCACACCGAGACGGCGGCGGCCGCCGTGCCGCGCCTGATCGATCTCGGCATCGAGGGCTTCCTGCTCAAGTCCACGCTGCGCGCGGTGGTGGCGCAGCGTCTGGTGCGCATGCTCTGCGATCGCTGCAAGGTGCCGCACCGCTTGAGCGAGGCCGATCTCGCCAAGGACCCGCGCTTTGCGGTGATTGGATTCAAGGCCGGTGAGGTCGTGCACGAGGCCGGCGGTTGCGAGCGGTGCGGCGGCACCGGTTTTCGCGGCCGCAACGGCGTGTTCGAGATCCTCGAAATGTCCGACGAGGTGCGTGCGCTGGTCGGACCGCAGACCGACTCCCACTCCATCGACGCCGCGGCGATGCGCGGCGGAATGACGACGATGCTGGAGGATGCGGTCGCCAAATGCCGGGCCGGGCTCACCACCGTGCCCGAGGTCTTCCGCGTCACGACGGTGCGCTGACGCCCATGCCGAACTATCGCTACCGCGCGCTCAACGCCAACGGCGAACTGGTCTCCGGCGCCATCGCCGCGCCCGCGCCGGGCGACGTCGCGCAGCGGATCGAGCGGCTCGGCCTCGTCCTGGTCGACAACGTCACGCCGGAGGAGGGCGGCGCGACCGGCAGCGTGGTCAGCCTCTTCAACAGGCCCAAGCCGGAAGACGTCACCATCTTCACCCGCGACCTCGCACTGCTCTTGCGGGCCGGCGCCCGCATCAATGACGGGTTGGAGCTGTTGGCGGCCGATCCCGATTTCGGCCGGCTGCGGCCGGTCGTGGCCGACATCCGTTCGCGCGTCGTCTCGGGCGAGAGCTTTGCCGAAGCGCTGGCGCGGCACGAGGGGCTGTTTCCGGCGATGTACATTGCGCTGGTGCGGGTCGGCGAGGCCTCGGGATCGCTGGATCAGGTGCTGGAGGTGCTGGCCGGTGAACGCACGCGCAGCGAAGCCCTGAGGCGCCGGCTGTCGGATGCGATCCGCTATCCCGTGTTCGTGCTTGGCGCGGCGGGCTGCGTGCTCCTGTTCTTCCTCACTTTCGTGCTGCCGCAGTTTGCCAGCGTGTTGCAGGATTTCGGCGCCAAGGTCGATCCGATCGTCGGCGTCTTCCTCAACATCTCGACTTTCCTGCGCGGCAATTCCGACGCGGTGCTGGCTGGCCTTGCGGCCGCCATCGCCGCGACATGGCTGCTGCTGCGGCAGCAGCGTATCCGCCGCGGCATCGCCAATGCGATCACTCGCCTGCCGGCAATCCGCAACATCATGAGCGCGTATCGCACCGCGCTGTTCTGCCGTAATCTCGGCCTGCTGCTCGGCAGCGGCGTCAATCTCACCACCACGCTGCGCATCCTGATCGACATGATGGCGACGACCGGACCGTCCGCGGTCTGGAGCGAGGCGGCCGACCGTGTCCGCCATGGCTCGAAGCTCTCCGACGCGCTGGCTGAGACGGAAGCGCTGCCGGCGATGGCGGTGCGCATGCTCCGGCTCGGCGACGAGACCGGGCAATTGCCGATGCTGTCGGGACGCGTCGCCGAATTCTACGAGGCCAAATTGCAACGCACGCTGGATCGCGCCGTCGGCATCGCGGGGCCGGCGGCGATCATCGCGATCTCGCTGGTCGTCGGTGGCCTGATCACCTCGGTGATGACGGCGCTGATGTCGGTGAGCCAGATCGTCGGTTAGCCAGAACGGGCAAGGAACGGAGAGACTTGAAGTGACCAAACATCCATCCGCTAGACGCGGCCGGCGCACAGGCCGAGGGGAGGCGGGCTTCACCCTCGTCGAGATGCTGGTCGTCATCACCATCATCGGGATGATCATGGCGCTGGTCGGTCCGCGGGTGCTGAACTATCTCAGCGAGTCCAAGGCGAAGGCGGCGAAGATCCAGATCGAGAGCTTTTCCAGCGCGCTCGATCTCTATTATCTCGATCTCGGGCGCTATCCGACTTCGAACGAAGGCCTTACCGCGCTGACCCGCAGCAGCAATCAGGCGGGCTGGAACGGGCCTTATTTGCGCGGCGGCGTGGTGCCCAACGATCCCTGGGGCCACGTCTATGTCTATCGCTCCCCGGGCGCGAGCGCGCCCTATGACATCATCTCGCTCGGATCGGACGGTCAGGAAGGCGGCAGTGGAACGGCAGCCGACATTGTCAGCGGCGGGCGCTGAG
The DNA here is from genome assembly GCF_058807535.1 of Bradyrhizobium sp. GW821-FHT12B03. Taxonomy (NCBI): domain Bacteria; kingdom Pseudomonadati; phylum Pseudomonadota; class Alphaproteobacteria; order Hyphomicrobiales; family Nitrobacteraceae; genus Bradyrhizobium; species Bradyrhizobium sp. GW821-FHT12B03. The sequence continues at coordinate 194,660 of NZ_JBXAQU010000005.1, forward strand.
GGCACAGGCGATGCGCGCGGCTTCGCGCTGATCGAGATCCTGTGCGTGCTCGCGATCATCGGCCTGCTCGCGTCGATCATCCTGCCGGCCGTTCCGCGCACGACGACGCGCGCCAGGCTGGAAAGCTATGCGGTCGAGACCGCGGCGCTGCTGAAGGCCGACCGCAACGCGGCGCTGCGCCGGCAGGTGAGGGTGGCGACACAGGTGGACGCGGAGGCGCGCGCGATCCGCTCCGGCGTCACCGGGCGAACCATCCGACTGCCGGGCGACGTGGTCGTGCAGGCGACGCTGGCCGCGCGCTGCGCCGATCGCGCGGCGGGGCGGTCGATCGACTTCTTTCCGTCGGGCATGTCATGCGGGGGGACGATCGCGCTGGCGCGGCCCGGCATGGGCTATGAGGTGCGCGTCAACTGGCTGACCGGAGGCGTCGAGATTGTCCCGCAGAAGCTGCTCTGACGACGCCGGCTTCACCCTGATCGAAGCGCTGGTCGCGCTCGCGATCATCGCGGTCGTGCTCGGGACGATCGGCTCGGTCATCGGCACGACGGCGAAGGGCACGCGCGCGATCGACCAGCATCTGGCCCTCGCCGGCACCGCCGAGACCCTGCTTGCGGATCTGCCGGCGCGGTCGTTGCTGAAACCCGGCCGGCAGAGCGGCGAGCTTGCCGGCAGCCGCTGGCGCGTCGACGTCGCGCCGATGAATGTGCCCGGCGGTAATCCGGCCACCGATCGTTTCGTGCCGATGGCCGTCAATGTGCGTCTCCAGCGCGCTGACGGCAGCGCGATCCAGGTCACGACCGTGAAGCTGGTGCCGAGGGCTTTGCAGTGAAGGGCTTTTCGATGAGAGGCCTGGCCATGAAACGGCTGCGCCGCGCGCTGGCCAATGAGGCAGGCTTCACTCTGCTCGAAGTGTTGCTCGCGACGCTGCTGATGACCGTCATCCTGGCGGCGCTGGCGACGGTGACGGCGCAATGGCTGCCGAACTGGAATCGCGGCATCGCCCGCGTGCAGCGGGCCGAGCGTCTGGCGACCGGGCTCGACCGTATCGTCGCCGATCTGTCGGTCGCCGAGCAGATCGCCGTCAACGGTGATGCCAGGGTGCCGCTGTTCGACGGCGCCGAATTATCGGTGACCTTCCTGCGCACGGCACTCGGTCCGAGCGCGCGTCCGGGCCTCGAGTTCATCCGCCTGATCGAAAAGGCCGACGCGCAGGGGCTCGCGCTGGTACGCGAGCGCGCGCCGTTCCAGCCGATGCCGACGGATGGACAGATCCGCTTCGTCGACCAGGTCGTGCTGATCCGTGCGCCGCTCCGCGTCAGCTTCGCCTATGCCGGGCCGGACGGCCAGTGGCAGCCGACCTGGCGCGGCCAGCCGCAACTGCCGGATCGCATCCGCATCACCGTGCGCGACGGCGCCAGCGGGCAGGTGCTGGCGGTCTCGGGCGCGGTGATTCCGCACATCACGGCACCGGCCGAGTGCGCGCGGGCCAAGAATCCGGCGACCTGCGTGACCGCGCGCACCCGGCCGCGACAGGCGGAGAAGGAGGGACAGCAGCTGTGAGCGGCGCCGGGCACGATCATGCGAGGCTTCGCGATGGCCGCGGCTTCATCGTCGTCGTGGTGCTCTGGATGCTGGCGGCACTGGCCGCTCTCGCGCTGATCTACCTGTCCTATGTCACCAACACTGCGATCACGGTCGCCGTCAACGCCGACCGGTTGCAGGCGGACGCGCTGGTCAACGCCGGGCTTGAACTGGCGGCCTACCGGCTGACGGGACAGGACGAAGCCACGCGTCCGACCAGCGGCACCTTCAATGCGCGCGTCGGGGCCGGCCGGGTGAGCGTGACGTTCCGCTCGGAGGCGGCGCGCATCGATCTCAACATGGCGCCCAAGCCGATCCTCGCGGGCCTGATGACGACGCTCGGCGTCTCCGCGATCGATGCGCCCGTCTATGCCGACCGGATTCTCGCCTGGCGCTCGTCGACCGAGCCCGGACAGGACAATCCGGAGGATGCCTATTATCGCACGCTCGGCGCGTCCTATCTGCCCCGCCACGCGCCGTTTCCGCATAGCGACGAGCTCTGGCTCGTACGCGGCATTCCGTCCGCCGTCGTCGAGCGCGTGATACCCTTCGTCACCGTCTTCAGCAACATGAAGACCGTGAACGTGCTGGATGCCGCGCCGCAGGTGGTGGCGGCGCTGCCCGGCATGACGCCGGAAACGCTGCAACAGGTCCTGCGCGACCGCACGGACCCCAATATCGACCCGCGATCCCTGATCGGGCTCGCCGGCAGCACCAATGCGACGATTGAGGGCTCGAAGGCGTACCGGCTGACCGTCGCCGTCGAGGCGCCGTCACATCGTCGGAGTTCGGCCGAGATCGTCATCCTGCTTCTCGAAAGCGGCGATGAGCCCTATCGTGTATTGTCATGGCACAACGCCTTCGACGGCTCGGCCGGAAAGCCTCTGTGAGATGAGCTCGCTTCATTCCCTTCGCGGCATTCTCGACGCCTGGACCGGCACCGTGGCCGGCACAATCGTCGCCGGGCTGGAGCGCGTGGTGGCGCCGCGCGTGGTGCGGCTGGTCGAGACCGAGACCGGCGCATTCGCGCTCGAGGTGACGAAGTCGGAGGACGTGCCGAAGGAGATCGCGTTCGAGGACGGCAAGTTCGTGGGCGCCAATCTCGCGCAGATCGTCCGCGGCAGCCGCGTCGAGATCGTGTTGCGGCCGGTGCGCTTCCTGTTCCGTACCCTGGAGCTGCCGGCCCGCGCAGCCGATTTCCTCGACGGCATCGTGCGAGCGCAGATCGACCGGCTGACGCCGTGGAACGCCGCTGAGGCCGTGTTCGGGTGCAGCCCGCCGGTGGCGCATGGCAGCGAGAGCATCAGCACGGAGATTGCCGCGGCGCCGCGCCGGCTGGCGATGGGCTATGTCGAAGCGGTGTCGGGCTTCCATCCGTCGGCGATCGCGATCGTGACGGAGGCGAGCGGGGGCGGGCGCATCAAGGTGTTCGAGCAGAAGTCGCGCGGCGCGATCGACCCGGTGCGGCTCGGCCGGACGCTGCAAGCGGTGCTGGCCCTCGCCGCGGTCGCGGCAGTCGTCGGATCGGTCGCAGCAGGCTATCTGGCCGACAGCCTCAGCGCGCAGGAGAGCGAGCTCGAACGACAGATCACCCAGCGCCGCGCGGCGCTCCGCGGTAGCGACGGCGGTGAGCGCTCGCCACTCGCGCTGCTCGAGCGGCGCAAATACGAGACGCCGGCGAGCGTGATCGTGCTGGAGTCGCTGAGCCGGCTGCTGCCGGACCACACCTACGTCACCGAGCTGCATCTTTCCGCCAACAAGCTCCAGATCGGCGGCTTCACCCGCGACGCGCCCTCGCTGATCCCGCTGATCGAGCAGTCCCAGCATTTCACCCGTGCGACCTTTTACGCCCCGACGACGCGGAGTCCCTCCGATCCCGGCGAGCGCTTCCACATCGAGGCGCAGATCGAACCGAGGAACGCGCCATGAGCAGCGCCATGAGCGGCGTCAAGGTCGCAAACGGAAACGCCGTGACGCGGGCGCTGACCGGCTCGCCGCTGATCGCGGTCACGCTCTATCTCGCGATCGCGGGCGGGCTGTTGCTGATGGCGGGCCTGTCGATTGCCGAAATCATCGCCCACCGCCAGGCGCTGGCGCAGACCTCCGACCTGCTCGACCAGTTGCGTGGTCGCAAGGGCGGCGCCGGCAATGCTGCGACATCGCCGGCCGAGCACCCCGGAACGCCGTTCCTGGAAGGGCCGACCGTGACGGTCGCGGGCGCCAATCTGCTGCAGCGGGTTGCCGCGGCCGTCGGCAATGTCGGCGGCTCGGTGCAGTCTTCGCAGGTCGACGTATCAGGTGCGCAAACCAAGGACGGCTTCGTCGGTCTGGTCGTGAGCTGCGAGCTGGAGCAGCCCGCGCTCCAGAAGCTGCTCTACGATCTCGAGGCGGGCATGCCCTTCCTGTTCGTCGACCAGCTCGACGTCCAGGTGCCGCAGACCACGGCGCTGAACGATGCCCCTACCGGCCGCGTCAGGGTGATCCTGGGCGTCTCCGGCCAGTGGCAGGCGGGGAAATAAGGCTTCGTCGCCTCACCAGCTGTACTTGAACACGCCCTTGCCGGAATAGCTCGTGACGTTGCCGGAGAACTCGCCGTCGAAGGTGCCGGCGATCGAGAAGCCGCTCAGCCACTTTATTTCGGCGCTGGCGCTGACGAGTGCCGAGTCGGCGTCGACCCTGGCGCCGTTCACGACGAAGCTGGTGCCGGGCAGGGTCTGGAACAGCGCGGTGACGGCGCGGCTCGGATTGTAGTCATGCGCCCAGGCGGCGCGGCCGCGCAAGGTCAGCACGCCGTTCTGCATCGCATAGGATTTGTCGGTGCGCAGGCCGAGCTCGGAGCGGGTGTCGGTCAGCGACTGCGCGGCGTAGTTCAGCGCGAACAGGCCGCCGCCATTGAGGCTGACTTCGGAATAGTTGGGCAGGTTGAAGTTCGTCACCTGCGCCGCAGCATAGGGCGTGATGCCGATCATCGGCGTCGTGAAGCGATAGCCGCCCTCGAAGCGGGCCGAGAAGGTGTCGGCCTTGTAGCGGCCCTGGAGCTGGTCGGCGCCGGCAAGCGCCACGGTGCGGTTGGTGGTGACGTCGTGCCAGCCATAGGCGAGCGCGGCCGAGATGTAGGCCGGTCCAAAATTGTGCCGGCCATAGACGCCGGCCTGGAACAGGTCGGCGGAGCCCGAGCCCATCGCATTGGCGAGCGAGTAGTTCAGCCCGCCGCCGCCGAGCGCGAAGCCGACCAGGGTGTCCAGCGAAATCCTGTAATCGGCGCCGGCCGCGCCGCCCCAGACCCGTGCGGACAGGTCCTGCGAGCCGACTGCCGTATTGCCGCCGACATCGGCGGAGCCGCCATAACCGGCCGCCCAGACGCTCCAGCGGCTGCTCGGCTGTGATGACAGTAGCGGCGCCTTGGTCGCCATCGCATAGGCCTCGCGCTCGCGCGCGTTGGCCAGACGCATGGTCGCGTAGGCAGCCGCGTCATCGCTCTCGGCGAATTGCGCGACGCTGCCCGCCTTGGCGAAGCCGCCGCTGCGGCCGACGACGGTCGGATCGAGCATCAGGTTCAGGAACTGGCCGTCGGCGTTGATCGCGGACTGGATGATGCCGGTGCCGAGTTCGCCCGAAGCGGTGGTCAGTCCCGCCGGCGTCAGCGCGGCGAAGGCCGCGGGGATTCCGCCGGTCGCGTTGAAGAAGTTGGTCAGCGTGCTCGCGACATTCTGCTGGTTGACGTTGAGGCCGCCGGCTGGCGTGAAATCGAGGCCGACATTGAGGAACACGTTGTTGGTGTCGTAGCTCAGCGTCGCGTTGAGCGTCGGCATGTTGGAGACGACGGTCGGATTGAAGGTGGTGCCGACGAGGCTGCCGGCCGCGGTCAGGATCGTGTACTGCTTCTTGATCGTCCCCGAGATGAAGTTGGCGCGCACCGTCGCGCCGCCGAGGTCGGTCGCGCCAGTTACCTGGGTGAGACTGGCGTTGGTCGAGGAGACCTGCACCAGATAGGTCGAGGCCGCCGTGAAGGTCAGCGATCCGTTGATCGTCAGCGGGCCGAACGGGGTCGCCGCGCTGCCCGGAGCGAGCGTGCCGCCGCTGACCTGGACACCGGCCACCGTGCCGCTGCCGGCCAGCGTGCCGCCGGTATTGACGGTGGTTGCGCTGTTCAGGATCGAGCCGTCCACCACCAGCGTGCCGCCGTTCACGGCGGTGGCGCCGGTATAGGTGTTGATGCCGGTCAACGTCTGCGTGCCGCCGGTCAGCGTGAGGCCGCCGCCGGCGCCGGCATCGTCAATGACGCCCGAGAACGTGCCGTTGGCGTTGGTGATTGTCAGCGTATTGGCGCCGAGATTGACATTGCCTGCGCCCGACAACGAACTGATCGAGGTGCCGCCGTTGGTCAGGTTCGAGATGTCGAAGATACCATCGGCGATGATGTTCCGCGATGAAGCGATGCTGCCATTCAGGCCGCCGAAGAAGACAAGGTCCAACTCGCCGCCCGCGGCAATCGTGGTCGTGCCGGTATACAGGTTGTTGCCTGAGAGCTGCTGCGTGGCGGCGTTGGCAATCACCAGATTACCCCCAGTGCCGCCGCCGATACCGCCGTCCAGGATGACGCCCGAGAACACGCTTCCGTTCGTGATCGTGAGTGTCTTCGAGCCGAGCGCGATGAAACCGGCGCCGGCCGCCGAGAAAAGCGACTGTATCGAGGCGCCGGAGGTGGTCTGCGAAATATCCAATGTCCCGGTCGCAGCCGGCGAGAAGGTCACAAGGACGGAACTCGCGATCGAGCCGCTGCCCTTCAGCGCCAGCGTCGCACCGACGTCGATCTGGGTTGCGTTGGTATAGGTGTTGACGCCGGAGAGCGTTTGGGTGCCGTTGAAAATCTCGACCCCGCCCGTTCCATTGATCACGCCAGAGAACTCGGTCGAACCGTTGGTGATGAACACTCCCTTGGTGCCCATCTGGACCGCCCCGGTTCCGGCCAGCGTGGTGAGGGCCGCTGCCGACGGCGTGATCGCGGAAATGTCGAGCGTGCCGTTGACGGTGACGACGCTGGAATTCGCGATGCTGCCGAAGCCGGACAGCGCCAGTGTTCCGGCCGAGATCGTCGTCGCGCCGGTGTAGGTGTTGGTGCCGGCCAGCGTCAGCGTGCCGGTGCCGACCTTGGTCAATCCGCCGCCGGTGCTGGAGATCACGCCGTCGACCTGGGTCGGGGTGTTGAGGCTGCCGGTGGTGAGCGTGTTGGCGCCGAGCACGTAGTCGCCGGCGCCCTCGATCGAGCCGGCGGTCATGCCGCCGCTGGTCAGGCCGGAAATATCGACGGCGCCGCCGGCATTGGTGATGAAACGCGCGCTGCCGCCGGTCGCCGTGCCGGAGAAGTTCGTCGTTGCGCCGTTGTTGGTGGTGATCGTGGCGCTGCCGGCGGTGGCGGAGCCGTCGAAATTCACCGTTCCGTCGTTGATGATGGTCGAGGTCGCGGCGGTGGTGCTGTTGTGGAAGCTCAGCGTGGCTCCCGCCGTGTTGTTGATCGTGGCGTTGCCGGCCGAGGCGCTGGTGAAGAAATCGATCTGGCCGTTGACGTTGTTGGTGATCTGGGCGCTGGCGGCGGTGCTGGAATCCTCGAACGTGACGAAGCTGCTGTTGATGATGCTTGCCGTTCCCGCCGTGCTGTTCTGGATGAAGTTGACGGTGCCGCCGGCATTGTTCGTGATGGTGACGGCTCCGGTGCCGCCGCTCGCGGTGCTGCTGTTCTGAAACACCAGATTGTTGCCGGAGGTGACCACGAAATTCTGCGTATTGCCCGAATTGTTGCTGATACCCGTTCCATTGACGATGAACGGGTTGCCGATCGTGACCGTGTAGGCCTGCGCGGTGTTCGTGAACTGGACCGATCCGATGACGACGACGCCGTTGTTGTTGTCGACGCTCGCGCTTCCGGTGTTGGTGAACGTCGCGGTTCCGTCCGGCACGCTCGGGTTGGATGACCAGTTGGTCGGATCCGTCCAGTCGGTGGTGGCGCCGGTCCAGGTGCCGTCGACGGCATGCGCGGCGACGACGCCGAGCGCGGTGGTTGCGAGCAGGGTCGCCAGCGAGTGGCGCGTGACGGACCGCAGCCTGTCTCCGATCCTCTCTCGCGCCATTTTCGGTCCGGCCATCGTTGCTCTCAAATCAGAAAAAAATCATCGCAAACATGCAACCCGGGCGTGCGGCGAAGCACCTGCACCATGCAATAATCTCATGGCGTTACGGCGCCTCGCAATGAACGGAGGTTTGATTGCGCGGGGTTCCAGCCTGTTTCGGGTGCAATTTCGACGATCGTGGCCGTTGGGCAACATTTTCATGCATCGCAACATATGCAGGATAAAAAGGGGGCCGCTCCGCCGGAATTGGGCAGATGTGATGCGGGTTGATGGAGGGGTGCATCGGGCCTAGTTTGCTGCGGAAGGCTTGCGGCGTGCTGGCGCAGCCTTCGGTCGCACGGGAGCTTGCAAGGGAATCGGATGTCCGGGTGGCTGAGAGCGATGGGATTGGCTGCGCTGTGCGCGGTGCTGGGCAGTGCCGCGAGTTCGGCCGCCACCTCCTCGCGCATCGATATCCTGCCTGACGAAGCCGCGGGCAGCCCCGCCGAAAGCGTCGATGTCGGTGCGGTGAGGCCGATTGCGCGGCCGGCGCAGGCTGCGCGCAAACCGGTCCCCCGCGGCAATCCGCTGTGGTCGGTGCCGCTCTCGGCGCTGACGGCAACCCAGGAGCGCCCGATCTTCTCGGCCTCGCGCCGGCCGCCGCCGCGCGCGGTCGCTGCGTCTCCGGTCGAAGAGGTGCAAGCACCGCCGCCGCCCAAGCTGGTCGAGGCACCGCCGCCGCTGTTGCTGGTGGGGGCCGTGGTGGGCGAGGGCGACGCCATCGCGATTCTCGTCAACCGCATCGACCAGAAGGTCGTGCGCCTGCGGCAGGGCGAATCGCTTGGCGGCTGGTCGCTGACGGAGGTTCAGCCGCGCGAGGTGACACTCAAGCAGGGCAATCGCAGCGAGGTCCTGGTGCTCCAGCGGCCGTCGGATCCGGCCCCGGCGGGGCCCCCGGCAGATGCCGGCGGCAGGCTGATGATGCCGGGCACGACCGATTTCCAGCCGCGTTCGACGCCGAAGAACGGCGAGTCGGATGGACTCTGAGCGCTTGCGCGCGCCGGGCCGATCGCTTGCCGGGAAGGATGCGGCTTGACCGACCCGCAAATTGACGCGCCCGGCAAGGCCGACATTTCCAGCGGCCCCGTCGGCCGTGCCCGCCGGCTCCTGCAGGGCTGGTCGGCGAACCTGGTCCAGATGGTGCTGGGGCTGACCCAGCAGCTGCTGCTGATCCCGGCCTTCCTCCATGTTTGGAGCGGCGACATGCTCGCGGCGTGGCTGGCGATCTATGCGGCCGGCAGCTTGGTCGTCGTCGCGGATGCCGGATTGCAGCTTCGCGCGATCAACCGGTTTCTCGCCTTCAAGGCCTGCGCCGATTGCGACGGGCGCACCGCGAACTTCTACTCGGCCCTGCTGCGGATCTATCTCGCCGTTATCGCGGTGCTCGGTGTTCTCTTGTGCGCGGCCGTGGTCCTGGCGCCGCCCTCGACGGTGCTCGGCTTTCACGGAACGGCGACATTCGATGCCGCGATGCTGGTGATGACGCTGGGCATGCTTCTGACCTTGCCAGCCAACCTCGTCTCCGGCCTCTATCGCGTGCGTGGCCGGTATGGCCGGACGGTCTGGCTGCAAAACGCCGCGCTGCTGCTCGGACAGCTCGCGCAGCTTGCTGCACTCGCGATGTTCGGCAGCCTGCTCGCGGTTGCGATTGCCTTCGTGTCGATGCAGCTCCTGTTCGCGATCTTCCTCGTCGCGTTCGACGCGCCGCGGCTGTTTCCGTTCCTGCGCCGGGCCGGCAGGCCGCCGTTCGTGTCGCCGTCCTGGCGCTGGAGCATCGGGCAGTTCGGCCGCGCATTGCCTTTCGCGGTCGCCAACATCACCGAGCTCGCGCTGGTCAACGTTCCGGTGCTGCTCGTGTCCGCGCTGGTCACCAATCGCGTCGCGGTGGCGCAATGGGGGCTGACGCGCGTGATCGCGAGCCTTGTCCGCGGCCTCTGCCTCCAGGTCACGCTGCCGCTTGCCGCCGAGCTCGGCCACGACCATGCGATCGGCGACAAGGAGCGGCTGCGCCGGCTCTACGCCCACGGCTCGGTGTTCGTGACCGGCCTTGCCTGCCTGATCGTCGCGGGCCTGCTGCCGTTCTGGTCCGACTTCTTCGCGCTGTGGACCCATGGCAGCATCCCCTATGACGCACCGCTCACGGTGACGCTGCTGCTCGGTTCGGCGGCAGTCGCGCCCTCGCTGCTGGCGCTCGGCTTTGCCAACCACAGCAATCGCGGCGAGCTCCTGATCCGCACCAAGGGACTTCAGCTCGTCGTCTTTCTGGGGCTGTCCTTCGTCCTGATCCCGCGGCTCGGACCACTGGGCGCCGCGCTCGCCGTGGTCGCGAGCGACATGCTCGTCCAGTTCGGCCTGCTCGCGCTGATGGTGATGCGGCAGACCCTGCATCATCCGTTCAGGCACATCGCTTTTCTGGTGCTGATGGCCGTTGGCATCGTGGCGTCGGGCTGGCTGATCGGGCTCGCGATCACCGCACTCGTGCCGGGCAGCGGGCTCGCGCACTTCGTCGTGGAATGCGCGATCTGGCTGGCCGTGGTGGGCATGCTGGCAAGCCCGCTTCTGAATGGGGCGCTGCGCGAGCGCCTGCGGGCGCTGGTTCCTGCGTAGGGCGCGTACTAATAGCCGGCGTTTCCGTCAGACCGCATTTGAGGTCCGCTGTGCCCCCGATAACGGCTCGATACGGGGCCGTCGCCGGGGGGGTGATAGGGGCCAGAAGCGGAAGATCAGGGACAGAGGACTCGCAGGCAGGTTACGGCGTTGCGATGAAGTAATCTAGTCGTTCGGTCCTGACGGAAGAGTCACTGGTGGGGAGTGGACGGGTATCCGCTTGACGATCTTGGTCCAGGTTGCGTTAAGGGCGGCTATGACGCTTGGATTACCGGCATAGCTGGTTCGGAGTACCTGCTCCTCCCCCTTGATATCCGCACACCTCAACGAGCCCATGATTTTATCGACCTGCGCTTCTTGCTTCGGATCGGCTGCCTTTTGGGACCATTCAATACAACTGGCGCGACGGCCGACAAACTCGGTTACATCAGCGGGCAGGCTGCTGCCATCAGCCGTTGCGGGGCCGCAAGGTGCAAGCCAAACCGTGGCCGCAGCCGCGATGCATGAAAGGAAGAATCCTGTCCAGCGCTCGACCCGGACCACGTTCCTGCCAAGACAATTCATATGAAGTCGCCTATTGCCGCTTACTCTCATTGCCAATGCCACATTCATACCCGGACACGCATCTAACAGTGCTCCTCCCGACGCCGACGGGCTCGCAACTGCGCCGACACAAACCTTCGACATAGTCTCCCACGCTACGTTTCATTGGGGATCAGGCCACAAGGTCATTGATACGGGTGTCTTGCGGGCGGCGCCCGGCGGCTAACGCCCGTCGTTTCGAATTTCTCCTACGGGTCACGAGGGCAAACGCTCTGACCTATCGTAAAACATCCGCTTGACCATCTGAAGCCGACATTCGCCTCGATAATAGATGCCCTAACGTGGTGTCAGCGCCAGCCGGTGCTTCAGCCGTTCCAGATGGCGGGCGAATTGCTGGTGCCCGGCCTTGGTCTCCTCGGCAAACTGCGCGAGCCGCTGTTGGCCGGCCGTGCGCAAGCGTTCGCGCGTGCCGTCGGTGCGGAGTGTGACGATCGCATCCGCGAGCGAGCGCGGATCGTCGTAGTCGAACAGGATCGCGGCATCGCCGGCCTGGGCCTTGAAGGCCTCGGGATAGATCACGGGCGTGCCGACCGCCCAGGCTTCAAGCGGCGGCAGATTGGTCGGGCCGAAATAGCTCGGCATCACCAGCGCGGCGGCACCGCGATAGAGCGCGCCGAGCTCGGCGGACTCGACGAAGCCGATGATGGAGATCTGGTCCGACAGGCCGAGGGTGCGGATCGCCGCGTTGATCTTGTCGCGGCCGCCGCGATCGGAGCCGCACAGCACCAGCCGTTCGGTGATGCCGCGCTCGCGCAGGCTTGCGAGCGCGGCGAGCAGCGTCATGTGGTTCTTGTGCGGCCAGAACTGCGCCGGATAGAACAGGTAGCCGGGCTCGAGCCGGTATTTTGCCAGCACCGCCGCATCATCGGCGGCATCGGGCGCGGACCGGCTGACATAGGCCGAGGGCGAGAACGGAATGCAGACCGCGCGATCCCGTTCCATGGCGTAGCGTCGGCAGAGATCGTCGGTCAGCTCGGGGGCATTGACGATCACCACCGCCGCCTTGGTGCTCGCAAGCCCGAACAGGATCTCGCGGCGCTCGAACTCGCCGAAGCTGCGGACCTCCGGAAATTCCGGCGCGTCGCGGTGGCAGCCGTCGAAGATCGTGATGATGAAGGGCAGTTCGTAGAGCAGCAGGTGCCGCTTCGAGGTCGAGGTGAAATGCACGACGTCGATGCCGTCGCGGATCAGCGCGCGCTCGAACGGCGATCTCAGCTTCAGCGCGATCTGGACGAGATCGAACGGCCCGCAATATTTCAGGAACAGGAAGACATAGTCGAGCAGGCCGAATTTGCGCAGGCGGGCTGCGACGCCGAATTCCTTCAGGATCTCCAGCGTCTTCGGATGGGGCGAGTACACCACGATCTCGTTGCCCGACTTGGCCGCCCAGTCGCGCAGCCAGAGCATGTCGTTGAGCGGCTGCTGAAAGCCGCCGCCGACTTCGAGGGCCTGCTCCAGCATGACGGCGAGCCGCAGAGGCCTCACGGCGTGCCGCTCTTTCTGGCGACCGCGTAGGCCGCCCAGCTCTTCGTGTGTGGTGCGTCCTGTGTCAGCCATGCGGCGTGAGCGGCGAGCCGGAAGCCGCTCGCCTCCAGCGCCGCATCGATCTCGAACGGGAACCAGTAGCGCATGTGATGCGCTTCATCGACGCGCCGGATCGTGGCGCGGTCGGTGTCCTCGCAGAACAGCGTGTAGTTTACCGTGACGGTCGCGGCCTGTTCGTCATGGTCGGATTGCGCGATGCGGGTGAGGCGCAGCGGTTTCTGCTCGATCACCTTGACCCTGGTCTCGACGCCCTGCGCCAGCACGGCGCCGCCGTACCAATAGTCGAAGAAGAACACGCCGTCCGGCTTCAGCGCGGCGTGAGCGGTGCGGAACATGGCCGCCAGCGCATCGCGGCTGGTCTGGTAGCTCGCGACATGGAACAGCGACACCACCGCGTCGAAGTCACGCTCGGGGCCCGCGACACAGGCATCGCCCTGCCGGAATGGAATCGAGAGCCCGGCCTGCTCGGCGCGCGCCTTGGCGCTTGCGATCATCTCGTGGCTGAGATCGATGCCGGCGACGTTCCAGCCCTTGCGCGCGAATGCAAGCGCATGCAGTCCGGTGCCGCAGCCGAGATCGAGCAGCCTGCCCGAGGCGACGCCGTGGTCGCGCAGGCGCGCTTCGACGAACGCCGTCTCCGCCGCGTAGTCCTTGTCCCGGTAGAGAAGGTCGTACCAGGGCGCATATTCGGCGAACACCGTCACGCCAGGATCTCCTTGAGCGCCTGCGCGGAGCGCGCGATCTCGTCGTCGGTCAAGGCAAGGCCGCTCGGCAGGTAAAAACCGCGGCGGGCGATGTATTCCGCGTTCGGATGGGATTCGTCGACCATCAGGCCCATCCGGCGCAGCACCGGCTGCTCGTGCATGCACCAGAAGAACGGCCGCGTCCCGATGCCCTTCTCGCCGAGGCGGCGCATCGCCTCCTTGGCGTCGAACGGCACGTCGTCGTTCAGCACGATGCCGTAGACCCAGTAGATGTTGTCGGCATAGCCGGTGCGGGCGACCGGGCGGCGGATGCGGTTGAGGCCCGCAAGATGCTCGTCATAGAGCCGGCCGATCCGGCGCTTGATCTCGACCGTGCGGGGCAGGCGCTCGACCTGGGCGACGCCGAGCGCGGCCTGCAGGTTGGTCATGCGCGCGTTCCAGCCGAGCTCCTCGTGGACGAAACGCTGCTGCGGCTGGAAGCAGAGGTTGCGATAGCCTTGCAGGCGGTCGGCGAGCGCGTCGTCGTCGGTGAGGATCATGCCGCCTTCACCCGTCGTGACGTGCTTGTTGGGATAGAAGCTGAAGGTCGAGACGTCGCCGAAGCCGCCGCAGGGCGCGCCGCGATAGGTCTGGCCGTGCATCTCGGCGGCGTCCTCGATCACCTTCAGGTCGTGCTTGCGCGCCAGCGCCATGATCGAATCGAGATCGACCGGCAGACCGTAGATGTGAACCAGCATGATCGCGCGCGTGCGCGGCGTGATCGCGGCTTCCACGCCCTCGGCCGTCATGTTCCAGGTCGCAGCGTCGCAGTCGACCCCGACGGGGACGAGGCCCGCCCGCACCACGGCGGCGGCGCAACTGATGATCGTGAAGGTCGGGATGATGACCTCGGAGCCTTGCTCGAGCCCGAGCGCGTGAACGGCGATGTCGAGCGCGACCGAGCCGTTGGTGACTGCGATACCGTGGCGCCGCCCCGTGGCCTTGGCCATCGCCTGCTCGAAACGCTTGATGAACGGTCCCTCCGAAGAGATCCATCCGGTCCTGATGCATTCGGCGAGATAGTCGGCCTCGTTGCCGTCGAGCAGCGGCGTGTTGACGGGAATGAACGGTGCGGTCACAGGCGATGTCACAGGCCCGGGCCCTTGATCCGGATTTCGGACGGCGCAGCTTCGGCAAACCGGGTCTTGTCGTTCTCGCCGGAATAGGGACCTTGCTTGATCTCGAACATCTCGAGCGGCTCAAGCACGTGGAAGCCGTGGGCGCCGCTGCAGAGCAGGATGATGTCGCCGGCACCGAGCACGCGGCTTTCGAGATATTTTTCCTCGACGGTGTAGAAGTCGACCTGGAGCTTGCCCTTCTGGATCAGCAGGACTTCCTGGGTGTAGTGCACCTCCCGCGTCACCTTGTTGTGGCGATGCGGCTCGATGCTCTTGCCTTGCGGATGGCTCATATAGGCGAGCTGCTGCGACAGTTCCGGCGACGAGAAGAAATGGATACCCGGCTCGCGGAACGAGGCGCGCACGATGATCGCGTAGAGCTGGTCGCCGAATCGAACATGTTCGACGTGTTCCATCCTGGGCCTCGACAAAAAGCGATGTAATTAGAGTGAGATAGCTGTCCCGTCGCGCACTTTGGCCATTTTGGCCGAGACCGTCAAGGGCGGACGGAGCGCAACAATCGTTATGCCCGCTGGCGGGGATTTAGCCGGCGAAAGCCAGGATCTCTTCGACACGCCGGCGGAAGGTATGGGCCGCAAAGGTCCTGGCCTGCCCCGCCTTTGCAATGGACAGGCGCGTCGCGTCGTCGGCGAGATGGCGTTCGATCAGCGCAAGGCAGTCCTCGACCGAACGCCACGCGACGACCTCGCGGTCCGGGGTGAACAGCGTGTGCAGATTGTCCTTGAAGTCGGTGAGCAGGAAAGCTCCGACGCCGGTCGCCTCGAACAGGCGCGCGTTGCCGGCTTCGCGGCCAGCCATGTCGATGTGCGAATTGAGCGTGACGCGCGAGGCGCGCAGCGCCTGGTACATCTCCTCGCCCCAGACCTCGCCCTGGTAGCAGCGGTGCAGCGGCGAGGAGGCGGGAAGGGTGTGCAGGCCGCTGCCGAACAGTTTGAGATCGTAGCGCCGCGCCACCGCCTCGAGCTGCGCGACGCGGAGCTGGTGATCCGCCGAGACCGCGCCGACGAAAGTGACGTCGAAGCTGTGCGACGGCGCCGGAGGCAGCACGTCGAGGATTCCCGGCTCGAACGCGAGATGGACGACTTCGGCGCGCGCGCCGTGCGCGCGGAAGAAATCCACGACGGCCGCCATCTGCGAGATCATGAGGTCGTAGACCGACCAGTCCTGGCCACGCGACGGCGAGATGCCGACCTGGCCGATCAGGATCGGGCGGCCGATTTGCTTGATCCGGCGCGCAAGGCGCGTGTCGACGTGAAACAGATCCTGGTTGAGGACGAGATCGGGTTTGAAGTCCTCGATCTGCGCCAGCAGGATGTTTTCGGCTTCCGCGTCGAGACGCGGGCTGAGGCCGACCCTGCGTGCGAGCGGCCGCAGCACCGGCTTGAACGGTGCGACCGCGCGTTGCAGCCAGCCGGGAACGGCATCGCGCGCGGCCGGCGCGCCGGGCGGCGGCGGCTCAGTGACGGCAAGGCCATGCTCGCGTGCCCAGGCTGCCCGCATCCAGGGATTGTTGACATGGATGTCGGCGGCGACGTGCCCGAGGCCGGCGAAATTGCGCGAGTAGAAATCGGCGACGCCGAACAGGCTGGCGTTCCGGGCTGCCATCTGGGCTGCATAAGGCTCGTTCTCGAGACCAGGCCGGCGCCGGTAGAGCCAGGAGAGGAAACGCGGATAGTCGGCGTTGAGGATCAGGATGCGCACGGCGTCACGGTTTCGGTTCGAACAGGCTGCGGGGCATCACGTACCAGAGCAGGAACAGGATCGCGGTGCCGTGGGTGAGCATGGCGACCGAGAGCGGCACGTTGAGCAGGACGTGCGGCAGAACGCCTGACGACATCAGGACGAAGCGGGGCGGTAGCCCTGCGGAGGCGCGGTTGCCGAGTGCCAGCACGAGGCCTGCCGCGAGCGCGGTCAGCGGTGCGAGCCAGGGACCGACGGACGCGACCCCTTCCGTCGCGAACAGCGACGCATTCAGATTGCCGAAGTCGTAGGTGTTCTGCATCACCACTGCGAGCGGCTCCTCGTAAGGACAATGCATCAGCGGCTTGAGAACGGAAATCTGGCAAAACCACGTCAGCGGATGGCTCGCGAAGAAATGATTGTAGATGTCGAGGGCGCCCGACGCGGTTGCGATCATCCGGATGTTGACGATGTCGAAATATCTGCCGGGAATGCTTCTCAGACTTGCCTCTGTCACCCAGATCACGAGCAGCCCAATCAGCATCGGGCCGAAAATCGATGCGATGACCGATGTTCGTGCCGTCAGAAACCGCGACAGCACGGCCACCGCGATCAACCAGGCCGGCGTGAAGAACGCGAACTTGGTCAGCGTGATGGGATAGAACAATAGCAGCAGGATCAGGACCAGGCCGGCGCGCCAGTCATAGCCGAGCAGCCAGTAGCAGGCGAAGGCGAAGGGCAGCAGTGTGCTGGAGACCCAGCCGATGAGATAGCGCAGCGGTCCTGGAAAATCGAGGCTGTCACGGTAGTCATAGATGTTTGCGATCGAGACCAACCTGAAATGGTAGGTCGCGGCCACCGCAATGACGGCCACAGAAATCGCCAGAATGAAGGTGAGCAGCTGCTCGAAGCGGTCTTTGGACAGGATCACCAATGGCCGCAGCGGCGCCCTGATGAACAGCACGGGCATCAGGAACAGCAGCAGCGACACCGCCGCCGAAACCCCGGCGAGCAGATGCGGATAGCTGTACTCGGAGAAAACGTCGATCCACAGGAAGCCCAGGATCATCGTGTAGAAATAGTATCCGACGAAATAACCGAAGCAGAAGCGGGCGGAGGCGAACAGCAGCGAGACGACGGAGAAACCGATCGCAACGATGACCGCGATCCACAAGCGCCTGGGGTTGAAGTCGATGGAGAGCTGGAAGGTCGCGACCTCGATCAGCGACAGGCAGGTGACGGCGCTGTGCAGCAGCACCAACTTCGTCAGCGCGCCTTTCGAGTCCAGGCGGGCCCGCAAATCGCTGATGCTGCCGGACGGTTCGCTCATGGCGGACAGGCTCGCTGCGGACGATTGAAGTTGCGAGCGGATCAAGCGATTTCGAGCGAATGCTTGAAATAGGCGATGGTCTCCTTCAAGCCGTCCTCGAGCGCGACCTTTGGCTCCCAGTTCAGCGCCGCCTTCGCCTTGGTGAGGTCGGGCTGGCGCTGGCGCGGGTCGTCCTGGGGCAGCGGCTTGAACACCAGCTTGGAGCGCGAGCCCGTGAGCTCGATGACCTTCTCGGCGAGCTCACGGATGGTGAACTCGGAATTGTTGCCGATGTTGATGGGGCCGGTGATGTCCTCGTTCGTCACCATCAGCCGCATGATGGCCTCGACGAGATCGTCGACATAGCAGAACGAGCGGGTCTGCCCGCCGTCGCCGAACACGGTGATCGGCTCGCCCTGGAGCGCCTGGACGATGAAGGACGACACCACGCGGCCGTCATTGGGCTGCATGCGCGGGCCATAGGTGTTGAAGATGCGCGCGACCTTGATCGGCAGGCCGTGCTGGCGCCAATAGTCGAAGAACAGCGTCTCGGCGCAGCGCTTGCCCTCGTCGTAGCAGGAGCGGATGCCGATCGGGTTGACGTTGCCCCAATAATCCTCGGTCTGGGGATGGATCAGCGGGTCGCCATAGACCTCGCTGGTCGAGGCCTGGAAGATGCGGGCCTTCAGCCGCTTGGCAAGGCCCAGCATGTTGATGGCGCCGTGCACCGAGGTCTTGGTGGTCTGTACGGGGTCGCGCTGGTAGTGGATCGGCGAGGCCGGGCAGGCCAGGTTGAAGATCGCGTCGACCTCGATGTAGAGCGGGAAGGTGACGTCGTGCCTGACCGCCTCGAACAGCGGATTTGCGATCAGGTGGGCGATGTTGCGCCGGCTGCCGGTGAAATAATTGTCCGCGGAGACCACCTCGGCCCCGGCATCGAGCAGTCGTTCGCAGATGTGCGATCCGATGAAGCCGGCGCCTCCGGTCACGAGGATGCGGCTGTTCTTGTAGCTTTCAAACGGCATGATCGGTTCCAGATTGTCCGGGGCGGGGAGCGGGCTGAGTGGTATCGGCAACGGCCGGACTCGCCAATAGCCAAGTGGGCTTGGAGAGAGGTATTTAATTACCTCTACTGTGCATGGGGTTGTTTTCGCACTTTTTCCAGCCTGGTCCGGGCGATGGGTTTAGAACTCCCGCCGCTTCAACCACGCCCGCGCGCCCCAATGGGCGAAGCACCAGGCCGATCGGACCAGGGAGAGGTGCTCGACATTGCGGTAGATCTGCCAGACCCATTTGGCCGAGCGCACCGGGCGGCTGGAGACCGAGGAGCCCCTGACGCGGTAGCGCGCAAGGTCCTCGTCGAGGCCGTACGCGGTGTGGCCGCGCTTGAGGATCGAGAGCCACAGGCAGAAATCGTCATAGCCCTCGTTCTTCATCACGATGGGACCTGCGATCTCGCGGTCGACCATCGCGGTCAGCGTCGCGATCGCGGTGTTCTTCAGGAGCTGCCCATAGGTGAGCGAGGCCGGCACCTCGATCAGCCGCCCGGTGACCGTGTTGGCCTCGTTGATGCGGCGGAACGCGGTGTAGCTGAGCGCAGCCTTCTTCTCCTTCGCGAAGGCGAGCTGCCGCTCGAGCTTGCCGGGCAGCCACAGATCGTCGCTGTCGAGGAAGGCGAGGTAGCGGCCCTGCGCCCGGTCGATCGCCGCCTGTCGCGCCAGCGCCGGGCCGCCGTTCCTCGCCTGCCGGATCAGCTTGACGCGAGGATCGCGCTCGCCGATCGCGGCGATGATCTCCGGGGTCCGGTCAGTCGAGCAGTCGTCGGCGATCAGGAGCTCCCAATCGGCGAAGGTCTGGCTCTGCACCGAGCGGATCGTTTCCTCGATCAGGCCCCCGACGTTCCAGGATGGTGTGATGATCGAGACGAGCGGCATGGCGGGTCCGTTCAATTCACGCGGGCAGGCTCGGCGATTGCGGCGCGCAGGGAGGCCGCAAACGTATCGAGCAGCTTGGGATCGCTGATGTAGAGCTCGCCCGGGAACGACCGGCGCCAGGCCGACTCGAAATAGGGCGCGCCCCTGGCTGGCTCGAACGGGCCGGCGGAGAGCGCCTCGCGCAGCCGCGCGGGCACGTCCGCCAGCCGGTCGGCCGCGTAGACCAGCGGGCAGGAGCGGTAGAACGCATCGCCCATCACCACGACCGGCTTGCCGAGCAGCAATGCTTCGGCGCCCGACTTGCTGTTGACGGAGATGATCGCATCGGCGCGGTTGAGCACGGTGTAATTGTTGGTCTGCGGCGGCAACAGCACGAAATTGTCGAACCGGCGCTCCAGCTCGAACAGGCGGTCGGCCGAGATCGCGCCGATCTGGGCGGGGTGTTCCTTGACCACCAGCACATGCGAATCCGGGATCGTCCGCAGCAGGAAGTCGACGGTCGCGACCTGGTCGAGATAGTCGGGCGAGCGCAGCGTCAGCGCCATGTCGGCCGGAACGTGGAATGGATAGTAGACGAAGGGCGCGTCCGGAATCGGCTTGTAGAGCCTGCGCAGCCGCGTCGCGTTGAGCACCATCGCGGCGTGCACGCGGGCGTGGCGCAGATTGTGCCCGAACTCCTGATGCTTGCCGAGCGCGAACTGGTCCCACAGCTTCTCGGTGAGGCGGCGGGCGTTGCGCAGGTTCACGACCTTCTTGAAGGCCGCCGAATAATGGTGCTGATCCTTCTTGGGGATGACGATCGCGCGATGTGTCAGCGTGTCGTCCAGATAGGCCCGCACCTCGGGGGATGTCGTATCCGCCGGCGTCCGCATCACGTCGGGCGCGGCGAGGCTGTCGGGCGTAAAGTACATCCGGCCGCGAAAGAACGACGGCTCGATGAACCAGTTGCGGATGTTGCGACGCCTGGCGGCGTAGAAGCTCGCGATGACGGAGAGAAAGCCGCCCAGCTCCTGGACCAGCTCGACGGACTTGCCCTGCGCTTCCAGGCGATCGAGCAGCGCCTCCATGGCATTGGCATAGATCATGAAGCGCCGGCGCAACGCGGCAGTATCCCTGATACCGAAAGTAAAGCGCTCATGGCTGAACAGGAAATTGGTCCCGTCGAGCCCGTATGCCGCGACGCGCGCATCGAACGCGCTTCGATCGTCGGGCGAGGGGCCGGCCTTGAGGCCCTCGCGATACATGTTGGTGACGGGCACGCCTTCGGCCGCCGACATCTCGGCGCTGCGGTCGTCGAAGGCGAGCAACTCGACATCCAGGCCCGCCGCGCGCAGCCGCTGTGCGACCGGAATCCAGAACCGGGTCTGGTATTCGGCAAGCGTGGTGATGAGAATGGTCTTTGCGGGTGTGGCCATGAGTCTATCGGGAGGGTTCGACGGCGATGCTCGCGAGCGGCAGGCCCGTGGTCGCGCAGTGCGCGCGTCTTGCCGTGAATTGCGCCGGGCCGGCGCGATCATGGGTCGCGATACGCTGAAGCAGGGTGTTGACGAAGATCGGCTCGATCCGCTTGTCGCGCCGGGCCGGATTGAACCGGCTGCGCAGCCGTTCCGTGACGGCCGATCCGAGCATGGCGCTCGCGGCGCCCTTGACGACCTGGCCGACGCTCGGCCTGTCGCGCGTGCCCTTCACGGTCGCCAGCAACGAGACATAGGGCCGGTGCGAGCCTGCGGTGCGTGTCAGGACATCGGCGACGCGTTCGGCGGCTTGTCCGTCGTTGAGATGGAAGAAAGCCTCGATATCGGCGGCGTGAACGCGTGCGAAATCGAACGTCGCGGTCTCGCTGTCGATGCGATCGATCGCGCCGAGCAATTCCTCGAACGAGGCGACCGACCGGCTCACGCGTGCGGGCAGTGCGGCGTGCCCGGCGGTCGTCGGCGTGTTCAGGTAGTCGAGCTGGAACGGAAGCTTTCCGAGCAGGACCGATTCGACGGCCGTGCCGCAGTTGAGGTGAACGACCGCGGCCGCGTTGCGGATGCGGTCGAGCACGCTGCCAGTGCCGTCGACTACCACGTTGGGATGGCGCGAGAGCGCGTTGCGATAGACGTCCTCGCTCTCGAAGGGATGCGGACGCACGAGGATGTTGCGGTCGGGCCGCGCCGCGGCGAGCCGGTCGATCTCGGCGAGATAGTTGCTGAAGACCTGCTTCAGATCCGCGATGAAGCGGTCGACATAGGCGCCGTCCCAGCCGGCCCGTACCATCGCCTCGCGCTCGCCGCCCGGCTTGCCGGTGAAGCGTGAATTGACCAGCGGGAAGTTGGCGTTGACGAGCAGATAGCCGCGCGGCTCGCCGTCAAGCAGCGCGCGCCAGCACGGGGCCGCAAAGTCGAAGCGCGGGCATCCGGTGAGGTGAAGCTGCTCCGGCTTCATGGTTCCGGCCGCCACGAAGGCGTCGTGGAGCCGGCTGCCCCAGAAGAAATAGCCGGCCAGAATGTCGGCGTAGCCACTTTGCTTGATGTGCGCGGCCATCGCCGGCGGCGAGTTGCCACCCTTCTCCGCGAGCACGCCGCCTTCGGTGTCGAGCACGTACAGCGCGAGGCCGGCCTTGGCGAAGCTGCGCATCAAGTCGAGATTGACCGGGCGCGCGTAGTTGACGACCAGCGCATCGAGCCCGAGCCGCGGGACATCGACTGCCTGCTCGTACATCGGCACCAGCATGACGGAGACGCCACGCCGTGCGAGCTGATAACCGAGCATGACTGCCCCCGGCAGGTCACGCTTGGGGTGATCGACCACCAGGCCTATACGCAAGATGTCAGCTCCCGGCAGGTCCGTGTCAGAGCCGCATCACGGCGCGCTCGAGGTCGGTCAGGGCGCCGGCCGCGCGGAAGCGCGCCGGCGGTTCGGGATAGATGCGCGGCTGCTGGATAAAGGTTGCCGTATAGAGCAGGCGATTGTGATCCGACAGGATTCGGCTTCCCATATGCAGGCAGCGGGCGGTGTTGACGATGAAGGACGACAGACGGGGCGCGATCATCTCCTTGACCGCGTCGGGGCCGGTCTTGGCGAATACCTGTGCGTCGCCCATGTGGCTCTTGATCGTGTTGCGGAACGGCTTCGACGGCCCGGCCGGAATGAAGGTGAACGGACCGTCGGCGGTGTTTTGCACGTCGGTGAGATAGATGAAGAGCTTGCAGACGCGCTTGTCGTCGTGATCGAGATGCCACAATTGAGAGTAGCTCAGCGCCTGATCCGGAGTCGGTTGCGACAGCGTCAGCAGCACGTCCGACAATTGCGGCAGGTCGTGCATGAAATCGCCGATGATGCGCAGCGCAACCGGCTGCAGGGCATACCGCACGAAGGGATGGTCGGTGGCAAAGGCGCCGTTGACGAGGTCCTCGTCCAGCAGGCTGACCCAGAACGACTTGTGACCGAGTTGCTGTTTGCCGGAGAGCTCGTTCAGCCGGCTCACCTTGTTGTCCGCGACGGCGGCGACGGCTTGCGCGAGGCCGTGGTCCATCAGCGAAGATACATCGACGTAGCCGTCCTGGTCGAGCTTCCGGCTTGCCTCGCTCCATTCCGCTTTCGAGGGAAGCTGATTGAGCAGCGCGACGCGCCTGGCCCGTGCGCCCGGTTGCAGAGTTGTCAGGGCCGCTTTGGTGACCCAGCCAAGATCCGTCCGGTTGATGTGCCACAAGAGGCGGCGAAACTGGTTGATCTTCTGCTTCTTCGGGGTAGGTCGTCCGACCGTCGTGTTGATGGCTGTCATGTGGGCTCCCAGCAATACAAAAAACCATCATTGTGGATCGTCGGCGCGAACGGCATCCGTTCACGCGACAGGATGCGGACGCGGCCCTGTCGCTCGTAATCGTCGAGGGTCGAGAACAGCTCCGTCTGGTAGTCGACCGAGCGGATGTAGAGGAAGCTGACGATATCTCGCGGGCTTACGAGATTCAGCAGCTCCGTCGTCGGCTCGATATTGATGACGCGCTTCGGCTTCGCCGCGATGATGTTGTCCACCACCTTGCGCACGTCATAAGGAATCTGCTCGATGCAGAAGTAGGTGAAGACGACCTGATCCCTGATCGCGGAATAGCTCGGGTCGCCGCCATCGGTCAGGTCGATCCTGTCGAGCGAAATCCGGTCCGACAGGCCAAAATGCGCGGCGATCTCCCGGCCCGCGGCAACCCCGTTCGGCGCGATGTCGAATCCGTGCAGCCTCCAGTCGGGATGATGGAGGTGAAGCGCCAGTAGATTGTAGCCGTAGCCGGCGCCGAGCTCGACGATCTCCGTGGTGCCGCCGGCGTGCCGCGTGAGCAACTCGCCGAGCGCTCTGGCGCGGTAGCGGTAGTAGTCGTCGGCCGCAATCCTGCAAATCCGATTGTCGACCTTGCGCAGACCCAGCGCGGGATTCTTCGGGACCAGGAAATCGCTGACGCTCGCGGCCGTCGTCCAGGACTTTGCCGACAGCATCCGCTGCCAATGCGTGAGATTGTACTCGGAGTTCACGACGTCGACGGTACGCTTCACACGGCGCATTGCGAGTCGGCCGATGCTCCTTGCCGCATCGAGCGCGTAGGTCGTTGCTCGATCCGGCAGCGATGCCGGAGCGAAATCAGCGACGACGGTGTTCCGGACTGTGGCGTGGGTGTTCATTCAGTTGCTTTTGGATGTCAGTCCCATCAATTGTCCGACCGCTGGAAATACAGTCCGGTGCCGCTTCTCGAGGACCAGGAAGTATTGGAGCACCCAGGTGATCAGACAGAAAACCATGGAACCGAGGGCGAGCTTTAGCACGCTGTCGAACCGAATGTAACCTGCAATTGTTGCTAGAAAAATGCTTGCCAGAACAAGGATTGCGAACTGGGTTCCGACAACCTTCGTGAAGCGATTGCGGTCGAGTTCGAGTGCGCTGCGCAACTCCGCAACCTGCCAGGGGAGGATGGCAATGCACCCGACAACCTGACCGAGAATCAGGGCGCGTTCCGCGAAGAGATGCAATGTCGCGGCGGAGACTGCCGCCCAGATCAAAAGCTGAACGGCCATCAGCCTGTTGAGCCGGGCCTGCACCTCGGGCCGCGTCAGGAAGATGAGGCTGCCGATCGCCACGTATTGCGCGCAGATCGGGACCAGGAAGCTCAGGCCCATCCAGAATGCGTAGGGGGCAAGAAGAGAGCCGATCCAGATGTTCATGATTTCGGGCGACAGGATCGCGGTCGCGGCAAGCGGCGGCACCACGAACATCGGCATCATGACGAGGCCGAGATCGCCGAGACGCTGGAACGACGTCGCGCTGCCGCGCTCATCGAGGCGGCTGGCGACGGGAAGCAAGGCGGATGTCAGAATGCTGACAACGACTTTGGAGACCCGCGACAATCGCACCAGCGCGTCGTAGGTGCCGACGGCCTTCGGCCCGAACAACAGGCCGATCAGAAACGGTTGAAGGGGGCCGGCGATGCCCCCCATCAGTTTGCCTTGCAGGAGCAGCAGGCATCGATGCAAAATATCCCGCCGGACGTCAGGGGTCCACGGCAGCAATCGCACGTGCTTGTGCCGCAGGGCGACGTACGCGGCAATCCCGATGACGACGGCGCGGGCCGCGAGCGTGGCGAGATAGAGGTAAGCGACCACTTCAAAACCCGCTGCCGCCCACGAGGCCGCGAATGTCAGACCGACATAAGCCGCCGTGGACGTGACCTCTGCGACGCGGAGCAGGTTGTAGCGCTCGAAGCCCTTGACGATACCTTCCCACACCAGTGCCGGAACGAAGATCAGATTCGCGAGCGCGGTGTAGTGCATGATCCGGGTGAACGTCTCCAGATGCGTGGAATCGACCTTCATCACGATGACGAGCATCGGCGTTGCGAACCAGATCGCGGCGCTCACGATCAAGGTCAGGGCGGTGGAGACCATCCCCAGAAAGGCGATCTGGCGGCTTGCCTGGGCCCAATTACGGTGCTCTCTCGCGCGCGCGACGACCTGTGTGGCGACCTCGGACAGACCAAGGTCCAGCACCGCCATCATGCCGCTGGGCAGCAGCAGCCGCGAGATGACGATGAGGCCGAACTCGGTCACGCCCCAGGTCTGGATGATCAGTGGAATGACCAGCAGGCCCAGCAAGGCGGCCACGCCGAAGGCAACCGCCGAAATCACCGTATTGTGGATCAGGCGCTTGATCATTGCTGTTTTGCTACCAGGCGCTCAGTCCGCCGTCGACCGCGATGTTCTGGCCCGTCACGTAGGATGCAGCATCCGACACCAGAAACAGCATCGTTCCCACCATCTCGTCAGCACGGGCCATGCGGCCGAGCGGAATCCGGGCGGCGTAACGCTGCTTGAAGGTTTCGTTCTGTCCGCTCTCGACCCCGCCCGGGGTGAGCGTGTTGACGCGAACGCCCTTCGCTGCCCAGTAGGTCGCAAGGTGCTTTGTCAGGCCGATGACGCCGGCCTTGGACGCCGTGTAGACCGCGGGCGTATTGATGGCACGGCCAAGGTATTCGGAGCCTTCATAGATGCGCTGGTCGGGGGCCATCAATCCGTAAATCGAGGCAGTCTGCACGATGGCGCCGTAGCCGCGCTCGGCCATTCGGCCGCCGAACACCTGCGCCACGTTGAACATGCCGTCGAGATTGACCGCCATGATCTCCCGCCAGGTGTCCTGCGAGAATTTCTCGACCGGAGCGAAGAAGGCGTCGACATCGCGGGTCTTGCTGGCGGCGTTGTTGAGCAGGATCGAGACCGGTCCGAGGTCGGCCTCGATCGCATCGGCGGTGCCGCGCACGGCGCTGGGCTCGGTGATATCGCAGCCATAGCCTCTGGCGCGGACGGCGTGGCGTGAGGTGAGGTCGGCTGCCGCCGCATCGGTCGCAGCCTGATCGAGATCGACGATCGCGACATTGGCGCCGAACTCGGCGAGGCCTTCGGCAAAGCGCCGTCCGAGAATGCCGCACCCGCCGGTGATGACGGCCGTGCGGCCGGTCAGATCGAACAGAGCCTTGAAGCTCGTGGTCATCGCTTGGGCCTCCTCAGGCCGGCATTCGTTGGCGCAGCAACAGTTCGACCAGCGCAAAATCGAGATCGGAATCGATGTCGATCGAACGCTCCTCGGGCATCTCGAACAGACGCGTGTCCGGATAGAAGACCGCGGGCTGCTCCAGGAATGACGCGACGCGCCAGACATAGATCGACGCGTTCATGTCGAAGCAGCGCGGCGCATCCTGCCGGCGCGTGATCGGGGGATCGGCGGATTTGGAAAGACCGACGCTGCCGTCGGTACGCTGCTCGACCAGGTTGAAATAGGGTGAACGCCGCGCCGGCGCGCCGGTGATGACGTTGGGGGCTCCGGACTGATGCAGCAGATCGACAGCGCCGGTGATGTCGGAGGAAAGCCTGAGCGGCGAGGTGACGTCGAGATCGACGAAGATATCGGGCGTCCGGCCCGTTCGCACGATGGCCTGCTCGAGACAATGGCGGATGGCCGGCAGTTTCGGCGCGGTGTCGGTCGCCATCTCGTCCGGACGCTTGACCGCAATGTCGGCGCCGGCCTTCAACGCCGCCTCGAGCAAAGCGTCCGAATCGCTGCTGAAGGCGATCGCATCGAACAGGCCGGTCTCGCGCGCCTGCGCGATGCTCCAGGCGAGCACGGGCTTGCCGAGGAGATCGCGCGCATTCTTGCCGACGACCCCTTGCGAGCCCCCCCGCGCGCAGATCGTGCAAAGCAGACTCATGGCGATATCCAGGTCTTGGTTCGCAGCGCGCGCTCGCTGGCGTCGATCAGATGGACGACGCCGAGTGCCTCAGGCAGAGAGCAGACCGGTCTCGCGCCCCGCATCGCCGCGACATGCATGTCGCGATAGCTCTGGTCACGCTCGCTGGCAAAATCCGTTGCCTTGCCATTGACGGTGAGGCGGCTGCCGACGAGATCGGCCTCGATGGTGTCATCGTCGACATTGACGCGAATGCGGCGGATGCCCTGGCGATCGAGATAGTCCATGTGCACGTGGACCGACGGCGCCCGCTGCATATCGAGCAGCAGGTCGAGATGATCGTCGACGTCGATGTCGCGCGCGCCGGACGCACCGCCGAGGGCCGCGACACGATGCCACGGCCCGAACAGCCACAGCAGATAATCCAGCTCGTGGCTGAGATCCCTCAGGACGCCGCCGCCGGCGTCAACCGTCGCGGATGCGGTCGTGCGATGGTCTCGGCCGGGCCGCCAGTCCCTGATGTCCTGGCCGACATAGGCGGCGACCGTGATCACCTCGCGGCCGTGCAATCTTTCGACGAGAGCCGTCATGACCGGATGGAAGCGAAGATTATATCCGACGCTGACATGGGCGAACGGATATTTCGGCGGAGCCGCCGGTGTCGCGAACAGCGGCTTCTCGACCAGCACTGCGCCGTGGAAGCCGGCCTGCGCGAGCTCTTGCAGGTCGTCGGCATGGCGCGCGGTCTCGGTGGCAATCACCGCGTAGTCCGGATGCGTGCCCGCGACGGCCTGCGCTATCGACCCATAGTCGCCACCATCACGGCGGCTCACGGTTGCGACCTGAAGGCCGAGCTGGCGCAGGATCCGCGCATGCCTTGTGCCGATCGAGCCGAGGCCGATCACGACGGCGGTTGTCGAGGTCACGGGAAGACCTCGTGAAACTCCGCATGCGCCTGCTCGAAATCCTCCAGGCGGCCGATGTCGAGCCAGTATTCGCGGATCGGATAGACGGCGACGCGTCCCCGGCCGGCGATCACGCGCTCCAGCACGGTCGGCATGTCGATGCTGACGCCGGGTGCGACATGGCCGAAGACGGAGCTTCCGATCACATAAATACCAGCGCTGACGAACCAGCTCTCGGTGGGCTTCTCGCGAATGGTTTGGAGAAATCCGTCCGAGGTGGAAACCACGCCATACGGGACGTGCACCTTGTGCTCGCGAACGGCCATCGTCGCTTCCGCCGGCGTTCCGTTGTGGAAGTCGAGAAGCGCTCCGTAATTGATCGTGGTGAGGATGTCGCCATTGGTGACGATCATCGGCAGATCCGGCGGGGTCGGGAAGAGCCCGAGCGCGCCGGCGGTGCCCAGGCGTTCCGTCTCGTGCACGTACTGGATATTGGCGCCGAAGGCGGCACCGTCGCCGAAATAGTCCTTGATCGTCTCGGCCTTGTAATTGACCGAGATGTAGATGTTGCGAAAACCGTGCTGCACCACGTTGCGGACGATCGTCTCGAGCAGCGGCCGGCCACCGACATTGAGCATGGGCTTCGGGACGTCGCGCGTCAGCGCGCCCAGGCGCTCGCCGAGGCCGCCCGCCATGATCAATACCGGATTTGCGTATTGGCGCGGCTCGAGCAATTCATCGAGCGTCTCGACCACGACCAGATGGCCGCCTTCGTCGACAAGCGGGAGCTGCTTGATCGACTTCTGCCGCATCAAATGCAGGCGGTCGTCGCGCGACAGCGTCGCAGGCGCCGACACCGGTGCGCGGTTCATGATGTCCGTCGCGAGCCCGGTGAGCGGAATGCCGCGCAGCAGCCCGCGCCTGACGTCGCCATCGGTGACCACGCCGAGCAGGCGGTTCTGGTCGTCGAGCACCAGCGCAATCTGGATGCTGCCGCTCTCGATCGCGGCGATGGCATCGCCCACGGTCGCCTGCGTTCCGACGACGGCTTTACGCCAGGATTTCATGGCAATCTGCCTCGTATACGCCAGATATCGGGGGCGGCCCACGGCTGAGCCTGCTATATCGCGGCTGCGAGAGGCGCCGTCAACCCCGGCGTTTCGTGGGCCGAATCAGTGGTTTGAAGGCCGGCGGCCGGCCGCTAAGATCGATGGGCGCAGGGGAATCGCGATGGACGATCTCATCATCATCGGCGGCGGCGAGCATGCCTTCATGGTCTACGAGGCGGCGCTGTTGTCGGGCCAGTTCAGGGTGCTCGGATTTCTGGATCGCCAGCCGGGGACGCTCGGCGACATCAGCTATCTCGGAACCGACGATGTTGCGCCGAACTATCCGGAAGCGGCCTTCGTGGTGGGAATCGGAACGATGCAGGCGGGGCCCGCGCGCCGGCAGATGATCGGCCGCATGCAGGTCAAGCGCTGGGCTTCGGTGGTCCATCCCCGCGCATTCGTCTCGCCGTCCGCCAGCATCGGTGCGGGCACCGTCATCATGCCGGGCGCCATCGTCAATGCGCGGAGCATGGTCGGCAATCACTGCATCATCAATTCCGGCGCAGTCGTCGAGCACGACGTGCGTATCGGGCACTGCACGCATCTGTCTCCCGGAACCGTGGTCGGCGGCGGCGCAGAGATCGGCGACAATTGCTTTGTCGGTCTCGGCAGTCGTGTCCGCGATCATATTTCCATCGGCAACGATACACTGGTCGCGATGGGATCGGTCGTCACCGGCTCATGGCCGCAAGGATCCGTGTTGCGCGGGGTTCCGGCAAAGCCTCGTCGCTAGATCGGATCGTCCGGTTCGAGCGCCCGCGGCGCCGCCGTTCCGATCAAGGACCAATAGTCGATCGGCGGCCGGCCCGTGCCCGGCCGCTTGGCGGTGATGTCGGCCGGGCCGATGAACTCGCCGGCCCGCAGTGCGCGTGCCGCCACGATGCTCTTGCGTGCCACCGGCACATTCCTGATCTCTGATTCCTTCGGTGTCTTCACACCGTCGCCGAGCGCGGCTTCGACGTTGCGAATGGCGCTTACCATCCGCTTGAAATCGTCCGGCTCGAGCGAGGCCGCGTGGTCGGGACCGGGCGCATTGCGATCCAGCGTCAGGTGCTTCTCGATGATGGTGGCGCCGAGCGCAACCGCGGCCACCGAGATCTCGAAACCGTCGGTGTGATCGGAATAGCCGACCGGAAGCTGGAACGCGGATCGCATCGTCGCCATCGCGGTGAGGTTCACATCCGTGACGGGGCAGGGGTATTCGGTCGTGCAATGCAGCAGGCTGACGTGCCGCGCGAGCGTGGCACGCGCCGCAGGATCGCGCCATGCCGCGCGGAATGCGGCGGCGCCGGCAGGATCTTTACGCTGTGCATAGCCGTGCGCCAAGACGCCAAGCGCTTCCTCGATCTCGCCGAGCGTCGCCATGCCGGTCGACAGGATCAATGTTGTCCCGGCCCTCGCCGCGGCATGCAGCAGCGGCGCATTGGTGAGATCGCCCGATCCGATCTTGATGCGCGGCAGCTTCAGCGACAGAAGGAAGCCGAGCGACGCGTCGTCGAACGGCGTCGACAGGAATTCGACGCCGCGTTCGGCGGCGCGCACAATCAGCGTGTGGTGTGCGGCCTGCGGCAGTTCGAGCCGCTCCAGCATGGCGAGCTGGCTCTCGGCGGCGTCCGTCGTGCGCTGCTGGTAGTCGGCTTTCTTCGCCGCTCCGCCCGCCAAGGCTTTCGCGTTGAAGGTCTGGAACTTGACGATGTCGGCGCCGGCATCGGCGGCCGCATCGACCAGGGCCAGTGCCTTTTCCAGGCTGCCGTCGTGATTGACGCCGGCTTCCGCGATGATCTGCGTGTGCGTCGTCATGGCCGCGCTCCGCTTGCGGGAAGCTCGTAAAAGCCCTTTTTCAGCAGCTGTCCGAAATCCGGGATGCCGGCAATGATGTCGGCAAAGCGCCTGCTGGAGTCGCCGTCGCCGTAGGGGTTGACGGTGGCCTGACGGCCGCGCCGGAGCGCTTGCGTGATGGCGGCGCCGATCGCGCCGCGTTCGGATGGCGCGTGAAACACCGAAGCGGCGCGCTCGCGCCCCTTCTGGCGGTCGCCGACGTCGACCGTGGGAACGCCGAAGGACGGCGCTTCGAGAATGCCGCTCGACGAATTGCCGATCACTACGTCCACCTGGCTCATCAGGCTGAGATAGCGGAGCTGTCCGAGCGAGACGACCGCGACGGTGTTCGGCCGGCCTGCCGCGAAGGCCTTGGTCCGGTCGTTCAGCGTACGCCCCTCGGCATCGGCATTGGCGAGCGTGAAGATGAGACGGAAGCCGGGATCGAGCGTCGACAGCGCCGCGAACAGCTCGTCCAGCTCGGCCACCGAGCGCCCGGCCTCGACCGTGACCGGATGGAACGTCACGAGCGCATTGTGCTCGCCGAGCGGCATGCCGACCGCGCGACCGATGCCGTCGCGGTCCATCAGGTCGAGACGCTTGATGGCGTCGATGCCGACCGAGCCGATGGTGTGGATGCGGGATGGATCTTCGCCGAGCTGGCTCAGCCGGCGCGCCGATCCCGCGTTGCTGGCAAAATGCAGATGCGACATCTTGCTGATGGCGTGACGAATGGATTCGTCGACCGCACCCTCGGTGACGTCGCCGCCGAACAAATGCGCCATCGGCAATCGCATGAACATCGCGGCTTGGGCTGCCGCGAACATCTCGAAGCGGTCGCCGAGCAGGACCACGAGATCGGGTTGCAGCCGTGTGAAGGCATCGGCAAATCCGATCACGCCAAGCCCGACCGATTTCGCGACGCCGGCACCGGTGTCGCTGGCGAGCAGCGTCTCGATGCGCTCGTCGGCTTCGAACCCCTCGTCGCGGATGGCGTTGAAGGTGTAGCCGAATTCCGGCGCGAGATGCATGCCGGTGGCGACGAGCTGAAGCGTCAGGCCGGGTGTTTCACGGATCGCGCGCATCGGCCAGACCAGCAGTCCGAAATCGGCCCGGCTGCCGGTCACGAAGCAGATCTTTCGCGCGACGCTATTCATCGCGGGCTCGGATGCTGGCGCTCGAAGGCAGGTTGATCAGCCGCCGCTCGATCGATTCGGCCGTGGCGAGATCGCCGCGCGGGCTTTGCGCGAACATCGGCAGGCGGTGCATCAGGGTCCAGGCCGGACGCGCGCCAAAGCCGGCTTCGTTGAGCGCCGCGAGCACGTCGTCGCGCCGCTCAGCATAAGCTTCGTCGAGCAGGATGGCGTTCAGCCAGTAATTGCTGGTGGTGCCCTCGGGCTCGCGCGAGAAGCGCACGCCGGGGACGTTTGCGAAGACGCGTTCGTAGGCCGCAGCGAGCCGGCGCTTGCTCGCCAGGAATCCGTCGAGCTGCTCGAGCTGCGCGCAGCCGAGCGCAGCGTTCAGGTTGGGCAGGCGGTAGTTGAAGCCGATCTCGTCATGCACGAAGGCCCATTTGTGCGGCAGCTTCGCGGTCGTGGTCAGATGCTTGGCGCGGCGCCCCAATTCCTCGTCGTTGGTGAGGATGGCGCCGCCGCCACCAGTGGTGACGATCTTGTTGCCGTTGAAGCTCAGCGCCGCGAGCCGTGCCTGCGATCCTACGGCGCGGCCCTTGTAGGTCGAGCCCAGCGATTCCGCGGCATCCTCCACCAGCGCAATGCCCCACTCGCGCGCGATCGCGGCGATTTCGTCGAGCTCGACGGGATGTCCGAACGTGTGCATCGGCGAAATCGCGGCGATGCGGTGTCCGGTCTCGCGATTGATCACGCCCCTGGCGGTCCGCTCGGCGATCGCCTCGAGCCGCGCGGCGAGGGCGCGCGGGTCCATGCCGAGCGTGACGAGCGAACTGTCGATGAAATGCGGGCTCGCGCCGCAATAGGCAATCGCATTCGTGGTTGCGATGAAGGTCAGCGCGGGCGACATGACTTCGTCGCCGGGCTCGACGCCGGCGAGCCTGAAGCAGGCGTGCAGCGCCGCGGTGCCGTTGACCACGGCGACGGCGCGCCTCGCGCCCGTCACCTCTTCCAGCATGCGCTCGAAACGGTCGACGAACGGACCGACCGAGGAGACGAAGGTGCTCTTGATACACTCTTCGAGATAGGCGACCTCGTTACCCGCGAACACCGGCTCGTGCAGGCCGAGGATACCGTTGGGCGTGCCCGCGGCGCGCCGGACGGCGTCGACCACGGCTTTCGGGTCGAACGCCAGCGATCTCGTCACGGCGGTTCCCACCGGTGCTTCAGACATTGTAGACGTCCGCCTTGTAACGGCTGAGATTGGTGGGGTTGGTGAACCAACTGACCGTCCTCTCGATGCCGCGGCGCATGCCTTCGAGCCCGCCGAATTCCGGCGCC
The DNA here is from genome assembly GCF_058807535.1 of Bradyrhizobium sp. GW821-FHT12B03. Lineage (NCBI taxonomy): Bacteria > Pseudomonadati > Pseudomonadota > Alphaproteobacteria > Hyphomicrobiales > Nitrobacteraceae > Bradyrhizobium > Bradyrhizobium sp. GW821-FHT12B03. Next base: position 227,974 of record NZ_JBXAQU010000005.1, read on the forward strand.
CAGCCGAGTTGCTGGCGCGCCCTGGAATTGTCGGCCCAGAGCCGCTCGACCTCGCTGTTGGCCGGCCGCAAGCGTGCCTCGTCGGTCTCGATCTCGATGTCGACGCCCATCACGTCGGCGATCATCTCGACGGTCGCGCCGACCGATATCTCGAAGCCGCTGCCGAGATTGATGGTCTGGCCGACACTCTGCTCGGCCGGCGCGGTGAGGCCCGCGATCAGGCCGCGCGCAGTGTCGGTGACGAAGGAGAAATCGCGCGTCGGGCTGACGGCGCCGAGGCGGATCTTGCGCTTGCCCGTCGCGATCTGGCTGATGATCGTCGGGATGACCGCGCGTGCGGATTGGCGCGGTCCATAGGTGTTGAACGGCCTGATGACGACAACCGGCATGTCGAACGAGGCCTGGAACGACAGTGCCATCTGGTCGGAGGCGATCTTGGAGGCCGAGTAGGGCGATTGGCCGACCAGCGGATGATTTTCCTTGATCGGCACGATCTGCGCCGTGCCGTAGACCTCGCTGGTCGAAGTCTGCACGAAGCGCCGCACGCCGGCCAGGCGCGCGGCCTGGAGCACGTTGACCGTGCCGCGCACATTGGTCTCGACGTAGGAATCCGGCGCAACATAGGAGAAGGGAATCGCGATCAGCGCGGCGAGGTGCAGCACGTCGGTGCAGCCGCTCGCGGCTGCGATCATGAAATGCGGATCGCGGATGTCGCCGGCCACCACTTCCACGGACTTCATGATGTCGGCCGGAACCGTGTCCAGCCAGCCCCAGGAGTTGAAAGAATTGTAGTAGACGATCGCCTTGACGCGGGCCCCGGCCTTCACCAGTTCCTCGACGACATGCGAACCGATGAAGCCGTCGCTGCCGGTAACGAGGACGCGGGCGTCCCTCAGATCTGCCATGCCGGACCCCAGAAGGCGATTAAGCCAGTGTTCGCAACAAGATGGCGCTATAGCACACTGGCGGTTGCGCGCAACAGAGCAGCGCGCAACATCCGCCAAACCCCCGGGGATGCAGCAGTTTTCGTGACGCGCGCCTAGGCCTTGCCGGCCGGGTTCAGGCGCGGCTTCACGAACGCCTCCAGATTCCCGCCTTCAAACAAGTGGCCCGCAAGGCCCGCGGCCTGCGCCGCCGCCATGTCGCTGTCCTTGTCGCCGATCACCATGCTGCGCGACATGTCGACCGGAAAGCGCTGCGCGAGGTCGGTGATCATGCCGGGCGCCGGCTTGCGCCGGTCGCTGCTGCGGCAATAGCGCGCGACGGTACCGTCGGGGTGATCGGGGCAATATTCGAAGGCGTCGATATGCGCGCCGACCTGCGCCATCTGGCCCGCCATCCAGCGGTGCAGGGCGAGGACGTGATGCTCCTCGTAGTAGCCACGTGCGACGCCGGATTGATTGGTGATGACGAAGGCGAAATAGCCGGCGTCGTTGACCGCCTTCACCGCCTCGCGCGCGCCGTCGATCCATTCGAGCTTGTGCGTCTCGAACGTGTAGCCTGAATCATGGTTGAGCACGCCGTCGCGGTCGAAGAACACGGCGGGGCGCCGCAGCTTCTCGCGCAGCTCGCGGTCGGCGCGCGCGAAATCATCGGGAATGCCGATGTCGATGAAATAGCCGCGATAGGCCGTGCCGCGCAGCTCGCCGGGCCTGACGAGGCCGGGGAACACGTCCTGTTCGAGCGAGGCGGGAAGCCTCGCGATGTCGGCGATAATGGACTTGTCGACGACGTAGATGCCGGCATTGACCGGTCCCGTGGCGCCCGCACCCGGGGCGATGAAGTCGCGCACGACGTCGCCGTCGAGCACGACGCGCCCGTAGCGATCCCCGACGACGCCGTCGCGCAGTGCCATGTGGACGCGTCCGCCTTGCGCGCGCGCGATCAGGTCGAGCAAGTTGAAGTCGAACAGCGAGTCGCCGTTGAGCAGCAGGAAGCGGTCGTGCAGCAGGTCGCGCGCATGCACGAGCGCGCCGCCGGTGCCGAGCGGTTCGGTCTCGCGCGACACCAGGATTCGCGCCTGTCCCCGCGCGGCCGCGGCGTAGTGCGTCTCGACGATCTCCGCCTTGTGGCCCGCAAGCAGGACAATTTCATCGAACACGCCATAGCGGACGAGCTCGTCGATCAGCGTGTCGAGAAACGGCCGCCCGCCGACGTCGAGCATCGGCTTCGGAACCAGCCTGGTGCGCTCACCCAGCCGCGTGCCCAGCCCGCCGACGAGGATGACGGCCTGTCTCAACATGGAGTGGGTATCTTGCGACATCGATCGTGCCGTCGGCGAAAAAGCAAGTGTCATTCCAATGTCCATACCGCGTCACGGGCCTTGGCGCCAGATGCGCTGTCGTCGTGACGAAGAATGAAGGTCAGCGCTCGCATGGAATGCGAACGACAGCGGTCTGCTTGTTTGTATACAGCGCCTGAAACGGACCTGCGCGAAGCGACTTGATGAACCCGGAATCAAGCGGCTCTGAGGGCGGAAAATAGCTGAGCCGCTGCCCCGCCTCGAGATGAATCCATTCGATGGTGCGCGGATTGATCACGGCGACGAGCTGCCAGGTATCCTGGCCGGTCCCCAGCAGATTCTGGATCACATTCCGATCCTCCTCTTCCGTCGCGTCCAAGGGTTGCGGAGCGGTTGCCTGCGGCTCGGTCGTCTCCGGCGCTTTTACGGTACGGACAGGCCGTAAAATTCCGCTCAGGGCGTCGGTCTTGCGCATCTGGAAAAACGTCTCCTGATTGATATCCCGCAAGAGCGGCAGGATGGTGGTGCAGGCGTCGGCAAGTCGGAGCGCTCCGTCACCCGGTCTGACGATCGCGGAAACGATGGCGCGCATCCGCTTGGCGACGGCCTCGTTCACAGTATCCAGATTCGAGAACACGTAGGCGGCCGGAGCCCCCGTCAGGGCCTGGACCATGCCCAGCGTGTAGGGATCCGACAGCAGGATGCCCTTTTTCAGGTTGTCATGAAGCCAGCGCGCCGTGTCGAGGTCGCTGGCATTGTAGTGGGTGATGGCCGAGGCACTGCCTGGGAGAGCTCCGTAGCTGTAACTCTTCGAAGCGCCGGCCAGTCCGGCGCGGTCGAGGATAATGCCTAATCCAACGATGCCGGCCAGCGCGCAAACATGAATTCGTTTCGACCGGACGAACGTCACGGGCACGAGCGCGACGAGGAGAATCACTCCGACGATCTCCGTCGGGCGGAGGAAATCCTGGTACCGCGCGTAGGGCAGGTCGGGTCGCCAGGCGACGGTATAGACCGCAAGCACGAGGCCCGCGGCGAGCAGAGTAACCGTGATTGCCGCAGAAGCTCGCCGCCGGAGGGAAGCTGAAGAGGGGGCGATGAGCAATTGGCAGAATGTTTCGGTCGCCGCGACCGCGAGCAGGGCCAATACGATCATAGTGGTGCGATACAGGAACGGAAAGCCTGTCAGCACGGCGATGATGAGTGTACAGCCGATCGTCCACGACCACAGCAGTATCGACACGCGTGCGGTTTGATCAGGATTGGAAGCGGTGTCCAAGGGAATGTTGGAGCGATCAATCCACCACCAGGCCATGGCCATCCCGATGCAGGCAGCAAACAGCGGGCCGACGGCCCTGCCCAGCTCGATCACCGCGACCTCGGGGCCGGCGCCGAGGAACAGTTCGTCACCGCTTTGAATTGATCTTCCCAGTACCAGTTCGGTGATGTGGGAGAACATCATGTTGATGTCCGCCGACGGCAGATAGCCGAAGCGAATCGCCACGATGTAGGAGACGATTCCGCATATGACCAACGGCAATACGATGGACAGGGCGCGCAGAAGGCCGAGGTTTCGCGGCGGTCGGCGTGACGTCTCATGCAGGATGAGCAGGTAGCCCAACCAGGAGGCAAGGACGGCGGGGATGAACAGATAGGATCCGCGGTGCGCCAGCAGCAGCGTTGCGGGCCATATGCAACCGATGAAAAGAACGCTTTCGCGCCGACTGGCCTTGCCATTGATCCTGAGCAGCAACAGCCCACCCGCCAGGAGCGCGAGCAGCAGCGCGTTGTTGTTGAGTATGAAGGCAATGAGAAGCGAGGTGGCCGCACTCAGGATCAGCAGCGCGACCGAACCCGCCTGGAGATCCTCCCTCGCATCTTGCCTGGCTTTGCCGAGAAGGACACCAAGAAAGACCACGCTCCCGGCAAGCGCCAGGCTGCCATTGGTCAGTAGCCCGATGGCGTTGCCGGCCGCGGCGAAGAAGAAGGCGATCCATTTCCGCGACGGCTCGGAATAGACGCCGTCCGCGAATACGTAGAAGGCCAGGAGGAAAAACAGGATTGAGACGTAGCGGTAGGTCCACCCGAAGTGCAGGAGATCGAGGCCCAGGGTCCCGGCCAATGCTCCTGCCAGCGCTGAGCGAAGGTCGACGTAGGATTGCGACGCGTAGGGATTGATGATGCCGCTATCGGCGTATTCCTGCGCCGTCTTCATCCAGTGAACGTCGGCGCCGATGTCCGAGTAAGGGAAGTGGGAAAATGCGCCGAACGTCCACCACCATGTCATGAGCGCCATTGGTAGCGCCATCAGAAACCACAGCACGATCTGCCTGGCGTCGCCGGCGCGCGGGCGCCAGACCGGCCAGGTCCACGCCAGTCCGAAGGCGGACAGTGCAATCATGATTGCCAGATGAAGCCGGATGCCGCCAATCAGAGCGGAGCAGAGCCCGAGAAGAATGCCGACGGCGGAGGCGCCGATCGCGTATCCCAGGACGATGAACTGGACCTTTGTCAGCCGGCTCGTCTTGACCAATTCCCGCGGCGCGATCGCCAGGATGGAGAAGCCGGTACCGAGCTGAATCAGGAAGAATACCAACGTCAGAAGCAATGTATTTATCCACATCGCAACATCTCTAGGGTTTTTTCGGGTGAGCTAGGCAGTTGCATCAGGCGTGCCGGCGCCGGCCCGACGAATGGCCGCCGGTCATTTCCAGGGCGTCGTGCTGCGCCGGTTTTCCGAAGGCACGGCGCAGTTCTATTCACAGTTGATTCCACATGCGGCTCAGCGTAAACATCCGTCGAGATGTGCGGGATCTTTAGCATGCGGGCGAGAATATCCGGGCGCAATCTATTCTATCCGCCGGCCGATTCGGCCTGATCGTCGCGATCCCCGCCGAGTCTCGCCGCATGCCCGGTGAATTGCAGATTAGCGAGGCCATCGCAAGGGGCTATCCGCCTGCCGTGCTCTATCTGCGCAACGACGAGACCGTCACGACGGAAGTCTGCGCATTCAACTACTTCTCGGTCTTCATGAAGGATAGTCCGGAAGTGAATGCTCATGTCTGGTTCTTCGACGGGGCAGGCAAGCAGGCTGGATATTTCCACAGGGAACTCGGCCTCAACGGACAATTGCAGTTGCAGACGTCGGAGCTGTGTCCGCGCATTTCGGGAACGGTGGCGATGGCGCTGGTACCGAAGCATGAGACCAAGCTTCGTCCTGGCCGCAAGGTGACTACCGGCTATTACGCGCAATATTTCTCGCAGCACGGCGCGATAACATTGTCCCATGAACGCGAACCCGTCGCGGCCGCGCCGTTCCCGACCTCCGCCTGGATGCAGTCCTATCTCACGCGATTCCTGAAAGAGTCCGGCGTGGTGCTCGTGAACTCCTGCATGGCGTCCGAAGGCGCCTCGGTGGGGACGGCCCGGCTCATGGCCTTGGACGGCACGGCGTTGGGCGCGCGGGTGCTCCCGGAAATCGCACCGATGGGCGCAGTCCGCATCAGCACGCTCGACCTTTTCCCTGAGGCCGAGAGGTTGGTGGGTGCGAGCGAGGGGTTTGCCCTGGAGTTCAAGGGCACCAACATCGCCAGCCCGTTTAGCTACTATGAGTTTGCCAACGGCAAGTTTAGCTTGCATCATTTCTAGAGGCCGCGTCCGTGACACGTTTCTCGTCCAGTCCTTGGAGGCCCTACGAGCCCAGGTTCATGTTCCCGACCTTTGCGGGCATCGAATCGCGCATGGGTTTCTCGATCCCTGCCTGGTATCGTCCGGTCGATATCAGGTATCTCCGCAGCCTCACCGCCGGCAGCCTGCGCAAGAACTTTCGCGAGACGGTCAAGGATCTTGTCCCCGAACTTGCCAGTCTGATCGCCTCGGGCTTCAGCAAGAAGCTCAGGTTCAAGTTGCACATCCTGTCGCGTCGGGGTGACTACCGGGCGACCTACGAGTTCCCGGAGACCTATGCGCCGGGCGCCACCGTCGAGGTCGAGCTGTCACGTCTCTTTGAGTCACTCAAGTTGCCGCAGGACGACTATCTGGTCGTCGCCGTGATGTCGCGCGGGCGCATGGACGGCTTTCGTTCCTCGCCTGCCAGCTATTCGATGACTTATGTCGACCAGGACAATGTCGCGATCTACCGCACCGGCGCATTCGCCCGGCCGCTGAACGAGGGGAGGCTCAAGGCGCATGTCGGGTTTACCGGGATCAATCCGAAGATCATTGCGACCGACGATATCGTCAGCAGCCTGATGCTGATCAATCACTCCTCCGATCCCGAATATGCTCATGTGGCGCGACCGACGTCGAAGCTGATCCGCGAGGACGGCGAGCAGATTGAGGGTGACTTCGGCGAGATTCCACCGCTTGGTGCGCGTGAGATGTCGGTTGTCGACATGTTCGGCAGCCGTGTGCACGATTTCCTCAAGCCGTTCGGCGGCCGGGGAACGACGGTCACCACGTGTACCGGCGTCACGCTTGCGAGCCTGCATTTGCAACGTACGAATGACAACCGGCGGACGCTGCTGGGCATCGAGCACTCACGCCCCGCGCACATGAACCTCGCCGGGATCCTCCAGCATTAATTGAGCGATCGATGGTCACGGCGGAGGCAATGGTCTCACCACCAGTCTCCTGGGCCGCTTCCGTCTCGCACTGTCCGTCGTATGAATCACGAGCAGAATTTCGCGCCCGTCGATGCGGCCTTGGCACATCGCCCTGATGGATGTGCTCGTCGACAGACGCTGCCGGCCTGTTCCGTCTTTGCTGGATGGGTCGCAAATCAGCTTAGCGATTGTGGCGCGAGCTACCATACGCTCCGGCCGCCGTCCATCACCAGGTTCTGCCCGGTCATGTAGCTCGACGCATCCGAGCAGAGGAACTGGACCGCGGCGCGGTATTCCTCGACGTCTGCCATGCGCCCCATCGGGATCAGGCGGGTCAGGCGTTCCACGAAGGCGGGATCCTGGTTGTTGAAGACGCCGCCCGGCGAGATCGCGTTGACCCGCACGCCATGGTCGGCCCAGTAGGTCGCCAGATATTTCGTCAGGCCGATCAGCCCGTGCTTGATCACCGAATAGGTCACGGGCTTCACCGGCTGCTCCTCCTCGCGCGTCACATGCGGCTGGCGGTAGAGACGCTGGTCCGGCGCGATCACGCCGAGATCGGAGGCGATGTTGAGGATCACGCCGCGGCCGCGTCGGGCCATCTGGCCGCCAAACTCCTGCGCGCACAGCATGGCCCCGGTCAGGCCCACCGCGATCTCGGTCTGCCATTGCGGCACCGGGAACGCTTCGAAGCGCGAGGAGTGCATGACGCCGGGGCTGGACGTCACTTTCGGATCGATGGCGGCATTGTTGACGAGAATGTCGACAGGGACGCCGCGGCTCGCAAGCTGTTCGTTCGCGGCGCGCACCGAGTCCTGCGCGGTGACATCGAGCGCAAGCGCGATCAGATCGGCGGATGGCGTGCTCTGCTTCAGCGCCGTGACGGCCGCTTCGGCCTGCGCGAGGCCGATTTCGGTGACGACGACGCGCGCCCCCGCCTCGGAAAGTGCAGCGACATGCTGCCGCCCGAGCAGACCGCCGGCGCCGGTCACGAGCGCGGTGCGTCCGGTCAGGTCGTAGCGGGAGGACGGGCTTGCCATTGGAAGGCTCCTGTTCAGCTGCGCAACTGGCCGCCGTCGGCGACCATGACGCTGCCGGTGATGAAGGCCGCGCGCGGCGAGGCAAGGAACGCGACGAGGTCGGCGATCTCTTCCGGCTTGCCGAGCCGGCGCAACGCCACCTCGCGCACGAGCATGTCCTCGACCGCGGCCTTGTTCTCGACGAGCTTGCGCGCCCAGGTTCCGTCGGCGGCCAGGATATTGCCCGGCGCGACCGCGTTGATGCGGATGCCGTCGAGCGCCAGCGGCCGCGCCAGTCCGCGCACGGTCGCGTTCAGCGCCGCTTTGGCGGCGTAGTAGGTCACAGGCGCGCCGAGCGCCGCCATGCCTGCGATCGAGGAGATGCAGATGATGGACCGGTCGCCGCTGCCGCGCGCCATCAGCGGGCGAGCGGCTTCGACCGTGTTGGTGGTAGCGAAGAAATTGAGGTCCATCACCCGCGACCATTCGGCCGGCGTTTCCTTGCCGGGCGCCACAGACGCGCCGCTGCCGACGTTGCAGACGAGGATGTCGAGGCGGCCCCACCGCTTGCCGACGTCCTGCACCAGAGCTGCGGCGGCGGCCGGATCGGTGACATCGGCGATGTGGACCGAGCTGTCTCCGCCGATGGTCGCGCGCGCCGCGTTGAGCGCGTCGGTGCCGCGTGCAGCCAGCGCGACCTTCGCTCCCTCCGCGGCAAGCGCAGCAGCAATGGCAAGGCCGATGCCGCGGCTGGCGCCGGTGACGAGGGCGACGCGGTCTTCCAGCTCAAGCTTCATCGCGCCGCGTCCTCGATCCAGCTGATCGTCATGTCGCGATACCTGGCGAGCGCGCCCGCGTGGTCACTGTCTGCGGCGCGTGCGGTTTGCAGGATGTATTGCCCCCTGTAGCCAGAGCGCTCGATCAGCCGGATCGTCTTGGCGAGATCGGCGTTGCCGGTGCCGAGCGGCACGGTGGTGCCGCCGCGAATGCGGTCCTTGACATGCACATTGAGGATACGTGTCGCGTAGGCGTCGATCTCCTCGGTGCTGTCATAGCCTAGCGAGGCGCTGTTGCCGCTGTCATAATTGATGCCGAAGACATCTGCTGGAAAGGCTTCCATGAAGCGGGCGAGATCGTCCGGCGGCAGATCGGATTCGAACACGATCTTGACGTTCTGTCTTGCAAGCTGTTCGCGGCGGGCGATCAGCACTCGCTTGAGCGTATCGCTCTCGCTTTCGCGTTCGATCTTGCCGTTGTCGACCAGCGGGATCACGACGAATTCGATGCCGATCCGGCTGCAGGCGGCGATCAGGAGATCGAGATCGTTGACGAGCGCGTCGCGCACGACGGCGTCAACCTTCCAGAACGGCGCCTGCATGAAGCAATCGCCGGTCAGGCTTGGAATGCGCAAGTCGTTCTCGCGCGCCAGCGCGCTGATCTCCGCCTGGCCGGCTTCGGTCGTGAGCGGATTTTCCCGCAGCCGTTCCTGATCGATGGTCCATTCCATCCGCGTCAAGCCGAGCGCCTTGGCGCGGGGAAATTCCTCGCGCCATTCGTCCCACGGGAACGCCTGGATCTTGCCGTCGACCAGCGCCGACAGGCGTCCCTGCATGAAGCCGATGCGTTGCAGCGTTGCGGTCACGATTTGCTATCCGAGCTGATGGCGAGGCCCTTGGCGGTCCAGCCGCCGTCGACGAAGAGCTCCTGGCCCGTCATATAGGCCGACGCGTCCGACGCCAGGAAGATCGCGGCCCCCACCATGTCGGCTGGCTGTCCCCAGCGGCCGAGCATGGTGTGGCGGCGGCGATCTTCGTGCATGGCGGGGTCGGCAAAGCTCTTTGCGGTCATCTCGGTTGCGACATAACCGGGCGCCAGCGCGTTGACGCGGATGCCGTCGGGCGCGTAGTCGGCGGCCAGCGCGCGTGTCAGCCCGGCGAGTCCGGCTTTCGCCGCGACATAGCCGGGATTGCCGGGGAACCCGCGGATCGAGTTGATGCTGGTGACGTTGATGATCGCGGCCGAGCCCGCCGTCTTCAGAAGCGGATGGGCGGCAAGGATCGTGGCGTAGACGCCGGTGAGGTCGGTCGCGACGGTGGCGCGGAAGCGTGCCAGCTCGCCTTCGGCGCTCTGCGGCGGAAGGCTGATGCCGGCAGCGTTGACCAACGCGTCGATACGCCCGCCTTGCGCCGCGATGGCGCTGAAAGCACGGCCGATCGCGGCATCATCGGAGAGATCGCAGGCGACTGCGGTTACGCCCTGCGGCGCAGTCCCGGAACGGCTGAGGCCGAATACCGTGGCGCCGGCCTCTTTCAGGCCGCTCGCTATCGCAGCGCCAATGCCGCGCGAAGCGCCCGTCACGACCGCGATCTTGCCTGCGAGAGAAAAGGCGCTGAGATCAGGCATAGCCGTAACTTCGCATGATGGCGCCACAGAGCTTGACGTCTTCCGGGCGGTCGATCTGGAACATCTTGTGGCGCTCCATCACGTGAAAGCCGATCTTGCCGCCGAGACGATTGTTCTGTTCGCGCAGGAGCGAAGGAATCAACACGTAGAACGAGCCGTTCTCCAGGTAGCGCTTCTCGATCTGCTGCCGCATGCGGCGGTTGTGATAGTCGTAGTTGATCGGCTCCGGTCCGTTCTGGCCGATGCGCCAGTTGAAATAGTCCTCGACCTCGCAAACCGAGAGCAGGCTGTCGAGATGCTCGCGATCGAAGGTCGCAAGCGCCTTCTCGATGTCGTCGGGTTCGCGGATCGGTGAGGTGGCCTGGAGCGCGACGATCCGCTCGAAGCTGCCCATCCGCTCGTCGATGGCGTTGAGCGCATGCAGCCAGGCGGACTCGGAGGAGGCGAGGTCGCCCGAAATGTCGTCGGGACGCCGCACGCCCACCGCGCCGGCGGCTTCTGCCGCTTGCAGAATCTTGTCGCTGTCGGAGGAGACCGCCACCACGTCGACGCCCTGGGCGGCGCGCGCCTGCTCGACCGTCCAGGCGATCAGCGGCTTGCCGCAGAGATCGAGCAGGTTCTTGTGCGGGATGCCCTTGGAGCCGCCGCGTGCAGCGATCACGGCCAGCGTCTTGCGCGCCATCAGATGTGTCCCTCGAGACGTTCGAGCGCGGTCCAGAAGCCTTCGCCCATGTTCTTGTGGCCCTGCCAGATCTCGGGAATGAAAGATGCAGTCGGCGCATGCTTGCGCAGCACCTTTCCGATCTCGTCGAAATCGATTTCCCCCTCGCCGACCTGGAGGCCTTCGCCGTCCAGTCCCTTGGCGTCGCCAAAATGCAGATGCGCGGTGTGGGGCCCGAGCTGGGCGAGGCCTTGCGCAAAGTCGAAGCCGAAATGGTTGGCGGCGAGCTTGGTGTGGGAGATGTCGACGCACATGCGCAGATCATGCTTGGCGCAGAACGCGGCCGACTCCTCCGGGAAGATGAAGATGTTCTGGTGACGCTGGCCGCCGAAGTGCCAGGGGAAGGGTGCCATGGTCTGCGGCGTCAGCTCGACGCCGTCCATGTCGAGTTCCTTCAGGCTCTGCGCAAAGATCCGGTAACGCTCGGCCTTTTCTTCCGGAGGCAGCGGCGCATCCATGGTGAAGCCGCCGATATTGGCGACGATCGGCGGGCGTTTCGTCTTGGGAAAGAACTTCTTGAGGCCGCGGGTGATGTCGATCACCGCCTGCGTCTGCTCGAGCGAATAGCGGCGCAACGCCTCGTCCGGCGTGGCGAGGTCCATCAGCTTGGAGCCGGCGAACAGCTCCGGGGCATGCACGACGAAGCCGAGATCGTAGGTGCCGGAAAGATAGGCCGCCGGATCGCGCTCCATATCGCTGTAGCTGAGATGGAATTCGATGATGTCGGGCTCGCAAATCTCCAGGAAGCGCTCGGTGTCGTGATAGCGCACCGGCACGCCCCAGGGCCTGTCGAAGCGGTAACGCCGCGCCTTCGCGGCGCCCTCGTCGAGGTCACTCTGGAAGAAATAATCGTCGGCCGCCATCCTGCGCTTGAGGGTCTTGCCGATCAGGGCCGGCATCTTCAGCGGGGACAGGCCCTGGCCCGGGCTCTTCACGGCGATATCGTCGTCGGAAATGACCGTGCCGGCCTCGATGTCGCGCGCGGCGACGAGGCTCTTTGCGAGGTTTTCGCGGTTGATCAGTTCGCCCTGGCTGAGCGGGCGCTCGGCGAGTTTTTCGCCGCGCGCCGCTTCCACCTCGCGGATGCCGGTGACGAGCGCCTTGAACTCCTCCGGCTCCAGGCTCGCGGCATGGTCCGGGCCTTCCATCTCGCGGTCGAGCGTGATGTGGCGCTCGATCACGATCGCGCCGAGGGCGACCGCCGCGGTCGACACCGCGGTGCCGCGCTCATGGCCGGAATAGCCGACGAGCGGGTGGATCTCCCGCAGCGTTTCCATGAAGCGCAGATGGATGTTGTGCAGCGCCGCGGGATAGGTGCTCTGGCAATGCAGGAGCACGTAACCGGCTTTACGCTCGTCGAGGAATTTTGCCGCGGTCCTGATCTCGTCCGTCGTGCTCATGCCGGTCGAGACGATCAGCGTCTTGCCGGTTGCGATCAGCCTGGCGATCAGGGGAAGGTTGGTCAGGTCGGCGGAGGCGACCTTGTAGGCTTGCACGCCAAAGCCTTCGAGCACCGCGACGCTCTTCGCATCCCAGGGCGTGCAGAGATATTGAATGCCCTTCGAAGCGCAGTAATCGGCGATCTTCTTCTGCTGCTCCGTCGTCAGCTCGAAGCGGCGCAGCAGATCGAGGGTGTATTCGACGGCAAGGTCATCGTCCTTTCCGGACAGCGAGGAGGCGCGGTAGACCTCGTCGAGCTTGCGCATCTGGAATTTGGCGCAATCCGCGCCGGCCGCGACCGCCGCATCGACCAGTGCGATGGCGCGGTCGAAATCGCCGTTATGGTTGTTGCCGATCTCGGCGATGACGTAGCAGGGCTCGCCGTCGCCCAGAAGGCGGTTGCCGATACGGATCGGAGCTGGCTGTTTGGGCGGTATCATCAACATTCCCGTCTCACATGCGTCAGGTGGATCGCGCGGGAAAGCGCGATTTCCACGTTCGCAGCCCGTTCTCTTCGAACATGATGCGCGAGCAGCTATGCCCCTGCTGCTCGAGCGCCGCGATGAGCTGGTAGCGCTCGAACGGACGCACGAAGAACATGAAGTAGCCGCCGCCGCCGGCGCCGAGCAGCTTGCCGCCGACGGCGCCGTTCGACTTGGCGAGATCGTAGATGGCGTCGAGCTCGCTTGAAGAGATCTTGGCGCTGAGCTTGCGCTTGGCGTGCCAGGCTTCGTCGATGAGGAGTCCGCAATCCAGCAGTCGGCCGCGAAGGAGATGCTTGCGGATCTCGCGCGTCACCTCCTTCTGCTTGGCAGCGGCGGTCACCGCGTCGGCCGTCTCGTGCTGTGCTTTCTGGTCGCGATGGATCGCGCCGGAGTCGTGACCCGCGCCGCTGTAGCAGAGCACCAGACTCTCCTCGAGCTCGGCGATGATGTTGGGGTCGAGACGCAGCGGTACGATGGTATTCTGGTCGGAGGAGAATTCCATGTGGTTGAAGCCGCCGAACACGGTGGCATATTGATCCTGCCAGCCGCCGGGAATGTTGAGCATCAGCCGCTCGGCCTGAAACGCCATTTCCGCGATCTCGTGGCGATCCCACTGGTCGCTGCGGAATTCGTTGAAGCAGCCGATGATGGCGGAGGAGACCACTGCCGAGCCGCCGAGGCCGGAGCCGACCGGGAAGTCGGCGGAGACTTCGAGCTCGAACCCGTAAGTCGGCTTGATCAGGCGCACCACCGATTTGATCAGGGCGAGATCGCCGCCCGTGCCGAGCTCGGCGAGGCTGCCGGCCTCGACCGTTCGACGGAAATCGTGCGAATAGATCCGGATGTGCGGATCGCTCCGGCGTCGCAACGTTGCGTGCGCATACATCTTGATCGTGGCGTTGATCACCGCGCCGCCGTCATGTTCCACGAAGTAGTGCGTGAGATCAGTGCCGCCGCCCGAGAAGGAGATGCGGACCGGCGAGCGGGCGCGCGCGAACACCTCGCTCTCCTCCGACAGGTTGAAGAGCTCACGGCTGAACACGTCGACCAGCCGGCCCTCGGTATCGAGGATGGGGACGACATGCACGCGCTGGTCGAGCAGTTTGAGAATCTGCTCCCGCGGTCCCCCGGCCTGCCCCCAGACGAAGTTGCGGTTGATGCAGGCTGCGACCTGGTCGTGGATCGTGATGCCGGTCAGCATCCGCCGGCGAATGTCGCCATCGGTCACTGCGCCGACGATTCGTCCGCCCGTATCCTGCGCGAAGAGGATGCCGAGCCTGTTGGCGTTGAGGCGCCGGAAGGCTTCCTCAATCGTTTCTGTTTCGGCGATGGTGACGAGGGTTCGCTCAAGCACGTTTTAGGTCCAGGGAAGGCCGAATTCTCCCGGCCGCCATGAAGGCGCATGCCCGGTTTGCTGACCGTCCGGTAATACGGGAGCCGGTGGGGTGATGCAAGGTTCCGCTGGCGCGCCCCCGGACGATCCAAACGGGCCGGAATGCCCACTTGCAGGGGGAGAATCGCCAATGACCCGCGATTTACATTGCCCTCAGTTCCTATAGAAGGCCCTCCGGAGGTATGCACGAATGTATGCGATTGGGATCAGCTCCGGCATCAAGCATGGCCACCACGACGGCGCGGCCGTCCTGCTGCGCGATGGCGAGTTGATTGCGGCCGCCGAGGAGGAGCGCTTCACGCTGGCCAAGCATGCGCGCGGCGAGCTGCCGCGCGGCGCGATCGGCTTCTGTCTCAAGCAGGCCGGCATCACCATGCGCGAGGTCGACTGGATCTGTTCGCCGTTGAAGACCTATACGAACTACGCGCAACGCCTCACCGAATACTTCAAGTACCAGTTCGGCCACAGCCCGAAGATCGAGCTGTACGATCATCATCTATGTCACGCCGCGAGCTCGTTCTACGGCTCCGGCTTTTCCGAGGCAACCGTTGCCTGCTTCGACTTCTCGGGCGACTCCAGCGCCGGCCTCGTCGCCCATGCGCGCGGCAACGACTTCCGCGTGCTGACGCGGTTCGCCCGCCACAACAGTCTCGGCCTCTATTACGGGATGCTGACCCAGTATCTCGGCTATCAGATGACCAATGACGAGTACAAGGTCATGGGCCTGTCCTCCTATGGCAGCCCGGACTATCTCGACAAGTTCGCCAGCCTGCTGCGTCCGAACGGCATCAGCTACGAGCTCGACCCCGAGCTCGACAAGCGCAGGCGCGACTCCGACATCTTCACCAGCGATTTCTCGACGCGCCAGGAACGCATCTTCACCGAGAAGATGGAGGAGATTTTGGGACCGCGGCGGCTGCGCGGCCAGCCGCTCGACCAGCGGCTGACCAATATCGCAGCGAGCGGCCAGAAGCAGCTCGAGATCGTCGCCACCGAGGTGATTCGTTCCGCGATCAAGGAGACCGGCTGCGGCGATGTCTGCATCGCCGGCGGTGTCGGCCTGAACTGCAAGATGAACATGGAGATCGCGGCCGAGCCACAGGTCAAGCGCCTCTACGTCCCACCGGTGCCGCACGATGCGGGCGTGGCGCTGGGCGCTGCGATGATGAAATGCGCCGAGGCGGGCCATGCGATCGCGCCGCTGACCCACGCTTACTGGGGACCGGAATATTCCAACGACACGATCAGGGAGACGCTGGACAAGATCGGCGCGCGGTTCGAGCTGCTCGATGATCCCGTGGCGCGCTGCGTCACCGACCTGACGGATCAGAAGACGGTGGGCTGGTTCCAGGGCCGCATGGAATATGGTCCGCGCGCGCTCGGCAATCGATCGATCCTGGCTGACCCGCGCCGGGCGAGCATGAAGGACCGCATCAACCTCACCATCAAATATCGCGAGGAATTCCGCCCGTTCTGTCCGTCGGTGCTGTACGAGCGCCAGGCCGAGTATTTCGAGGACACGTTCGACGCGCCGTTCATGGTGGTGACGTTTCCGGTCAACGAGAAAGTCGCCGAGACCATGCCGGCGGTGGTCCATGTCGACAACACCGCGCGCATCCAGAGCGTCCATGCGGACAGCAATCCGCTCTACAGCCGCCTGCTCGGCGCGTTCGCGAAGGCGACCTCGCTGCCGGTCCTGATCAACACCAGCCTCAACATCAACGAGCAGCCGACGGTGAATGCGCCGCTGGAGGCGCTGCACACCTATTTCTGCTCGGGGCTGGACGTGCTTTATCTCGGCAACTACCGGCTCTCGAAGGCGGGCTGAGGCTACCGCTCGTCCGCGATCACCTTGCCGTCGTTCGGCAGCGCGCCGTGGCTGACCAGTTCGACGCTTCCGCCGAGTTTCGTCACCGCGCGCAAGGTGCCGGCAATCTCCTCGCGCAGCGCCTCGCTTGCGGCCGCCGTTTCCGCTTTCAGCGTCATCGCATCGGTTTCGCCCTGGCGCGTGACGACGAGACGCAGGCGGCCGAGTGCGGCATGCCGCTTGCCGATCTCGGCGACCTGCTCGGGACGGACGAACATGCCCTTGACCTTGGTGGTCTGGTCGGCGCGGCCCATCCAGCCCTTGATCCGCATGTTGGTGCGGCCGCATTTGCTCGGGCCCGGCAGCGCTGCGGTGAGGTCGCCGAGCGCAAGGCGGATCCAGGGATGATGCGGGTCGAGCGAGGTGACGACGATCTCGCCGACGTCGCCCGGCGTCACGGGATCGCCGGTGCCGGGCTTGACGATCTCCATGATCAGATCCTCGTTCACGACCATGCCGTCGCGCGCCCCGGTCTCGAAGGCGATGAGGCCGAGATCGGCGGTGCCGAAAGCCTGGTAGGCGTCGATGCCGCGCGCCTTGATTTCGGCCTGGAGCGAGGGCGGGAAGGCTGCGCCCGAGACCAGCGCGCGCTTGATCGAGGAGACGTCGCGGCTCGCAGTCGCTGCGGCATCGAGCAGGATCTTCAGGAAGTCGGGCGTACCGCTGTAACCGACCGGCCGGTAGGCTTCGATCAGTTCGAACTGCTGCTCGGCATTGCCGGGACCCGCGGGGATGACCGCGCAGCCCAGCGCGCGCGCAGACGAGTCGAAAATGAAGCCGCCGGGCGTGAGGTGGTAGCTGAAGGTGTTGAGCACGATGTCACCCTCCCGGAACCCGGCCGCGAACAGCGCCCGTGCACCGCGCCACGGATCGTCCTGCCGTCCCTCCGGCTCGAAGATCGGTCCCGGGGAAGTAAAGAGCCGCGCGAATGAGCCCGGTGCCGCGGCCACGAAGCCGCCGAAGGGCGTGGAGGCCTTGTGCAGGGCCGGCAGTTCCGACTTGCGTAGCACCGGCAGGTGCGCCAACGCCGCTCTGGAGGTCACGGCGGCCGGATCGATGCCTTTGAGCCGCTCGGCATAGGCGGGCGCCGTCATCGCGCTGCGCAGCACGCCCGGCAGGCGGGAAAACAGCTCGGCCTCGCGCGCGGCTTGCGCGCGCGTCTCGAGGGCGTCGTAATGGGCGGTCATGGCTGATCTTTCCGGGTTGGCATCCGTTGCACGCCGCCGCTGGCATGGGTATCAGACGGCCATTGTCGGGACGTGGAGAGAGCGAGATGGCGGACGAACGGATCGTGGCGGCGGAGGAGACGGCTGGCGTCGTCGCGCGCCTGAAACGCCGCATGATCGACGATGCGATGCCGCTGTGGTCGACCGTCGGCTGGGATCATGCCGCGGGCGGCTTCATCGACCGGCTGCATCGCGACGGCACGGCGGATGCCGCCGCGCCGCGGCGCGTGTTCGTGCAGGCCCGACAGATCTGGTGCTACGCCAAGGCAGCGCAGATGGACTGGTATCCCGAGGGGCGCGCCGTCGCGCTGAAGGGGCTGGAGCATCTGCTGGCACGCGCGAAGGCGCCCGACGGCCGGCCCGGCTATGTGCACCGGCTGACCCCGGAGGGCGCGGTGCTGGACGGCCGGCGCGACGCCTATGACCACGCCTTCATCCTGTTTGCGCTTGCGTCCGTCTACGCGCTCGACCAGGACGCGCAGGTTCGCGCCGAGATCGATGCGCTGCTCGCCTTTCTCGACGGCCATCTGCGCTCGCCGCATGGCGGCGTCCATGAAGGCCTTCCCGTCTCGCTGCCGCGGCGGCAGAATCCGCACATGCACCTGTTCGAGGCGATGATTGCGTGCTTCGATGCGACCCACGATCTGTCGTTCCAGAATCGCGCCGGCGAATTCTTCGCGCTGTTCCTGGCCAATCTCTACGACAAGCAGAAGCACATCCTGACCGAGTATTTCGAGGAGGACTGGTCGAAGATCGAGCCGGTCAGCGTCGAGCCCGGCCATCAGGCGGAGTGGGTCTGGCTGCTGAAGGGATTCGAGCGCATCACGGGTTGCCCGACGGGGCAGCGGCGCGCGGAGTTGCTGGCGAGCGCACTGCGCTATCGCGACGAGGCGACGGGCTGCCTTGTCGACGAGGGTGATGCCACCGGCAACACCCGCCGCGGCACGCGCCGGCTGTGGCCGCAGACCGAGATCGCGAAGGCGTGGATCGCGCAAGCCGAGTCCGGCGAGCCGGGCGCGGCGGACGAAGCGCGAGCGGCGCTGGTGCGGCTCGAACGGCATTATCTCAGCCATCCCGTCCGGGGCGGCTGGTACGACCAGTTCGATCGCGATGGCAAATCGCTGGTCGACACCATTCCTGCGTCGTCGTTCTATCATGTTCTCTGCGCAGTCACGGAAGCGGAGCAGGTGCTGGAGTGAGTTTCACAGCCACCGCTTGCGTCGCTTGAAGCTCTTGAGGTTCTTGAAACTCTTGCGCTGGTCGCC
This sequence comes from Bradyrhizobium sp. GW821-FHT12B03, assembly GCF_058807535.1. Lineage (NCBI taxonomy): Bacteria > Pseudomonadati > Pseudomonadota > Alphaproteobacteria > Hyphomicrobiales > Nitrobacteraceae > Bradyrhizobium > Bradyrhizobium sp. GW821-FHT12B03. Next base: position 246,639 of record NZ_JBXAQU010000005.1, read on the forward strand.
GGCGCCGCCGAGGTAGAATTCCTTGACGTCCTCGTTGTCGCGGAGTTCGTCCGCGGTGCCGTCGAGGACGACCTTGCCTTGCTCCATGATGTAGCCGTGGCTCGCGACCGACAGCGCGGCGCGCGCGTTCTGCTCGACCAGCAGGATGGTGACGCCGAGGTCGCGGTTGATCTTCTGGATGATCGAGAACACCTCTTTCACCAGCAGCGGCGACAGGCCCATCGAGGGCTCGTCCATCAGGATCATCTTCGGGCGCGCCATCAGCGCGCGGCCGATCGCGAGCATCTGCTGCTCGCCGCCGGAGAGATAGCCGGCAAGACCGGTGCGCTCCTTCAGGCGCGGGAAGTAGTTGAAGACCATGTCGATGTCGGCATCGACCTCGCGGTCCCTGCGGGTGAAGGCGCCGAGCTTGAGGTTTTCCAGCGAGGTCATGTCGGAAACGATGCGGCGGCCCTCCATCACCTGGAAGATGCCGCGGCGCACGATCTTGTCGGGGTCGATGCCGTTGATCCGCTCGCCCTCGAACAGGATCTCGCCACGCGTCACCTCGCCGTCCTCGGTCTTGAGCAGCCCCGAGATCGCCTTCAGTGTCGTCGACTTGCCGGCACCGTTGGCGCCGAGCAGCGCCACGATCGCGCCCTTGGGCACGTCGAGGCTGAGGCCGCGCAACACCAGGATGACGTCGTCATAGACGACCTCGATATTGCGTACCCCGAGGAGGGGCGGCGCAGGCACGATGCTGGGCGAGGGGCGAGTAGCTTCGTGAATGTCGGTCATTGGGTGTGCCGCCAATTTGGTGCGCTCGTCATGCCCGGGCTTGTCCCGGGCATCCACGTTCTTTGTGCCGAGTGGTCAGAGGTGGATGGCCGGGCCATCTGCGCGAAGACGCGCTTCGCGCTTTTGCCCGGCCATCACGTCGAAGATGCCGTCACCACCCCAGCAATTCCGGCTTGCGCGGCAGCTCGACGGTCTTGACCTTTTCGAGCTTGATCGCACCCTTGGCCATGAGGTCGTTGAGGTCGCCGTCGGTCGCGCCTGCGATCCTGGTGCGATAGAGGTCGACCTTCAGCGTGCCGCGATGGTCCTTGTCGGTCCAGGTCGAGGGATTGCAAACGCCTTCCATGCCGGCCGGTACCCAGTCCTTCTTCTGGTAGAAGCCCTTGGCAACGTTCTCGCCGGTCGCCCCGCCGTTCTTGGCAGCCCAGTCGAGTGCTTCCTTCATGTACAGCGCCGAGCAGACCGCCGCGATGTAGTGCACGGGGCGGTAGACCTTGCCGGTGGGATCGGACATCTTGGAGATTTCCATCACCGTCTTCATGCCGGGCGCATCGCCGCCCCAGCTCACCGCAGTGCGCAGCGGGAAGATCACGCCATCGGCGGCGTCTCCGGCCGTCTTGGCGGCGTTCTCGTCCATTCCCCAGACATTGCCGAGGAACTGGATGTCGACGCCGGCGGTCTTGCAGGCCTTCAGGACCGAGATGTTGGAGGCCGCGGTGTTGCCGAGATAGGCGTAGTTGGCGCCCGAGGATTTCAGGCTCAGGCACTGCGCGCTGTAGTCGCCCGGTGTCAGCGCGAACACCAGCGGCGGCAGCACCTCGAGGCCGAGCTCCTGCGCCATGGCTTCGCCGGCGGCCTTCGGTGCGTTCGGATAAGGATGGTTGGCGCCCATGTGCACGAATTTCGGCTTGCCGGGCTTGCCCTTGGCCTTCCAGTCCTCGGCCGCCCACATCAGCATCGCGCGCAGCGAGTCCGAATAGCTCGGGCCGTAGAAGAAGTTGTAAGGCGCGGGCTTGGCCTTGCCGCTGACGCCTTCGGGATCGGTGAGCGCCGCGGCATAGGAGCCGGAGATGTCGGGGATCTTGTCCTGGGCGAGGAAGCCGGTCAGCGCCTCGGTGTCCGCGGTGCCCCACCCCATGATCGCCGCAACCTTGCTGTCGGGCGCCGACCACTTCTTATAGAGCGCGATCGCGCGCGGCACCTGGTAGCCATAGTCGTTGGTGTCGAGGTTGACCTGCTTGCCGCCGACGCCGCCATTCTTGTTCACCCAGGCGAAGGTATCGGCGACGGCCTGGCCGTAGGGCGTGCCGACGTCGGAGGTGCCGCCGGAATAATCGGCGAGATGCCCGATCGCGATCTGCGCCTGCGCGCTCATTGAGAATGCGGCGATCACCAGGGCGAGCGATGCAGTGCTCAAAAGGGATTTTGTCTTCATTGGTTGCCTCCTCCTGTTTATTGGTTGATTAGTAAGTTGCCCGTTCTCAATGAGAGAACGGGTAGAGTTTCCAGTACGCCTTGATCTGCCGCCAGCGATGCGCGAGGCCATCGGGCTCGAACATCAAAAACGCGATGATGATCACCCCGATCGCGATCTCGCGCAGGAAGGTGATGTTGTTGTTGAGCGACAGCGCCTTGTCGATCGCGCCCCCCTTCAGGTAGATGCTGAGAAACTCCATCGTTTCCGGCAGCAGCACCACGAAGGCGGTGCCCATCAGCGTGCCCATGATCGATCCCGTGCCGCCGATGATGATCATGGCCAGGAACAGGATCGAGCGTTCGATGCCGAAGCCCTCCTGGGAGACCACGAGCTGATAGTGCGCATAGAGCGCGCCCGCGATGCCGGCGAAGAAGGCCGCGAGCCCGAATGACAGCGTGCGGTATTTGGTGAGGTTGATGCCCATGATCTCCGCGGAGAGATAATGGTCGCGGATCGCCACCAGCGCGCGGCCGTCGCGCGTGCGCATCAGATTGGTGACGAGGACATAACTCGCGATCACATAGGCCAGCACGACATAGAAATATTGCCTGTCGCCGCGCAGCGCGTAGCCAAAGATCGAGAATGGATTGGCGCTGGCCGGCACCGAGCCGCCGGTGAACCACTCCGCGCGGGAGAAGAAGTCGAGCAGGATATATTGCGCGGCAAGTGTCGCGATGACGAGGTACAGCCCCTTCAGCCGTGCCGCCGGGATACCGAAGATCAGCCCGACCAGCGCGGTCACGACGCCCGCGAGCGGAATCGCGAAGAACACCGGGATCGGCGCATTGTTGGAGATGTAGGCGGAGGTGAAGGCGCCGAGCAGGAAGAAGGCGGCATGCCCGATCGATATCTGGCCGGTGAAGCCGACCAGGATGTTCAGGCCGAGCGCTGCGATCGAGAAGATGCCGATCTGGATCAGGATGCTCAGCCAGTAGCCGCCGAGGAATTGCGGCACGAGACACAGCGCCAGCACGCCGGCGATGGCAAAGTTGCGGCTGGTCGCCGTCGGGAAGATCGTGGTGTCGGCCGCGTAGGAGGTGCGGAAATCACCAGCGGGGATGAGGGCAGGGCCGGCCATGGGTCAGATCCGCTCGATGTCGTGGGTGCCGAACAGGCCGTAAGGCTTGATCATCAGCACGATGATGAGGACGTAGAACGGTGCGATCTCGTAGAGATTGCCCCAGTGCAGATACTCGCTGTCGACGTATTGCGCGATGTTTTCGAGCAAGCCGATGATGATGCCGCCAAGCACGGCGCCGCCGACGGAATCGAGCCCGCCGAGGATCGCCGCCGGAAACACCTTGATGCCGTAGGCGGCAAGGCCCGAAGACACGCCGTTGACGACGGCGACGACGACGCCCGCAACGGCTGACACCGTCGCCGAGATCGCCCAGGCCATCGCGAACACGCTTTTCACGGAAATGCCGAGCGACTGGGCGACCTGCTGGTTGAATGCGGTGGCGCGCATGGCAAGGCCGTATTTGGAGGCGCGGAAGAACCAGGCCATGCCGATCATCATCGCCACCGACACGACAAGGCTCATGACATAGACAGTCTGAATTTGGAGCCCGAACAGGCTGACCGACTGGCTCTCGAACACGCGCGGAAACGGCTGCGGGTTGACGCCGAACATCCATTTCAGCGTGGCCTGCAGCACGGTCGAGAGGCCGATCGTCACCATGATCACCGAAATGATCGGCTCGCCGATCATCGGCCGCAGGATCAGGACCTGGATTGCGATGCCGAACACGAACATGAACACCAGCGTCATCGGCATGCCGATCCAGAACGGTACCTGGTATTTCGCCAGCAAGGCCCAACACACCCAGGCGCCCACCAGCAGCAACTCGCCTTGCGCAAAATTGACGACCTGTGTCGCCTTGTAGATCAGCACGAACGACATCGCGACCACGCCATAGAGCGTGCCGACCACGAGGCCGTTGACCAGGAGCTGGATGAGGAAGGCGGTGTTCATGTGATTTGCTGTCCTTCGCCTCTCCCCGCTTGCGGCAGGGCTATCGCATATGGTGCGCACGATGCGGCGGCATTGGCAGTCGGCTCCCTCTCCCGCTCGCGGGGGAGGGCTGGGGTGGGGGCTGTCTCCGCATTGGGATTGTTGAGAATTGCGGAGGACGTCCCTGAGTGGTGAGAACCCTCACCCGCCGCGCTCTGCGAGCGCGTCGGCCTCTCCCGCAAGCGGGAGAGGCCGGGCAAGCCCGCGGTCCTCGTGAAATCCATATGCGATGGCCCTGCCGCAAGCGGGGAGAGGCGAAGGGCAGCGTCTTGCGCGACGATCACCTGCATCACTCCGCAGCCTCCGCCATGTGCCCGTGCCCACCCAGGTCCACGACCCTCAGCGTCGTTCGCACCCGCTGCGTGGTGCCGTCCTGGAAGCGGATCACGGTGTCGACGGGGATGTCGGCGTCGCCGCGGTAGATCGCGTCGATAATGCCTTCGTACTTCTCGTTGATGACGCTGCGGCGCACCTTTCTCGTGCGGGTGAGTTCGCCGTCGTCGGCATCGAGCTCCTTGTAGAGCAGGAGGAAGCGCGAGATGCGCTGCGCCGGCGGCAGCGTGGCGTTGACGGTCTCGACTTCCTTCTTGAGCAGGGCATAGACCTCGGGCCGCGAGGCGAGGTCGCTGTAGGTGGTGAAGGAGAGCCGGTTCTTCTCCGCCCATTTCGAGATGATGGAGTAGCGGATGCAGATCATCGCGGCGAGCGCGTCGCGGCCGGCGCCCAGCACGACGGCTTCGGCGATATAGGGCGAGAACTTCAGCTTGTTCTCGATGAATTGCGGCGAGAAGCGCTCGCCGCGCGAGGTCTCGGCGAGATCCTTGATGCGGTCGATGACCACGAGCTGGCGGTTCGCATTGAAATAGCCGGCATCGCCCGACAGCATCCAGCCGTCTTTGACATCGGCGACGCTGGCTTCCGGGTTCTTGTAATAGCCGAGGAACATGTTGGGATGCCGCACCACGATCTCGCCGACGCCGTGGACGTCGGCATTGTCGATGCGGATCTCGACGCTGTCGGCCATCGGCACGCCCGTGGTGTCAGGATCGACTTTGCCCTCGGGATGCAGCGTGTAGGCGCCGAGCAATTCGGTCTGGCCGTAGAGCGTGCGCAGCGGAACGCCCATGGCCTGGAAGAACTTGAAGGTGTCGGGGCCGAGCGCCGCACCGCCCGTCGCGGCCGAGCGCAGGCGGGTGAAGCCGAGCCGGTCGCGCAGCGCGCGGAACAGGACAGCATCGGCGAAGCCGGAGCGCTTGCCCTCTGCGAGCGCGGCAAGGCCGCTCTTCATCCCGATATCGAACAGGCGTTGCTTGAAGGGCGTTGCGTCCATCACCTTGGCGCGGACGTCGGCGGCGATGGATTCCCAGACGCGAGGGGCGAAGAGCACGAAGGTCGGCGCGATTTCGCGCAGGTCGTTCATCATCGTATCGGGCTCTTCGACGAAGTTGATCTTCATCCGGCACAAGAGGCCTTTGCCCAGCACATAGACCTGTTCCATGATCCAGGGCAGCGGCAGCACCGAGACGTATTCGTCGTCCGGTCCCTTCGGATCGAACGCGAGATAGGTCGCGCAATGGCCGAGCACGCGGCCGGCGGCGAGCATCGCGAGCTTTGGATGCGAGGTGGTGCCCGACGTGGTGCAGAGGATCGCGACGTCCTCACCCTTGGTGGCATCGACGAGCTTGTCGTATAGCCCCGGTTCGCGCGTAGCGCGGGCTCGGCCGAGTTCGGCGAATTTCTCCGCCGACATCAGCCTGGGATCGTCGTATTTCCGCATCCCGCGCGGGTCGGAATAGATGATGTGTTTCAGCCTTGGCACGCGGTCGGCGAGGGTGAGCAGCTTGTCGACCTGCTCCTCATCCTCGGCGAAGACGAGTTGCGCCTCGCCGTAAGTGAGGAGATAGGCGGCTTCTTCGTCCAGTACGTCGCGGTAGAGCCCGAGGCTCAGGCCGCCGATCGCGTGGGTGGCGATTTCCGCCGCGACCCAGTCCGGCCGGTTGTCACCGATGATGCCGATGACGTCGTTGCGCCCAAGGCCGAGCTCGACGAGGCCGAGCGCGAAATCGCGCACGCGCGTCTGGTAATCGTTCCAGGTGAAGACACGCCACAGCCCGAGATCCTTTTCGCGCAGCGCGATCTCGTTGCCGTGCTCCCTGGCGTTCAGCCTGAGCATTTTTGGATAGGTATCGGCCTGCGCGACGCGGCCGGCGTAATCCATCATGCCGCGCTCTCCTGCGCCGGCGGCGCATCGTCGGGATCGACCAGCACTTCGTCTTCTTCGCCGAGATAGGCGCGCCTGACGTGGGGATCGGCAAGCACGGCGGCCGGATCGCCCTCGGCGATCTTGCGGCCGAAATCCAGCACCATGACGCGGTGGGAGATGTCCATCACCACGCCCATGTCGTGCTCGATCATCACGACCGTCATCCCGAACTCCTCGTTGAGATCGACGATGTAGCGGGCCATGTCCTCCTTTTCCTCGAAATTCATGCCGGCCATCGGCTCGTCGAGGAGGATGAGGCGCGGTTCCAGGGCCATGGCGCGGGCAAGCTCGACACGTTTGCGCAGGCCATAGGAGAGAGTGCCGGCTTGCGCTTTTCGCACCGACTGGAGGTCGAGGAAGTCGATGATCTCCTCGACCTTGCGGCGGTGCTCGAGTTCTTCCTTGCGGGCGCCGGTGAGCCAGTAAAGCGAACCCGTGAGGAAATTGTTCTTCAACAGGTGATGGCGGCCGACCATGATGTTGTCGAGCACGCTCATGTGGTGGAACAGGGCCAGGTTCTGGAAGGTACGGCCGATACCGAGCGAGGCACGGGCGTTCGGCGTCAGGCTGGTGATGTCGCGGCCCTGGTAGAACAGCTGGCCCTCGGTCGGCTTGTAGCGGCCGGAAATACAGTTCACGATCGAGGTCTTGCCGGCCCCGTTGGGGCCGATGATCGAGAACAGCTCGCCGTCCCTGATCGCGAAGCCGACATCGGTCAGCGCACGGACGCCGCCGAATCGCAAGGACACGCCGCGCACTTCAAGACTGGTAGCCACCAAACAAATCCCTCCCGGTGATGGCGCTTGATTGGCGCTCTTCGTCGGTTTCTGTCGGGCGATCCTAGTACGGTCGTGCCGGCCAGACCATGCAGCTATTGGTCTCGACCGGACCCGCGAGGCTCTCGTTCCCGTTCAGGGATCAAAAGCCGCATCGCCCGAGGTGGTTCTCAATAGGGGAAAGCGCTATTTTGAAATGTCTCCGGCCTGACAATTCTGCGACAAAGTTTTTCAGGCGGAGGCGGTCTTCATCTTTCGTCGGATGGCGGCGGAAGCAGTCGTGTTGCAGTGCAGCAGAAGGACGGAGTGACGAAACGGTGCGGCTGGCTTCGGGATCATGATTTCAGAGGATCAACTGAAGCGCATTGCCGCCTGGTCGCGCGAGCTCACGCAAGCGGAGATCGAGGTCGCTCGCGCCGGGATCACGGAACGGTCCTACGGCACCGGCGAGACCGTGTTTATGCGCGGCGATACGTTCGATTATTGGGCCGGCATGGTCTTTGGCCTTGCCCGGATGGGCGGGGTGTCGCGCGACGGTAAGGAGACGAGCCTCGCCGGGCTGACGGCGGGGGCCTGGTTCGGCGAGGGCAGCGTGCTCAAGAAGGAGCCGCGCCGCTACGACGTGGTCGCGCTGCGCAACAGCCGCGTCGCGCTGATGGAGCGCAGCGCCTTCATGTGGCTGTTCGAGAACAGCGTCGGCTTCAACCGCTTCCTGGTCCGTCAGCTCAACGAGCGGCTCGGCCAGTTCATCGGCATGCTCGAGGTCAACCGCACGCTCGATGCGACGTCTCGGCTTGCCCGCAGCATTGCCTCCCTGTTCAACCCGATCCTCTATCCGGAATCGACCGCGCATCTGGAGATTACGCAAGAAGAGATCGGCGCTCTCTCCGGCATGTCCCGCCAGAACGCCAATCGTGCGCTCAATCGGCTGGAGAAGGAGGGGCTGCTGCGGCTCGAATATGGCGGCGTCACCATCCTCGACATCGAGCGGTTGCGCGGCTACGGGGACTAGCGCGCGTTGGCGGCTGCGTGCAGCGGCCAGAGGTCGGCGCGCCAGCGGATTGCGATCGCCAGCATCGCGATGAAGCCCGCGGCGGCATAGAGCGACCCCGTCGCGGAATAGCCGATGATGTCGATCAGGCTGCCGGCCGCGAGCAATCCGAGTGGCAGGCCGTAGATCACCATCATGCGGACGCCCATCACGCGGCCGCGCAGATGGGCGCTCGCCGTGCGCATCAGGATCACGGCCGCCGAGATCATCGACATGCTCTGGGCGATGCCGGCGAGAGCGAGGCAGGCCATCGCCACCGGCATGGTCCTGATTTCGACGAATACCAGCAGCATGGCGTACCAGGCCAGCGTCGCGCCGATCAGCAGTCGGGCAATGCGCAGTCCGCCGACCAGGCTGAGCGTGATCGAGCCGATCAGCGAGCCGACGGCGAAGCTTGCCGAGAGATAACCGAGGCCGGTCTGGTCGGTGTGAAAGATCTCGCGCGCGCTGTAGGGCAGCAGTCCGCCGGTGAGAGGAAATGCGGTGAGATTGGCCAGGAAGGCGACACACAGAGCCGCCCGCATTCCCGGGCCATTCCAGGCGTAGACGATCCCTTCCTTCAGTTCCTCCAGCAATCTTGAAACGGCGCGGCTGGACGCAGGCAGATCGGTGGTTGCAACGGACCTTTCCGGCCGGGTCAGGCAGAACATGAGAATCGCAGCCACGAGGTAGAGGCTCGCGACCGCCGCATAGACGAGGCCAATGCCAAGCACCGCAAACAGTCCGGCTCCCGTCAGCGCGCCGGCAATGCGCGCGCTATCCTGGGTCGTGCGTGACAGGCCGATCGCGCCGATCAACTGCTCGGCCGGCATGATGTCGGCGAGCAATGCGCTGCGAATGCCGAGATCGGAGGAGCGGATCAGGCCCATGATCGCCACGATGATCATGACGTTGAGCGGCGCCAGATGGCCGGTCAGCGCCAGCACCATGATGGTCGAGGCGAGCACCGTATAGGTGAGGCGCAGCACGACAAGAAGATCGCGATGACCGATGCGGTCGCCGATCATCCCAAGTGCAGGGGCGACCAGCGTTCCCACATATTGCAGTGACGCCAGAATGGTCAGCAGCAGCACCGAGCCGGTCTCGACCAGGATGTACCAGCCAAGCACCAGCGTCTCGATCTCGAACGCCCAGGAGGTGAGCAGGTCGGATAGCCACTGGAAGCGATAGTTGCGGATGCGGAATGGCGCGAGTGCGGAAGGCCGTGCGGCTGCGCTCACGACGCGATGACGGGTGTCACGGCGATTCCCTTGCCCTTGTTGTTTCTTGTTTCTGTTCAGCAGGGTAGCGCTGGCGACGAGCATGTCAACCGGACCCGCCGCATGTCGCCATGCATGGCGGCGTCGCCACGGCCAGCCGCAGGCGCGCTCCTGGAGCGGGTGCACGTCCGCTGGTTCCCGCGGTGGCTTCGTTCGCAGACGCATGACGCGGTCACATAGTCTTCACCTTGCTGTGGCCCAACAAGGGCGCGGGCGCGGGCGCGGGGGATCGGAGCGATCGCAGCATGTGGAGATGGTGGCCGCGGCTTGCCGCGCAGCTCTTTTGTGTCGTGTTTTTCGCGAGCGTCATGGCTTCACCGGGCCAAGCGGGTCCGCAGGACATGCTGACGCTGATGCAGCGCATTACCTCGCTGGCGAAGGACGGCCGTTATGGCGAAGCGGTCGGTCTTGCGCGCAAGCTCGTCGGCGAGGCCGAGAAGAGCGCGGGGCGGCAGTCACCGCTGACGGCAACCACGCTGGTCGTGCTGGGCCAGGCGCTCCAGGCGCAGGGCGAGACGGCCGAGGCCGAGACTGTGCTGAGACGGGCGCTCGCCATTCGCGAAAAGAATCTCGGCCCCGATCATCCTGATGTCGCCGCGGTGCTCGCGACGCTCGGCCAGATCGAGCTCAACCAGAACCGACTGAGCGAGGCCGAGCGGGACATGTCGCGGGCCATCGGCATCGACGAGCGCGCGCTGGGCCCCGACCATCTCACGACGGCGTTGGCGCGCATGCAGCTCGGCAATCTCCGTCACCGCCAGATGAAGGAGACGGAGGCGCTCGACCTGTTCAACCGCGCGCTGGACGTCTTCAGGAAGTCTCCGGGGCAAGCCGACATCATGATCCCGGTGACGCTGAACAACATCGCAGAGGTCTATCGGGCGCAAGGCCGGCCACAACTGGCGGAGGCACACCTTGCCGAAGCGCTGGCGCTCCAGGAAAAGCAGCACGGATCCGACAGCATCTACCTCACGGCAACGCTGAACAATCTCGGCGAGCTGCGGCGCGCGCAGGGCCGGCTTTCGGAGGCCGAGCAACTGGCCCGGCGGACCCTGGCGATCAGGGAAAAGGCGCTGGGCCCGGAGCATCCCGACGTCGCGGCGAGCCTCAACAATCTCGCACTGGTGTTCTCGCGGGAGGGCCGCGACGCCGAGGCCGAAGGGCTGCTGAGCCGCGCCCTGGCGATTCAGGAGAAGGCTTTCGGAGCCGCGCATCCGAACGTGGCGACGGCGCTGAACAACCTTGCGGAGGCCTGGGCGCATCTGAATCGCAGGCAGGAGGCCGAACAGCTCTACCGCAGATCGCTGGCCGTGCGCGAAAAGAGCCTCAGTCCGGCCCATCGGGATGTCGCCGTGTCGCTCGACAATCTGGTGACCCTGCTGGGCGACGGCGCTCGCTATGTGGAAGCCGAACCGTTCGCGCGCCGCTCGCTTGCTATCCGCGAAGCAGCACTCGGCGGTTCGCACCCGCTGGTCGCGAACAGCCTGAACAACCTGGCCGTCGTTCTGGACAGCACCGGTCGCCCGAAGGAGGCCGAGCCGCTCCTGAAGCGCGCGCTGGATATCCGTCTGAACGCGCTTGGCGAGGCGCATCCTGACGTCGCCAACAGTCTTGCCAATCTCGGCGCGCACCATCTCGATCTGAAGGATTGGCCGCGAGCCCGCGACGCATTTGTCCGCGCGGTAGCCATCCAGAACAGCCGCCGCGCGGCGGAATTCGGCGAGCAGGAGGGCCGGGGCGATCTGAAAGTCCATGAGGACACCAATCCATACCCGGGATTGATCGTCGCCACCTACAATCTGGCGAAGGCCTCCGATGAGGCGCAAGCGGGCGCCTTGCGGTCGCAGGCGTTCGAGGCGGCGCAATGGATCGGGGACGAACAGGCCGCGCGGGCGATCGCGGGGATGTCGGCCCGCATCGCTGACGGCAACGGGGATCTTGCGGCGCGGATCCGCGACCGGCAGGACCTCGGCGAGCAGGCGGTTGCGACCGACAAGATGCTGATCGCGGCCATCTCGCAAGCCGATGCTGCACGCAATCCGGCGGCAGAGCAGGCGCTGCGCGCCCGGGCCGCGACGATTAATGGTCAGATCCGCGAGCTGGACCGCACGATCGCCGTGCAGTTTCCTGGATATTCGGCGCTGGTCACCAGGGCTTCCGTGCCGATCGAGGAGGTGCAGAAGCAGCTTCGTCCGAACGAGGCCCTGCTGCTGTTCTCGACGACTTCGCGCTTCACCTTCGTCTGGACGGTGACGCGTTCGGAGGTGCGGTGGCACGCGACCGATCTCGGCGAGACGCAGATGGCCGAGATGGTCGGCGCTCTGCGTTGCGGCCTCGACGCGGAGGCATGGCTGGGCAAGGCGTCGACCTGTCCGGAGAGGCTCGGTCGCCAAAGGACGCTGGCGGCAGACGAGTCGCTGCCGTTCGATCAGGAGCGGGCGTTTGCGCTCTACCAGGCGTTGCTCGGCCCGGTCGCGCGCGACATCGACGGCAAGGAGCTGATCCTGGTGCCGTCCGGCCCGCTGGCCACGCTGCCTTTCCAGGTCTTGCTGACCGACAGGCCCGTGGCCGGTCAGGACGTTGCGAAGGCGCCCTGGCTGGTCAGGCGGTTTGCGACCACCGTCCTGCCCTCGGTCTCCAGCCTCAAGGCGCTGCGCCAGGTCGCGCAGAAGAGCAGCGCCTCGAAGCCGTTTCTTGGCTTGGGCAATCCCTTGCTCGACGGTGACGGCCGCAGCGATGTCGCGACCGCGCGCGCCAGGCTGGCGCGCCAGATCCAGAATTGCGGGACCATTCCGGCGCGGGCGCCGCGGATCGCACAACGCGGCTTGCGCGCGGTGGCCGCGCTCTCGGGCGGCGCCGCCGACATCGAGCAGCTCAGGCGCCAGATGCCGCTGCCGGAAACCGCGCTCGAATTGTGCTCGGTGGCGAACGGCTTTGCGCCCGTCAAGGGCGACGTCTATCTCGGCGGCGATGCCACCGAGACCAGGATCAAGATGCTCAGCAACAGCAGCGATCTCGCGAGATATCGTATCCTGCATTTCGCGACGCATGGCGCGCTGGCGGGACAGGTGCGCGGGTCCATCGAGTCCGGATTGATCCTCAGCCCGCCGGCGGCCGCCACATCCACCGATGACGGCTATCTCTCGTCGTCGGAAATTTCGAGCCTCAAGCTCGACGCCGATTGGGTCATCCTGTCCGCCTGCAATACGGCCGGCGGCCAGGCCGCGAATTCGGAAGCCTTCTCCGGTCTTGCGCGAGCCTTCTTCTATGCGGGGACGCGCGCCCTTCTGGTCTCGCACTGGGCCGTCAGCTCGGACGCCGCGGTTGCCATCACCACCGGCACCATCGATGCCATGAACGCGCATTCCGACATCGGTCGCGCCGAGGCCCTGCGCCGCTCGATCTCGGCCTTGATCGCCAAGGGCGGCGAGAATGCGCAGCCTGGCACCTGGGCGCCATTTGTGCTGGTGGGCAACGGCAGCCCGTAGCCGCCGGCGGATCAGCGCGCCGCTGCCGGTTTCCGCTCCGCCAGCGCCGCGGCCATCGCCGAGATCAGCGGACGCATGAAATAGGCTTCGTCGGCCGGCGAGATATCCGTGCGCAGGCCGTGCGCGGCGAGCTCGCCCGAAACCGCCGGCCCCACCGAGGCAATCAGCGTCCGGTCGAGGCCGGCACGCAGCTTCGCTTCGCTGCCATGCGTCTTGGCGGCTTCGATCAGGCGGCGGACCTGGCCGAGATTGGTCAGCGCGATGGAATCGATCCGGCCCTCCGCCATGTCGTCGATGGCGGCGACGATGTTGGCATCCGCCGCCTTGGAATCGTAGACATAGGGCAGCACGGTATCGACATCGGCGCCTTGCGCGGCGAGCGCGCCGGTCAGCGTGTTGTGGTCCTTGTCGGGATAGAGCTGGAGGCCGAGGCGGCGTCCGTTCAGGTCGAGCTTGCCGAGCATCTCGATCACCCCCTCGGTGGTCGGCTTCTCCGTGGTCTGCTGCGCCTCGAGCGAGATCTCGCGCAGCGCCTTGCCCGGTTTCGGCCCGCGGGTGAATTTTCGCGATTTGGCGAGCGCTGCGACAAGGGCCTTGTCGAGACTGCGGGCGACGGCAAGCTTCATGATCCGCCGCAGGCCTTCGCCGGTCATCAGCACGAGATCGTCAAGGGGCCTGGCGATGGCGCGGCGGATCCAGGCCTCGACCGGAGCGGGGTCCGGCGCATCCTGGATGGTGAACATCGGGCATTGCACGACCTCGGCGCCTTGCTCGGCCAGCAGCTTGGAAAACTGCGCCTCCTCGCGCGTTTCCAGAATCAGGATGCGGGTGCCGTTCAAGCGGTCGGCCATGGGCGTGCTCCGGTATAAATCGCAATGGTACGTTCATCCTGACTCCGCGGTCGGGATTGGCGCAAGGGTAGCGTCGGTGCTAGAGCAGGGGCGCAAGTCGCGGGTGGTTCCGCATCATTTGCCCAAACCTTCATCAAGAGCCAGTTCTTCAAAGACCATGCCCGATCATCAATATGTCCTGACCCTGTCCTGTCCGGATCGCCCCGGCATCGTCTCGGCGGTGTCGACCTTCCTGGCCCACAATGGACAGAACATTCTCGATGCCCAGCAGTTCGATGACGTCGAGACCAAGAAGTTCTTCATGCGGGTGGTGTTCACCGCGGCTGATCTCGCCGTGGAGCTCGCGGCGCTCCAGACCGGCTTTGCCGCGATTGCCGAGCGCTTCGGCATGGAGTGGCAGATGCGCGATCGCGCCGCGCATCGCAAGGTGATGCTGCTGGTGTCGAAATCCGACCATTGCCTGGTCGACATCCTCTACCGCTGGCGCACCGGCGAATTGCCGATGGTCCCGACCGCGATCGTTTCGAACCACCCGCGCGAGGTCTATGCCGGGCTCGATTTCGGCGGCATCCCGTTCCATCATCTGCCTGTGACCAAGGAGACCAAGCGCGAGCAGGAGGCGCAGATTCTGGACCTCGTCGCCAAGACGAAGACCGATCTCGTGGTGCTCGCCCGCTACATGCAGATCCTGTCGGATGGTCTCTCGGCCCAATTGTCGGGGCGCTGCATCAACATCCACCACTCGTTCCTGCCGGGCTTCAAGGGCGCAAAGCCCTACCACCAGGCCCATGAGCGCGGCGTCAAGCTGATCGGCGCCACCGCGCATTACGTGACGCGCGACCTCGACGAGGGCCCGATCGTCGACCAGGACGTCGAGCGCATCAGCCACCGTGACACGCCGGAAGATCTTGTCCGCAAGGGCCGCGACATCGAGCGCCGTGTGCTCGCCCGCGCGATCCGCTACCATCTGGATGACCGTGTCATCCTCAACGGCCGCAAGACCGTGGTGTTCATGGATTGAGTGACGCCCGTCTTGTCGGTCTCGCTGGAAATGCCCGCACGCCGATGAACATCAGGCTGATCGTCGAGTCCGGAAATGATTTCGCCGACAACGACAATCACGGCGACCGCGCGATATTCGGCTGCACCGTGGCGCGGCTTCGCGAGTTATGGCCGGGCTGCGAGATTCGCTGGATCACCGCCGAGGCGAACCTGGAACGGGCGCGGGGCGCCGGGGTTACGCCGATTCCCGCGAGCGACCTTGCCAATGACGCTGCCAGGACCGCGCTCCTAAGCGATTGCGATCTCGTGCTGGCGACGGGCGGCGGCTATTTCACCGACAGTTTTGCGTCGCACGCCTGCAGGGTGCTGGACACGCTCGAAGCCGGTTTGCGGCTCGGCAAGCCGGCGGCGATTCTGAGTTGCGGCTTCGAGCCGAGCAGCGACCGGCTGCTGACTGCGAAGATGCTGGCGGTTCTGCCGAAGCTCGGCCTGATCGTGTGCCGCGAGCCGCTTCAGGGTCCCGACGTGCTCCGCTCGGTCGGCGTTTCGGCCGATCGGCTCTGCATATCTGGCGACGACGCCGTTGCCTTCGCATTCGACAGGCGCCCTGCGGTGCTCGGAGGCGGCCTCGGTATCAATCTGCGATGCGCCGATTATGCCGGCGTCGGGCCAGGCACCATCGCCGATCTCCGCAGCATGTTGCACGGCGCGATCGCGGCGCTGGACGCGCCGATCGTTTCCGTTCCCATTTCGGCATTCGGTCCCTCCGATGTCGATGCCATCCACAGCGTGGTCGCCGATTTCGCCGACCGGATCGACGATCGACGCGGGCTCGCCACGCCCGAGGACATCGTGGCGCGTGCCGGCGATTGCCGCCTGGTCATCACCGGCAGCTATCACGCGGCAGTGTTTGCATTGTCGCAAGGCGTATCGGTTGTGGCGCTCGTCGCCTCGCCGCACTATCGCTCGAAGTTCCGCGGCCTGCAGGCCGGGTTTTCCGGTACCGGCCTTGAGATCGTCGAGCTGGGGCGGGCGAACACCGCCGCCGCCCTGACGCAAGCCATCGCGAGCGGCTGGCGGAACGCGCCCGCCGTTCGTGCGGATCTGTTGCGTGAGGCCGAGCGACAGGTCGGGCAAGCCAAGGAAGCCTACGAAAGGCTGCGCGGCCTCCTTGCCAAAGGGCAGCCGGCGCGCTTGGCTGCGGAGCTCAGCCCTGTGAGGGGTGTCGCGGAGCCGGCATCGAACACGAGGCCAACAAGAATGCCTGAGACGATGATGTCGAATTCATTGCCTGCGCTCTCCGCCGAGGAGATCGACACCTTCCGAACGCAAGGCTATCTCGGACCGTTCACCGCCTTCGATCCGCAACGGATGCAGCAGGCACGGCAGACCATTCTGGAGCGTGTTTTGACCACGCCAACGCGCTATTGCCCGTTCGGCTTGCGTGTCCGCCATCTCGACAGCAGAACCGTCTACGATCTCTGCTCCTCACCGGAAATCCTCGGTCGCATGGCGTCGCTGTATGGTCCGGATCTCGTGTTGTGGAACTCGAACCTGTTCAACAAGCCGCCGGCCACGCCCGATCGGGTCGAGGAGTATCCCTGGCATCAGGACCATTATAATTGGAACATGGAGCCCGTGCTCAACATCTCGGCCTGGCTCGCAATCGGTGAGGCGACGGAGGAGAATGGCTGCGTGCAGGTGATCCCCGGCTCGCATCGCCAGATCGTTCCGCCGGTCATGGACACCAATCCGGACCTCTCCTTGCGTTTCGGCGGCGTGGCGTCCGATCCCCGCTTCGTCGATGAGACCAAGAAAGTCTCCCTGCCGCTCCGGTCCGGTCAGTTCTTCCTGTTCAACGAGCGTCTGCTGCATCACTCCAATCCGAACCGGACCAACGAGAACCGGCTGGGTTTGGCGATCCGGGTGACCGTGCCGATCGTCAAGGTGAGCGAGCCGTTTCCCTGCGTGCTGCTGAACGGCGAGGACAGGATGGGCTTCAATCGCTATGTCGAGCCGCCGCTCGATGAACCCGACGCGGACTGGCTGGCGGCGCTGCCGCTCAATCACGCCTTCGAGTTCGACCGGCCGATCCCGGGCATGGGATGGCATCTGTTGGAGAACGACGGGCGCAATCGCTTCGCCTGGACGGGGCTGGAGCCGGCGGCATGGCTCGACTTCCGACCCGCGGGCACCGGCGATCATGTCGTGCGCTGGGAGGTCGTGCATGCGATCTCTCAGGCGGCGGTGGATAACGCGGTATTGCGGGTCAACGGGATTGCCCTCAGCGTCGAACGCACCCAGGAGGGCAACGTGGTCGTGTTGCAGGCCCGCGTTCCCGAGCCTGTGCTCCGGCGGCGTCCGGATCGGGTTCGGGTTCAGCTCGACGGCTGCAAGGCGCTGCGGCCCTGCGACCTCAATCAGGGGAGCAGCGACAAGCGCCAATTGGGGCTCGGCGTTCGTCGCGTCTCGCTCGCTCCCGTCGGCGGCTAGCGCACCGCGCCTCCGGAGGTCGCGCCCGCGGCGCCCTTCTGCGCCTGCTCTTCCTTCTCGCGATCGGCTGCCGGCAGCAACCGCTTGCGCTCGCGCTCCTTCATGTAGGCGTCGTATTGCGGCGTGCCTGCCCGCGGCGGGGCATCGGCCGGCAGGCCGCCGGCCCATTGCGGAACGTAGTCGCCCATGCCGGCCGACAGCTTCTCATTGACCGTGCCGCAGCCGGACAGCCCCGCGGCAAGTGCGAGGAGGACCAGGGTGGAGCGGAAAGGCTTCGGCATTGTGGGGTGCGCGGGTTCGATCTGGTTGGACGCGGGCAGCTTGATGCCGCGAGGGTAGCCTTCAACAAGGTAAAATAGACTTATTCGAGGTAGGTAATAAGTTACCGGGTTGGGGCCGGCCTCGACCCCGCATGTACCAATTCTGCAAGAGAAAGACGAAATCTTCCATCCACGCGGCCCGTCGCATTTCTAGACTGCGGCGCACGGCTCGCGACAAAGTGGCTTGGTCGGCGATGGGGCTTTTTCGTTGACAGGTCCATTTTATTTGTACAATCGTACAAATAAAAGCAGCCAAGGTCTGGGCGTTGGGGTCACCCCGATGTAACCGCGACATCGCTCCCCGCCGTCGGAAATCGGGACACTCGGCTTGCGCCGAATGGTCGCCAAACGTCCGATTGACAAGGGGGGCGCCGAGGACGCCATGTGGCGCGCGATAGGGCTCGCGCGTGAGCTAGAGTGAGGCAAGGACCGGGCACTCGGTTCGCCGCACAAGAGGTCAGGAATCAAGGGGAGGGACACTCTGATGTTCGAACGCAAACAACTTTCTTGGGCCGCCGCGGTGGCCGCCGTCGCGGGCCTGGTGGCCGTCGCGCCGGCCAGGGCCGAGGACGCCGTCAAGATCGGCCTGATCCTGCCGATGACCGGCGGCCAGGCCTCGACCGGCAAGCAGATCGAGAACGCGATCAAGCTCTACATGCAGCAGAAGGGCGACACCGTCGCCGGCAAGAAGGTCGAGATCATCCTCAAGGACGATGCTGCGATTCCCGACAAGACCAAGACCGCCGCGCAGGAATTGATCGTCAACGACAAGGTCAATTTCATCGCCGGCTTCGGCGTGACCCCAGCGGCGCTTGCTGCCGCGCCGCTGGCGACGCAGGCCAAGATTCCGGAAGTCGTCATGGCGGCCGGCACGTCCATCATCACCGAGCGCTCGCCCTACATCGTGCGCACCAGCTTCACGCTGGCGCAGTCCTCCACCATCATCGCCGACTGGGCGGTGAAGAACGGCATCAAGAAGGTGGCGACGCTCACCTCCGACTACGCGCCCGGCAACGATGCGCTGAACTTCTTCAAGCAGAATTTCACCGCTGGTGGCGGCGAGGTGGTCGAAGAGGTCAAGACGCCGCTCGCCAACCCCGATTTCGCGCCGTTCCTCCAGCGCATGAAGGACGCCAAGCCCGACGCGATCTTCGTGTTCGTGCCGGCCGGCCAGGGCGGCAACTTCATGAAGCAGTATGCCGAGCGCGGCCTCGACAAGGCCGGCATCAAGGTGATCGGGCCGGGCGACGTCACCGACGACGACCTGCTCAACAACATGGGCGATGCCGTGCTCGGCACAGTCACCGCGCATCTCTATTCCGCGGCGCATCCGTCGGCGATGAACAAGGATTTCGTCGCAGCCTACAAGAAGGCCTTCGGCAACCGTCCGGGCTTCATGGCGGTAAGCGGCTATGACGGCATCCACCTGATCTACGAGGCGCTGAAGAAGACCGGTGGCGACACCAATGGCGACAAGCTGATCGAGGCGATGAAGGGCCAGAAGTGGGAGAGCCCGCGCGGCCCGATCTCGATCGACCCCGAGACGCGTGACATCGTGCAGAATATCTACATCCGCAAGGTCGAGAAGGTCGACGGCGAGCTCTACAACGTCGAGTTCGCGACCTTCGAAGCCGTCAAGGACCTCGGCAAGACCAAGAAGTGACGCGCGAAAGCGCGTCATCCCGGAGCGCTCTCTCACCTCTCCCGCTTGCGGGAGAGGTCGGTGCAGAGCGCCGGGTGAGGGTTCTCTCCTCGTCGGGAGTCTCTCAGTGGAAAGACCCTCTCCCGCAAGCGGGAGAGGGAGCGCAGCATGTCCCTGGCTACATCTGAGATAATTTCCGGCTCGCGATGACCTCTATCCTCACCAATTTGTTCGATGGCGTCGCCTACGGCATGCTGCTGTTCGTGCTCGCCTGCGGGCTCGCGGTCACGCTCGGCCTGATGAACTTCGTCAACCTCGCCCACGGCGCCTTCGCCATGGCCGGCGGCTATGTCTGCATGGTGCTGGTCAACCGGATGGGCTGGCCATTCTTCGCCGCGCTGCCGCTCGCTTTCGTCTCGTCGGCCGCGATCGGCATCGTGCTCGAGCGCACACTCTATCGGCACCTCTATACGCGCAGCCATCTCGACCAGGTGCTGTTCACGATCGGCCTGACCTTCATGTCGGTCGCTGCCGTCGACTACATCCAGGGCTCCTCGCGGGTCTTCATCAATCTGCCGGTCGCGCTCCAGGGCCAGTTCGACCTGTTCGGCGTCGGCATCGGCCGCTACCGGCTGATGATCATCGTGATCTGCGGCCTGCTCACCATCGCGCTCCAGATGGTGCTGGCCAAGACGCGTTTCGGCAGCCGCCTGCGCGCCGCCGTTGACGATCCGCGCGCCGCCAGCGGCCTCGGCATCAACGTGCCGCAGGTCTTCGCTTTCACGTTTGCGTTCGGTTGCGGGCTTGCCGGCCTCGGTGGCGCGCTCAGCGCCGAGATCCTCGGCCTCGACCCGTATTTCCCGCTGAAGTTCATGATCTACTTCCTGATCGTGGTCACCGTCGGCGGCTCCTCCTCGATCACCGGCCCGTTCCTGGCTTCGCTCCTGCTCGGCATCGGCGACGTCGCCGGCAAGTATTATGTGCCGAAAATGGGACCTTTCGTGATCTACACCATGATGATCGTAATTCTGATCTGGCGCCCGAACGGTCTGTTCGGCCGCACGGCCGCGCGTTGAGTTCGCCGATGAACGCTGCTTCCGACGTCGGTCATCATGCCCAGCGCCAGGCACGCTGGCACTATGGCGAAATCGCCTTCTGGCTGGTCGTGCTGGCCTGCGGCTTCGCATTTCCCTCGCGCTATCTGATCATGACCGACATCCTGCGGCTCGCGCTGTTTACCATGTCGCTCGATCTCATCCTCGGCTATGCCGGCATCGTCTCGCTCGGCCATGCCGCCTTCTTCGGTGTCGGCGCCTATGCCGCGGGACTTCTTGCGCTTCACGGCATCGTCAACGAGCCCGTGCTCGCGCTGATCGTGGCGGGCCTGGCCGCGATGGTGCTGGGCTTTGCCACCAGCTTCCTGGTGATCCGCGGCGTCGACCTGACCCGGCTGATGGTGACGCTCGGCATCGCGCTGCTGCTGGAGGCGCTCGCTGAACGCTTCTCCAACATCACCGGCGGCACCGACGGCCTGCAGGGCATCGAGATGCAGCCGATCTTCGGCGAGATCCCGTTCGACATGTTCGGCAAGACCGGCTTCTTCTATTCGCTCTCCGTGCTGTTCGTACTGTTCCTGTTCGCCCGCCGCGTCGTCCATTCGCCGTTCGGCCTGTCGCTGCGTGCGATCAAGAACAATCCGCTCCGCGCCGCCGCCATCGGCATCCCCGTCAACCGCCGCCTGATCGCGATCTACACGCTCGCGGCGTTCTATGCTGGCATTGCCGGCGCGCTGTTCACCCAGACCACCGCGATCGCTTCCCTCGACGTGTTCGCCTTCGAACGCTCCGCCGACCTGATGCTGGTGCTCGTCATCGGCGGTACCGGCTATCTCTATGGCGGCCTTATCGGCGCGGTGATCTTCCGCATGCTCCAGGAATTGTTCTCCACCATCACCCCGCAATACTGGCAGTTCTGGATCGGCCTCGTGCTCGTCGTGATCGTGCTGGTTGGCCGCCAGCGCCTGCATCGCTGGGTGCTGTATGTGCCCAACCTGATCATCAAGCAGGTCGCGGGACGCAAGGCGGTTGTCGCGGTGCCGGAGAGCGACGCATGACCATCGCGCTCGAAACCCAGAACCTCGAAAAGCAGTTCGGCGGCCTGCGCGTCACCCGCGATCTGTCGCTGAAGATCGAGCAGGGCGCCCGCCATGCGCTGATCGGCCCGAACGGCGCCGGCAAGACCACGGTCATCAACCAGCTCACCGGCGTGCTGAAGCCGAATTCGGGGCGCATCCTGCTCGAAGGCCAGGACATCACGGATCTGCCCGTGCACAAGCGCGTGCTGCGCGGCCTGTCGCGCACGTTCCAGATCAACCAGCTCTATCCCGACCTGACTCCGCTCGAGACCATCGGCCTCGCGGTTTCCGAGCGCCTTGGCCATGGCGGCGACTGGTGGCGGCGGATGGGCACACGCAGCGATGTCAACGGCGAGATCGCAGATCTGCTCGGGCGCTTCCATCTGCTCGACGTCATGAACGAGCAGACCGTGACGTTGCCCTACGGCAAGCAGCGCCTGCTCGAGATCGCGGTCGCGATTGCGGCCAAGCCACGCGTGCTGCTGCTCGACGAGCCCGCCGCCGGCGTGCCCGAGAGCGAGCGCCACGACATTCTCGCCGTCGTAGGCAGCCTGCCGCGCGACGTCACGGTGCTGCTGATCGAGCACGATATGGATCTCGTGTTCTCCTTCGCCGACCGCATCTCGGTGCTGGTCTCGGGCGCGCTGCTCACCGAAGGCCCGCCCGAGCAGGTCGCGCGCGATCCGCAGGTCAAAGCGGTCTATCTTGGCGAGGAGGCGGTCAATGTCTGACCTGCTCGCGATCGACGCCCTGCGTGCCGGCTACGGCGAGGCGGTGGTGCTGCCGAAGATGACGCTGAATCTCGCCGAGGGTCAGGTGCTGGCGCTGCTCGGGCGCAACGGCACCGGCAAGACCACGCTGATCAACTCCATCGTCGGTGTCACCCGCCGCTTCTCCGGCACCGTCGCGCTGGCTGGCACGGATGTCACCACGCTCCGGCCCGACCAGCGGGCGCGCGCCGGTATCGGCTGGGTGCCGCAGGAGCGCAACATCTTCCGCTCGCTCACGGTGGAGGAGAACATGACCGCGGTGGCCCAGCCCGGCCCCTGGACGGTCGAGAAAGTCTACGAGATGTTTCCGCGGCTGAAGGAGCGGCGGAGCAATTTTGGCAACCAGCTCTCCGGTGGCGAGCAGCAGATGCTGGCCATCGGCCGCGCGCTGACCCTCAATCCGAAAGTGCTGCTGCTAGACGAGCCGACCGAGGGCCTTGCCCCCATCATCGTCGAGGAGCTGTTGAAGGCGATCGGCGCCATCACCCGGGCAGGGGGCATCTGCTCGATCATCGTCGAGCAGAATGCGCAAAAGATTCTGGGGCTCGCCGACCGCGTTGTGATATTGGAACGCGGAACGATCGTCCACGACGCCCCGAGCGCCGCGCTGAAGGCCGACCCGTCGGTCCTGGAGCGCCACCTTGGCGTCGCAGGGGCGGCGGCCCACTAAAAAACTCTCGGGAGTTCAAGAATGCAGCGAACCAAAGCCCCCTTCCGTGCCGACGAGGTCGGCAGCCTTCTGCGTCCGGCCAAGATCAAGGAAGCCCGCACCAGGCTCGAGAAGGGCGAGATCTCGGCCGACGATCTGCGCAAGATCGAGGACATGGAGATCGAGAAGGTCGTACACAAGCAGGCCTCGGTGGGGCTGAAGCTCGCGACCGACGGCGAATTCCGTCGCTCCTGGTGGCATTTCGACTTCCTGGCCAAGCTCACCGGCTGCGAGCTGTTCCACCCCGACGCCGGCATCCAGTTCGCAGGCGTGCAGACCCGTCACGACGCTGTCCGCGTGATCGGCAAGCTCGACTTTCCCGATGACCACCCGATGCTGGACCATTTCCGCTTCCTGAAGAAGTATACCGACCAGGCCCACGTCACCGCCAAGATGACGATCCCGTCGCCGGCCGTGCTGCACTTCCGCGGCGGCCGCAAGTCGATCTCCAAGGACGTTTATCCCGATCTCGACGCGTTCTACGAAGACCTCGGCAAGACCTATCGCAAGGCCGTCAAGGCGTTCTATGACGCCGGCTGCCGCTATCTCCAGTTCGACGACACCGTCTGGGCCTATCTCTGCTCGCCGGATGAATTGCAGAAGGCGCGGGAGCGCGGCGACAATCCGGACGGCCTGCAGCAGATCTACGCGCGCATCATCAACTACGCGCTGGCCGAGAAGCCCGCCGACATGGTGGTGACGACCCACGTCTGCCGCGGCAATTTCCGTTCGACCTGGATCTCCTCGGGCGGCTACGAGCCGGTGGCCGAGACCATGCTTGCCGGCACCAATTACGACGGCTACTTCCTCGAATACGACAGCGACCGCGCCGGTGGCTTCGAGCCGCTGCGCTTCCTGCCCAAGGGCAACAAGGTCGTCGTGGTCGGCGTCATCACCTCGAAGTTCGGCGAGCTCGAGAAGAAGGACGACATCAAGCGCCGCCTGGAAGAAGCCGCCAAGTTCGTCCCGCTGGAGCAGCTCGCGCTCTCCCCGCAATGCGGCTTTGCTTCGACCGAAGAGGGCAACATCCTCTCCGAGGAAGAGCAGTGGGCCAAGCTCAGCCTTGCAGTCGAGATCGCGAAGGAAGTGTGGGGCAACTGACGCTTGGTTAGTCGCACTAGTGCTCCGGACGCGCTGCAACGCTCTTGCGTTGCTGCGCAGGGCCGGGACCCATGCCGCTTGATTTGCTCTCCAGTAATATGGGCCCGGGCTCTGCAGCGCACCGCTGAAGAAGCGCTGCGCTGCGTCCGGGGCACGAGACTGCCTCACTTCTCCGCCAGATAGACCTCACCCAGCAGCGACGAGTTCGACCACGGCACCTGCTTGCTCTTCGTGGTCGACACCACCTCGGCCCGCACGCGCGTGAGCATCTGCTGCACCTCGAGGCCCGGCGTGCCGATATGGCGGGACAGCGCGGCCGAGAACGGCGAGTTGGCGCCTTCGCCATCGAGTGCGACCTGGCCCGGCGCGGTGGCGAAGGCGATCAGCGTGCCCGCGCCCAATGTTGCGCCGGCACCTAAGCTCGTCGGTGCCGCAAGGCCCGAGGCACCATCGATGCCGCGGTTCACACCCGCGGATGCAACCTGCTGCGCCATCGGATTGTTGCGGCAAGCATCGAAGATCAGGATGTTGGTGCGGACCTGGTCGTCGAGGCCGGCCATGATCGTGTCCATGTCGATCATCGCTTCCGTCATGCGCGTGCCCGGCTTGAGCTCGACGTCGACGGGAATGAGATAGTTGCGTCCGTCGACCTGTACGCCATGGCCGGCGTAGTAGACCACGGCAACTTGCGCCCGTGCCGCATCACGCAAAAAGTCGCGCGTCATCTTCTGCATCGCCGCGCGGTCGAGATCGACGCCCTCCGACACGGTGAAGCCGATGTCGCGCAGGCTCTTGGCGATCGCGCGCGCATCGTTGGGCGGATTGGGCAGCGCCTTCACATGCGCATAGGCGCCGTTGCCGATGATCAGCGCCATGCGCGTGCCGCGCATGGCCGGCGCAGGTGAAGGCGCGGGGGCCGTGCCTGTCTGCTGCGGGGCAGGAGCTGTCGCCGGCTGCGTCGTGGGCGGGGGCGCATCGCGCGGGGGCGGCACCGCTGCATCCGTCACCAGCGACAGCCGCACTTTCGCGGTCGCCTGGTTGGCCTTGCTGCCGGCATCTGAAGCCACGATCGCCAGAGTCGCCTTGTAGTCCTCGCGGGCGCGGGCGTAGTCGCCTTTCGCTTCATAGGCCAGCGCACGATGGGTGTAACCCGAGATCAGCACGCTGTTCGGCGGCGTCATGATGTTGGTGGGCGGCTTTTCCCTGGCGAGCCGGATCGCCTCGCTGCCGTCGGCGATGGCGCGATCGAGATCGCCCCTGACGCGCCAGATCGCAGTGCGGTTGATCAGCGGCTGCGGCAGCGTCGGGTCGAGCCGGATCGCCTGGTTGATGTCGGCGAGCGCGCCGTCGAGATCGCCGAGTGCTTCTTTCGAGATGCCGCGGTTCTGGAACGAGAACGCCGATCTCGGGTCTGATTTGATCGACATGTCGTAGTCTGAGATCGCCTTGCTGTAGTCGCCCTTGCCGCGCCAGGCATTGCCGCGGTTGTGGAAGATGATGCCGCTGGGCGGCCCGAGCTTCAGCGCATCGTCGAAATCGGCGATTGCGATGTCGTAGTCGCCCTTGTCGTAATAGGCCGATCCCCGGAGATTGTAGACCGCCTGGCTCGGCTGGAGCCGGATCGCCTCGGTGGTATCGGCGATGACCTTGGCGTAGTCGCCCTTCTTGTTCCAGCCCACCGCGCGCCAGAAATAGACGGTCGCGAGCTGCTCGCCCTTGAAGACCTTCAGCGCGATGATCCTGCTGCAGGCGTCGACCATCTGGTCGGCCGGCGTGGTCTCGGTGGTGCAGAGCGGCCCGAGCCGGTTGCGCGCCTGCGCGAAGGCGGACGTCGACCACAGTGCGGCGGTGAGCAGGCAGAACGCGACGAGCAGGCGGCGCATGGGGGCGTCCCGTAACAGGAGAAGCGCTTGTTTGTTGCCTGGCGTTGCGCCGGGGTTCACGCTCCCATCGTCGGAAAGCGGGGGTCGGGCAGGCGAGGGTATTCCCTTGGTGGGCAGATTTTGCTATGGGGCGTGACCCAACGCTTCTGCCCACCAACTTCCCACTCATGAAAAACGACGAAATCCTGAGCCAAATCACCGAGTTCTGCCGCAAGGCGGATATGGCGGAATCGACGTTTGGCCGGCGCGCGGTGAACGATGGGAAGCTGGTGCATCGCCTGCGCGAGGGAAAGCGCATCACCATCGACACGCTGGAGCGGATCCAGGCCTATATCGCGGCCTCGACGACCGGCGGTCTGCCGCCGCCGCGGGGTCTTCAGGTGCCGCCGGAAAAACGCGATCCGCGCGGCAATTTCCGTTTCTTCGAGAACCGGCAGAAATACCTGCTGTTCGTCCACACCTGCAGCGAAAAGCGGGTGGTTGCGGACAGGGTTGCGCTGGAGTTGGCCGCCATTCATCCGCGCCCGCCCGCGCTGCGGCTGTTTGACGCCGGCGTCGGCGACGGCACGGTGCTCGCCCGGGTGCTGCGCGCAACGCACCAGCGCTTTCCACACATGCCGTTCTATGTCGCCGGCAAGGAGCTCAGCCTCGAAGACCTGCGCCTGACGTTGGAGAAGGTTCCGGACCGCATTTTCGAGCATCCTGCGTCGGTGTTCGTCTTTACCAACATGTTCTATTCGGAGGCGCCCTGGCTCACGCCTTCCTCGCCCGCCGCCGCGGCTGCCACCGTCTGGCACGAGGTTCCACTGCGGGGCACCTCATCAGGAGAGTTCGAGCAGCAGATCGCGGAGCTGCGGCCGTTCCTGGAACAGAACTGGCGTGCCGCGATCAGCCCGCGCACGGCCATGCCCCTCTACGAGCGGCCCGTTGTTCTTGTGCTCTATCGCGAGGACCACAGGTTCCTGCTGGATTCGACCATTCCACGGCCGGGCCAGACCGAAGCCAATTTCGACCTCGTCATTGCATCCCAGCCCTACCGTGCCCTGTCCTCGGTCAATTTCCGGGCAAAGCGGATCATTGCGCCCCTGGCGCGCGCGCTTCGGCCCGGGGGGCGGCTGATCGGAATCCACTCCCACGGCCAGGATCCGGGCATGGAAATGATCCAGGCCATCTGGCCCGGAGAAAATCCTTTCTCGGTGAGCCGTCATGAGCTATTGCGCGCAGTTAAGTATGAGCTCGGATCGTTGGGCCGCGACCTAAATTTTAATGCTTACGCGGACAACCGTTCGATCTTCAGGTATGATATGGAAGCGTTGCCCAACGAGGTGACGGGTACCATCGGAACCTCGACGGCCTTTGCAGCGTGGAATGCGGCGGTGTATGTCGCTCAGATCGAGGACGACCGGTTGGCAGAAATGACTCAAAACGGCCGCACTCTGGATGCCGCCAGGGACGTGCTGCGAAAGTACAACGGGCTCTGGTTTCTTGATGAATCCTACGTCATCTCGCGCCGGCGTGATTGACATAATCCGAAGGTAAACATCGCAAACGAACCGCCGTCGAGTGGCGGAACAAGGGGTTACTTGATGCGCGCGTCCTATCTCTTCACCAGCGAGTCCGTCTCCGAGGGCCATCCGGACAAGGTCTGCGACCGGATCTCCGACGAGATCGTCGATCTGTTCTACCGCGAGGGGCCCAAGGCGGGTATCGATCCCTGGCAGATCCGCGCCGCCTGCGAAACGCTCGCGACCACCAACAAGGTGGTGATTGCGGGTGAGACCCGCGGTCCCGCTTCCGTCACCAACGAGCAGATCGAGAGCGTCGTGCGCGCCGCGATCAAGGACATTGGCTACGAGCAGGACGGCTTCCACTGGCAGAAGGCCGACATCGAGATCCTGCTGCATCCGCAGTCGGCCGACATCGCCCAAGGCGTCGACGCGCTGCAGCCGGGCGAGGTCAAGGAGGAGGGCGCTGGCGACCAGGGCATCATGTTCGGTTACGCCACCAACGAGACGCCCGATCTGATGCCGGCGCCGATCTTCTACGCCCACAAGATCCTCCGCCTGATCTCCGAAGCCCGCCACTCCGGCAAGGAGAAGGTGCTCGGCCCCGACTCCAAGAGCCAGGTCACCGTGCAGTACGAGAACGGCAAGCCGGTTGCCGTGCGCGAGATCGTGGTGTCGCACCAGCACCTGGTCGAGGACATCTCGTCCAAGCAGATCCGCGACATCGTCGAGCCCTATGTGCGCGAGGCGCTGCCGAAGGACTGGATCACGCCGAAGACCATCTGGCACATCAACCCGACCGGCAAGTTCTTCATCGGCGGTCCTGACGGCGACACCGGTCTCACCGGCCGCAAGATCATCGTCGACACCTACGGTGGCGCGGCCCCGCATGGCGGCGGTGCGTTCTCCGGCAAGGACCCGACCAAGGTCGACCGTTCGGCTGCCTACGCTGCGCGCTACGTCGCCAAGAACATCGTTGCCGCCGGTCTTGCCGATCGCTGTACGCTTCAGCTTGCCTACGCGATCGGCGTGGCGCGTCCGCTGTCGATCTACATCGACACCCACGGCACCGGTAAGGTGTCGGAGGATCAGCTCGAGAAGGCTGCCGCCAAGGCGATGGACCTCACCCCGCGCGGCATCCGCTCCCATCTCGACCTCAACCGTCCGATCTACGCGCGCACCTCGGCCTACGGCCATTTCGGCCGCACGCCGGACAACGAAGGCGGCTTCTCCTGGGAGAAGACCGACCTCGTCGAGCCGCTCAAGCGCGCGCTCTGATTTTCATGCGTCATTCCGGGTTCTCGCGAATCCGGAATCCTTAAATCCACACGTCGCGATTCCGGGGCACCTCTTCGAGGTGTCCCGGAATGCCCGTTCAACAACAGGACACTCGCAATGAACGCGAAGCCCGGCTTCACCGATTACATCGTCAAGGACATTTCGCTCGCCGATTTCGGCCGCAAGGAACTCTCGCTCGCCGAGACCGAGATGCCCGGCCTGATGGCCACCCGCGAGGAGTACGGCCCGAAGCAGCCGCTGAAGGGCGCGCGTATCGCAGGCTCCCTGCACATGACGATCCAGACCGGCGTGCTGATCGAGACGCTGGCCGCACTCGGCGCCGACATTCGCTGGGTCTCCTGCAACATCTATTCGACGCAGGACCACGCCGCCGCGGCGATCGCCGCCGCCGGCATTCCGGTGTTCGCAGTCAAGGGCGAGACGCTGAAAGATTACTGGGACTACACCGCAAAGCTGTTCGACTGGCACGGCGGTGGTCATCCGAACATGATCCTCGATGACGGCGGTGACGCCACCATGTATGTCCATCTCGGTCTGCGCGCCGAGAATGGCGACACGGCCTTCCTCGACAAGCCCGGCTCCGAGGAAGAGGAAGTCTTCTTCGCGCTTCTGAAGAAGCAGCTCAAGGAAAAGCCGAAGGGCTACTTCGCCGAGATCGCCAAGAGCATCAAGGGCGTTTCCGAAGAGACCACCACGGGCGTGCATCGTCTCTATGACATGCAGAAGGCCGGCACGCTGCTGTGGCCGGCGATCAACGTCAACGACAGCGTCACCAAGTCGAAGTTCGACAACCTCTATGGCTGCCGTGAATCGCTGGTCGACGGCATCCGCCGTGGCACCGACGTGATGATGTCGGGCAAGGTCGCGATGGTCGCGGGCTTCGGCGACGTCGGCAAGGGTTCGGCCGCGTCTCTGCGCCAGGCCGGCTGCCGCGTCATGGTCTCCGAGATCGATCCGATCTGCGCGCTGCAGGCCGCGATGGAGGGCTACGAGGTCGTGACCATGGAAGACGCCGCCCCGCGCGCCGACATCTTCGTTACCGCGACCGGCAACAAGGACATCATCACCATCGAGCACATGCGCGCGATGAAGGATCGCGCCATCGTCTGCAACATCGGCCATTTCGACAACGAGATCCAGATCGCTGGTCTGCGCAACCTGAAGTGGACCAACATCAAGCCGCAGGTCGACGAGATCGAATTCCCCGACAAGCACCGCATCATCATGCTGTCCGAGGGGCGCCTCGTGAACCTCGGCAACGCGATGGGCCATCCGTCCTTCGTGATGTCGGCATCCTTCACCAACCAGACGCTGGCGCAGATCGAGCTGTTCGCCAACAACAAGGACGGCAAGTACAAGAAGGAAGTCTACGTGCTGCCGAAGTCGCTGGACGAGAAGGTCGCGCGCCTGCACCTCGCCAAGATCGGCGTCAAGCTCACCGAGCTGCGCAAGGACCAGGCCGACTACATCGGCGTGAAGCAGGAAGGTCCGTTCAAGTCGGATCACTACCGGTACTGATCCGAGCGCATCGAAACATCGGAAGCCCCGGAGCAATCCGGGGCTTTTCGTTTGTGGGCCGGAAGCGAAGGGTTCTCCTTCCAGTTGTAGCAGGCCCGATTGGTGATTGACGCCCGCGGCCGCGGGCCCGACAATCCTCCCCGGCGGAGGAAACAATGCAACAAGAACATTTCGACGTCCTCATCGTCGGTGCTGGGCTATCAGGCATCGGCGCCGGCTATCATCTCCAGAGCAAGTGCCCGACCAAGAGCTACGTCATCCTGGAGGGGCGGGACTGTATCGGCGGGACCTGGGATCTGTTTCGCTACCCCGGCATCCGTTCCGACAGCGACATGTTTACGCTCGGCTATTCGTTCAAGCCGTGGACCGAGCCGAAGGCGATCGCGGACGGGCCACGGATCCTGAACTACGTCCGCGAGACCGCGACCGAGCACGGCATCGAGAAGCACATCCGCTTCCGCCATCGCGTCAGGCGCGCGGCGTGGTCGACGCCGGAGGCGCGCTGGTCCGTCGAGGCCGAGTGCATCACCGGTGAGGGCGCGACCGAGTTCGTGCGCTTCACCTGCAATTTCCTGTTCATGTGCTCGGGCTATTACAAATACGAGGCGGGCTATACACCGGAGTTCAAGGGCGTCGCGGATTTCGCCGGCCGCATCGTGCATCCGCAGAAATGGACCGAGGACATCGACTACGCGGGCAAGCGCGTCGTCGTGATCGGCTCGGGCGCGACCGCGGTGACGCTGGTGCCGGAGCTCGCCAAGACGGCGGCGCAGGTCACCATGCTCCAGCGCTCGCCGACCTATGTGGTGTCGCGCCCGGCGCAGGATCCGTTCGCCAACAAATTGCGTCGCAATCTTCCTGCGCAACTTGCCTATCATCTGATCCGCTGGCGCAACGTGATGTGGGGGATGTTCTTCTTCCAGCTCAGCCGGCGGCGCCCGGACAAGGTGAAGAACCTGATCCTCGGTGGCGTCCGCATGGCGCTGGGGCCCGACTACGATATCGCGACCCACTTCACGCCGCGCTACAATCCCTGGGACCAGCGGCTGTGCCTCGTGCCCGATGGCGACCTCTTCAAGGCGATCCGCGAGCAGCGCGCCTCCGTCGTCACCAATGAGATCGACACATTCACCCGCGACGGTATCCGCCTGAAGGACGGCAGCGAGCTTGCGGCCGACATCATTGTGACGGCGACAGGGCTGGTGCTCCAGGTCGTCGGCGGTCTCGATGTCAGCGTCGACGGCCGCGCCGTCGATTTCGCCAACACGCTGACCTACAAGGGCATGATGTATGCCGACGTGCCGAACATGGCGTCGGCCTTCGGCTACACCAATGCGTCCTGGACGCTGAAATGCGATCTCACCTGCGAATATGTCTGCCGGCTCATCAACTACATGGACCGGCACAATTTCCGGCAGTGCATGCCGCACAATGACGACCCCTCCATCACCGCGCAGCCGTCGCTCGATTTCACCTCGGGCTATGTGCAGCGCTCGGTGGCAAAAATGCCGAAGCAGGGTTCGAAGCAGCCGTGGCGGCTGTACCAGAACTACGCGCTCGACATCGTCTCCTTGCGCTTCGGCAAGATCGACGACGGCGTGATGCAGTATTCCTGATCGCGCCGCCGTTTGTGGCTTGGCTTTGCGCGTGGTGAGCGCTGGCGCAAGACGGATCTTGCGCGCGTGCTCACGCACGGATCATCCGGTCTGAGCGGCGCGGCGGCGCCGGAATTCCGGTACGGGAAGGCCGCCCCAACCCCAATTGTCGGTGTCGACTTCCTCGATCACGACGAAGGTCGAATCGAGCGGCTTGCCGAGCACGTCGAGCAGGAGCTGGCTCGATCCCTTGATCAGCGCAGCCTTCTCTTCCGCCGTGAGCGACGCCGTTCCCGGCGTCGTTCCCTCGCGGGTCACTTGAATGGTGACGATGGGCATCGTGTTTCTCCTCAGCTCAGTGGCCGGCGCTCTGGCCGCCGTCGACATGCAGGATCTCGCCGGTGACGAAGGGGGCATGCTCGAGATAGAGCACGGCATCGACGATGTCGGACATCTCGCCCATGTGGCCGACCGGATGCAGCGCGCCGAGCTGGGCATGCGTCGCGACCGGGTGCATCGGCGACTTGATGACGCCGGGCGCCACGGCGTTCACGCGGATGCCGCGCTTGGCATATTCGATCGCGAGCGATCTGGTCGCGGCGTTGAGGCCGCCCTTGCTCAGCGACGCCAGCACCGAGGGCACGTTCGAATTGGCCTGATCGGCCAGGGTGGTGGTGATCTGCACGACGTGGCCGGAACCCTGCTTCTCCATCTCGGCGATGGCGAGCTGAGCAATGTTGAAGAAGCCGGCGACGTTGGTGCCCATCACCGCCGCGTAATCCTCGGCCGTGTACTGCGTGAACGGCTTTGCGACGAAGATGCCGGCATTGTTGACCAGGGTGTCGACGCGGCCGAAGCGGACGATCCCTTGCGAGACCACGCGCTCCGCGGTGGCCCGGTCGGCGATGTCGCCGGGAACGGCGAGGATGTCGTCGTCGCCGGACGGCTTGATGGAGCGCGCCGTTGCGACGACGCGATAGTTGCGATCGCGAAAACCCCGGACCAGGGCGGCGCCGATGCCCTGCGATGCACCGGTGATGATGGCGACCTTTTGCTCGATACCCATGACAGGCTCCTGTTGTTGACCTTCAGAACTTGCGCCAGCAGTGGCTGGCTTGTCCGTTGAGGTACGTCGCGGCGGCCCGGCTGCGAATACGCGCTGCCCGGCAGACACTCTTTCGCGGCGCGAACGAATGCCGGATCGGCGCCCGGCGGCGGTTGTGGCGGCCGGCGCGAACGCCTAGCTTTCAGTCGGAATCTCCGGGGGCGGCGGGAAGGACATGGATCGTCTGGATGCGATGAAGGTGTTCGTCCTTGCGGTGAACGAGGGCAGCCTCGCGGCCGCGGGGCGCAAGCTCGGCCGTTCACCGGCGGCGGTGAGCCGCGCCATCGCCTTCCTGGAGGAGCGCGTCGGCGTCGAGCTGCTGCACCGGACGACGCGCGCGATCAAGCTGAGCGAGGAGGGCGAGCGCTATGTTGTTATCTGTCGCCGGGTGCTCGCCGAGTTGGAAGAGGCCGATGATGTCGCGGCTGGACCGCGCACGGCGCCGCGTGGCCTGCTCACGATCACGGCGCCGGTGGTCTCGGGCGAGATGGTGCTGCGGCCGATCCTCGATGCGTTTCTCGACGCCTACCCGACCGTATCGGCGAAGCTTTTGTTGTTCGACCGCGCGGTCAACTTGATCGAAGAGGGCATCGACGTTGCGCTTCGCATCGGCCCTCTCGTGGATTCGGCGATGGTGGCGATGCGGGTCGGCGTGATCAGCCGCGTCGTGGTGGCAGCTCCGCGCTACCTGAAGCAGCATCCGCGCATTACCGAGCCCGGCGATCTCGCCAAGCATCAGATCGTGGCGATGGCGCATCTGCCCAATTTCTGGACCTTCGCGCCACAGGCGGGCTCTTCAGCGCCGCGCACGGTCCAGTTCACGCCGCGCCTCGTCGTCAACAGCACCTATGCGGCGGTGGCGTCCGCGGTCGCCGGGCGCGGCGTGGCGCGGATGTATTCGTACCAGGTGGCCGAGCAGGTTGGGCGCGGCGAGCTCGAGATCGTGCTGGCCGCCGACCGGGATCCCGAGATGCCCGCGCATTTGATCTGCCCACAGGGCCGGCTTTCGGTGCCCAAGGTGCGGGCATTCACCGACTTTGCGGTGCCCCGGCTGAAAAAGCAGTTTGCGCTATTGAACAAGAGCATCAGTGCCCGCTGATCCGCCGCGCCCCCGCAATGCGTTGTTTTGCGTATACGGGTCTTGGGCTGAATCGGCCATGCTGCCCGAACGGTTAACGCCGGATTAACCGGTGAGTCCTAGCCTGTCTCGGCCGGGTTACTCGCAAGGCCGAGGTGAGCCCAATGGAAGCCCAGAAGATCGCGGTCGACGCCGTCGTCGCGCTGACCGATTGCGACCGCGACGCCGTCATCGCCTTCATCCGCCGGCTTTATCTTGCCGGCGTCACCGACCCCAAGCGCCTGACCTTCAAGGGTCTCCAGGCGCTGTCGCGGGTGTGATCCGGCTCGTTTTGGCCAGTCCCCTCCCGGGTTCCGTACCGCCGCCCTCCCCAGAGTGATTGCAACCCACCGGTGAATATCTTGCCGGTCGGGCCGGCTCGGAGTAGATGACGTCCCCGGCTGGGTCACTCGGGAACTTGGGGAAATGCTGAAACAGCTTTTTGCGCCGCAACTTGTCATTTTATATGTGCTTGCGGCATCGACGATTTACGTTCACTTCCGCGGCAAGCAGCGGCTGCGCTTCGCGCGCCAGCTTGGCGATCACTCGACCTATCTCGCTCCCTACAACGTGCTGATGTATGCGGGCTCGGCTGTGCCGAACAAGCCGGTGATCCCGGTCGAGCAGTTCCCCGAGCTGAAACCTCTCAGCGAGAATTGGGAGACCATCCGCGACGAGGCCGTGCGCCTGTTCGACGAAGGCTTCATTCGCGCGGCTGCGAAAAACAACGACTGGGGCTTCTACTCGTTCTTCAAGAGCGGCTGGAAACGGTTTTACCTGAAATGGTACGACGACTTCCTGCCGTCGGCGCGCACGCTATGCCCGAAGACGGTGGAGCTGCTCAACTCGATTCCGAGCGTGCATGGCGCGATGTTCGCGATGCTGCCGCCCGGCGGCAAGCTGGGCGCACACCGCGATCCCTTCGCCGGCTCGCTGCGCTATCACCTCGGCCTCGTCACGCCGAATTCGAACAAGTGCCGCATCCTGGTCGACGGCGTCGAATGCGTCTGGCGTGACGGCGAGGCCTTCATGTTCGACGAGACCTTCATCCACAGCGCCGAGAACGCGACCGACGTCAACCGCATCATCCTGTTCTGCGACGTCGAGCGCCCGATGAAGTTCGGCTTCATGACCGCGATCAACCGCTGGGTCAGCCATCACATCGTCAAGGCGTCGGCGACCCAGAATGTCGACGGCGAGAGCGTCGGCGTGCTCAACAAGGTGTTCGGCAAGCTCTACGAGATCCATCTCGCCAGCCGCAAGGTCAAGGAGTGGAACCGCAACGTCTACTACACGCTGAAATACTCGGTGACGGCGCTAATCCTGGGCCTGATCGTGATGTCGGCGTTGCGATGAAGCAGGTGCGAATGTCCTCCATGCCGACCGCCAACACCGAGATCACGCAGTTCTTCCGCCAGTGGCTGGAAACCTTTGCGGGCTATGTCCGCGAGGTCGACTACGCTGCGGCGAAGCCGCTGTTTCATCCCGAGGTGCTTGCCTTCGGCACGCACAACGATGTCATCCCGGGCCTCGACCAATGGGTCACCACGCAATGGGACAACGTCTGGCCGAAGACGACCGACTTCCGCTTCGTGCTCGATCAGACCTCGGTCCTGGCGTCCCCCGATGGCACGATGGCAACCGTGATCGCGCCGTGGACGAGCACGGGCTATCATCCCGATGGCGGCGTGTTTCCGCGTCCGGGCCGGGCGACGATGGTGTTTTCGAGAGATGGCGACGGTTGGCTGTGCGTGCATTCGCACATGTCGCTCAATCGCGGTGTGCCGCAGGTGAGCCACGCCAATCGGCCGGTGAAGGCGTGGTAACTGCGATCTGAATAGAAAAGGCCCCGGACATGTCCGGGGCCTTTTGATTTCGCGATGTCGCGCAGGCTATTCCGGCTGGCCGATCGACACCTTCAGCGTGCCGACGCCGTCGACGCCGCATTCGAGCTTGTCGCCGGGCTGGAGCTGCGACACGCCGGCCGGCGTGCCCGTCATGATGATGTCGCCGGCGGCGAGCTTCACCTGCTGCGAGAGCTGCCAGATGATTTCAGGCACGTTCCAGATCAGCTCGGTGAGGTCGCCCTTCTGCGCTTCCTTGCCGTTGACCGTGAGCCAGATCTTGCCCTTGGCGGGATGGCCGATCTTCGATGCCGGCTGCACCGCGGAGCAGGGCGCGGAATAGTCGAACGACTTGCCGATCTCCCAGGGACGCTCCTTCTTGCGCGAGGCGATCTGGAGGTCGCGGCGGGTGAGGTCGATGCCGACGGCGTAGCCGTAGACATGATCGAGCGCCTTGTCGGCGGGGATGTTCAGGCCGCCGCTCTTCATTGCCACGATCAGCTCGACCTCGTGATGCAGATCCTTGGTCAGCGGCGGATAGGGAATGGTGGCGCCATCGGGCACCAGCATGTCGGCGTGCTTGGCGAAGAAGAACGGCGGCGCGCGCTCGTCATTGCCCATCTCGCGGATGTGCTCGAGATAGTTGCGGCCGACGCACCAGATGCGGCGCACCGGATAACGGCCGCTTTCCCCGACGACGGGAAGTGAGGCCTGTGGCGGAAGCGGGATGACGTAGGAGGCGGCGTTCATGGAGCGATCTCGCGGCTCTTGGGGATGATGAGGAAGTCTATGCGGTTGCGCTGATCGGCGCCAGAGTGCCGGCGTCGTGATGTTGCAGACGGAAGAACGAGGCGTAGCGGCCCGAGCGGCGCAAGAGCTCGTCGTGTCGGCCCCGCTCGACGATCTCGCCGCCCTCGACCACCAGGATGCTGTCTGCGTGCATGATGGTGTGCAGGCGGTGCGCGATCACGATGGTGGTGCGGTTCTGGCAGAGATGCTCGATCGCCTCCTGCACCTGCCTCTCCGACTCGGAATCGAGTGCGGCGGTGGCTTCGTCCAGGAGGATGATCGGCGCGTTCTTGATCAGCGCGCGCGCCACCGCGATGCGCTGGCGCTGGCCGCCGGAGAGCTGCGTGCCGTGCTCGCCGACCGGCGTGTCGTAGCCGAGCGGGAAGCCCATGATGAAATCATGCGCGCAGGCGGCCTTGGCGGCGTCGATGATCTGGTCTTCGGTCGCGCCCGGCTTGCCGAAGGCGATGTTGTTGCGGATGGTGTCGCGGAACAGATAGACGTCCTGGCCGACATAGGCGGTCTGCGCCCGCAGCGATTTGCGCGAGACCGCGCTGATCGACTGGCCGTCGATCACGATGTCGCCTTGCGTCACCTCGTAGAAGCGCAAGAGCAGCGCCAGCACGGTCGACTTGCCGCCGCCGGAGGGGCCGACCAGCGCGGTGACCTTGCCGGGCTCGGCAACAAAGCTCATGCGGTTGAGCACGGTCTCATTGGCGCGATAGGAGAAGCTGACGTCGTTGAGCTCGATCCGCGCGTCCGACAGCTTCAGAGCCGGCTTGTCGTCGTCGGAATGCTCGCTCGCCGGGCTGTCGATGATCTCGAGCAGCATGCGGGCGCCGACGAGTTGGCTGTTGAGATCGATGTTGAGCCGCGCCAGCCGCTTGGCCGGCTCGGTCGCCATCAGGAAGGCGGTCATGAAGGAGAAGAACGCGCCGGGCGTGGCGTTGAGCGCGACCACGCTGTAGCCGCCATAGAGCAAGCAGCCGGCGACCGCGAAGCCGCCGAGCATCTCCATCAGCGGATTGGAGCGGTTGGCGACGCGGGCCATCTTGTTGGCGTTGCGCTCGACGATCGCGATGTTCTCGTCGATGCGCTTCTGCATGGTCTCTTCGAGCGTGAAGGCCTTGACGGTGCGGATGCCTTGCAGCGATTCCTGCATCGTCTCCATGATGTCGGCGGTACCGGTGAACTGGTTGAAGGCGAGCCCCTTGATGCGCTTGACCAGCTTGCGCAGCACCAGCATCGCCGGCGGCACCGCGACGAGGCCGATGAACGACATCAGCGGATCTTGCCACACCATCACGCCGACCATGGCGAGCAGCATCAGGAGGTCGCGCCCGATGGCGTTGACCAGCATGTTGAGGACGTCGGTGATCGACTTGGCGCCGGCCGTCAGCCGCGCCAGGAATTCGGACGAATGCCGCTCGGAGAAGAAGCCGATGCTCTCGCGCATCAGCTTGGCGAACAGCTGGCGCTGGTTGGTGGCGAGGATCGCGTTGCTGATCTTGGTCAGGATCACCATGTGGCCGTAGGTCGCCACGCCCTTGATGAACAGCAGGATCACCGTGATGCCCGAGAACATCGCGATGCCCGGGATGTTCTTGTCGACATAGGCCTGGTTGATGACCTGGCCGAGCACGTAGGTCGCGCCCGCGGTCGATCCGGCGGCAAGCGCCATCAGCGCGAAGGCGACGAGGTAACGCCGCCAGTAGACGATCCCCTGTTCCGTGACCAGGCGGCGAATCAGGACCGCTGCCGTATAGGGATCGTCGGTGATTTTCTTTGGAAACTGGGCCATCCGTAGTCCATTGACGGCACAGGAAAAAAGCCTGCCCGCGCGTCAGGGATCGAAGGGCCTCTGTGCCCGCTAAAGCTACGCTTTTCAAGCCCAATTAAGAGCTTGCGTCTGGACGGGTTCTAGGCCGAGGCGGCGTGGCGGAGCTCGCCATGGCGCTCGCGGAACAGCTTGTCCTCCCAGGCCAGCGCGTGGGCTGCGATGGTCTCGAGGTCGTCGTATTGCGGCTTCCAGTCGAGCAGGCCGCGGATGCGGCTGGTGTCGGCGACCATGGTCATGATGTCGCCGGGCCGGCGCGGGGCGTACTGGACGGCGAAGCTGCGGCCCGAAACCCGGCGCACGGCGTCGATGGTCTCGAGCACCGAATAGCCGCGGCCATAGCCGCAATTCAGCGTGATCGAGGCGCCGCCGTTGCGCAGGTAAGCCAGCGCCGAACGGTGCGCCTGCGACAGGTCCGTGACGTGGATGAAGTCGCGGATGCAGCTGCCGTCCGGGGTCGGATAGTCGGTGCCGAACACGTCGATCTTGGC
Source organism: Bradyrhizobium sp. GW821-FHT12B03 (assembly GCF_058807535.1). NCBI lineage: Bacteria > Pseudomonadati > Pseudomonadota > Alphaproteobacteria > Hyphomicrobiales > Nitrobacteraceae > Bradyrhizobium > Bradyrhizobium sp. GW821-FHT12B03. Next base: position 285,749 of record NZ_JBXAQU010000005.1, read on the forward strand.
GCGCTGGCCGGTTGCGGCTTCCACTGCGATCTTGAGCAGATGCGTGGCGCCGACGGTGGCAAGGCCAATGCGCGCCTGCGGATCGGCGCCGGCGACGTTGAAATAGCGCAGGGTCACGTATTGCATGCCGTAGGCGGCGGCGACGTCGTGCAGCATGATCTCGGTCATCAGCTTCGAGGAGCCGTAGGGCGACAGCGGCCGCGTCGGCGCGTGCTCGGGCACCGGCACCTGGTCCGGATTGCCGTAGACGGCGGCGGTCGAGGAGAAGATGAAGCGGCCGATGCCGCGCTTCACCGCGACGTTGAGCAGGTTGCGCGCGGTCGTGAAATTGTTGCGGTAATAGCCGAGCGGATCGCGCATCGAATCCGGCACGACCACCGAGCCCGCGAAATGGATGATGCTCTCGATGTTGTGCTGGGCGATCACGCCCTCGAGCAGATTCTCGTCGCCGGCATCGCCAATGAACAGCGGCACGCCTTCGGGCAGGTAAGCCGAGAAACCGGTCGAGAGATCGTCGATCACGACGACGTCCTCGCCGGCTTCCGCCAGCGCCAGAACCGTGTGACTTCCGATATAGCCGGCGCCGCCGGTGACTAGCACAGTCATGATCTCACCCGTCTTCGATCAACGCAGGATGCTAGCGTTTGCGTGGTGAAGAGGGGGTATCGGCGCGGCTGAACTGGTCACTATGCTTAATGTTGCGTATAGGGGGCCTGGTAAACGGAGCGTGACGTGGCGAACTCCCCGGACGATCTGCAAGTGATCGTGCCAAATCTGCACAGGCGCTATTCCGGGGTCACCGCGACCAACCGGATGGTCGCGCCGCGGCTGGCAAGGCTGTACCGCGCGGCGTGGTTCGGCTCCGACGCGCCGGAGGGAATCGCGCGGCTGAGCGTGGCCGATTTCCTCAAGCTGTGGCGGCGCAAGGCGCCGCTGATCTGGCATGCGCGCCGCAACAACGAGATGATCGCAGGCGTCGTGCTGCGCGCGCTCGGCTGGCCGCTCAAGCTGGTCTTCACCTCGGCGGCGCAGCGGCATCACAGCTGGATCACGCGCTGGCTGATCCGGCGCATGGACGCGATCATCGCGACGTCGGATATCTCGGCCTCGTTCCTGAAGGTGAAGGCCACCGTCATCCCGCATGGGGTCGACACGGACGTCTATGCGCCGCCGATCGATCGCATGGCTGCCTTCGCGGAAGCCGCGCTGCCGGGCCGCTACGCCATCGGCTGCTTCGGCCGTGTGCGTGCGCAGAAGGGCACCGACGTGTTCGTCGATGCGATGTGCCGGTTGTTGCCGCGCTATCCCGACTTCACCGCAATCATCGTCGGTCAGGTCACGCCGGAGCAGGCGTCCTTCGCGAGCGACCTGAAGAAGCGGATCGAGGCGGCCGGCCTGCAAGCGCGCATCGTCATCACCGGCGAGTTGCCGATCGAAGATGTGCAGCGCTGGTATCAGCGGCTGACGATCTATGCCTTCACCTCGCGCAACGAAGGCTTTGGCCTGACGCTGATCGAGGCGATGGCGGCCGGCAGCGCGCTCGTCGCCGCGCGCGCCGGCGCGGCCGAGCTCGTGGTCGAGGATGGGGTGACCGGCGTGCTGATCCCGACGGGTGATGCGGATGCTCTTGCCGCGGCGCTGGAGCCGCTGATGCGCGATGTGGCTGCGGCAACGGCGATGGGCGAGCGCGGACGCGCGCGAGTGCTCGCGCAGTTCAGCCTCGATGCCGAAGCGGCACGGATTGGCGAGGTCTATCGGCCGCTGCTTTGAGCTGCGCTTTCGGCGGACGAGAACAAGAACGGCGAAAACAACCCCATGCACAGTAGCCGGCGATAGTGAAATCAAAGGCTTGGCAGCAGAGGGTAATGATTTGCGGATTTTACGAAGTGTGTTTGACACGTCGGGCAAAACAGGTCTAGACTTCCATCATCGCCGCGCTCGGCTTGCTGTGCGGTTGCGATGGCCAATGAGGACTGTTCGGATGACGGAAATCGCCGCAGGAGGAACGCCGAAAACGGGCCATCTCATCGTCGTTAGGGCGACTTGGGATATCGAAGCATCGGTGTGGACTGCCGAGAGCTCGGACCTCCCGGGCCTTGTCACGGAGGCTGCTAGCCTCGACGAACTCGATGCCAAATTGCCCGGCCTCATTCGCGATCTGTTGGAAGAAGACGCTGCTGCCGAAGGGTACGAGGTCCCTGTCGAGGTGATCGCGAGCTTCTCCAAGCGAATCAAGATCGGCTCAGCAGAAGAAGCTGCATGAACAGCTTCACTCCGGAATTGAAACGAATTCTGGAGGAGGCGGGATGCTTTTTTGTCCGGCAAGGTCGTGGCGATCACGAGATCTGGCAGAGCCCAATTTCGGGTATCCGCTTCACTGTCGATAACAACATCAAATCGCGGCACACCGCGAATGCGGTTCTGAAACAGGCTGGACTACCAAAGTATTTCTGACGGGCGACGGCTAGCTCCCGGCCCTCGCCCCCGCTTCCCCCAGCACCCTCTCCGCAATCCCCACCACTTCGCTCGCCGCGATGTCCCGCATGCAGCGGTGGTCGTTCATCTTGCAGATCGTGCTCTGGCAGGGCTGGCAGGAGAGCACGCTCTTGTCCTGGACCACGGTGGCGGCAAGGCCGTTGAGGGGGGCCCAGAGGTAGGGGCTGGTCGGGCCGAAGATGCCCATGGTCGGCGTGCCGAGGGCAGCCGCAATGTGCATCAGGCCGGAATCGTTGGAGATGGCAACGCCGGCTGCGGCCATGGCCAGTACGCCGTTGCGCAGATCGTTGCCGGTCAGGTCCCGCACCCCAGGGCCGCCAGCGGTCCCGGGGCCGCCGGCCGCGACGATCTCCTGGGCGAGGCCCTTTTCGGCGGGGCCGCCGACCACCCAGACCTCCAGCCCGCGTGCGACCAGCAGGCGGGCGGCCTCCGGATAATAGGTCCAGCGCTTGGAGACGCCGACCGAGCCGGGGGCCAGCGCCACCGCCGTCCCGGCGCTGAGGCCGTTGGCCTGCCGCCAGCGGACGATGTCCTCGGCCGGGACCCGCAATTGCGGCACCGGCCATTCCGGGGGCAGGGGGGCGCCGTCGGGCTGGGCCAGCGCGGCGTTCTTGTCGATGAAGCGGGGCAGCTTTTTCTCGCCCCAGCGCCAGCGGTTGAGCAGGCCGAACCTGAATTCGCCGACGAAGCCGACCCGTTCGGGGATGCCGGCCAGCGCGGGCGCAATGGCGGCCTTCCAGGTCCGGGGCAGCACCAGGGCGGTGCCGTAGTTCCGCTCGCGCAGGAGCTTTGCCAGGCCGAGCTGGCGGCCTACGGCGAGCCGGCTGCGCGGCAGGTCCCAGACGATGCCAGCGCGCACGCCGGGCATGTAATCGACCAGCGGGGCGCACAAGGAGGTGGTCAGCAGATCGACCGGACGGTTCGGCCAGCGCTCCTTCAGGACCCGGACAACAGTGTGATTCCGGACGAAATCGCCGATCCACATGTAGGGGACGATCAGGATCGGGCGGGTGTCGCTCCGATCTGTGCTTCCACTAAATTGCGAATCTTGATTCATTCGTTAATAGGACCGAAGGCGAGCTGATCTGGCGGTTCGGTTAGCCGCTCCCGGCCGGCAGGTAAAGCCGGCTGAGGGCCGATCCCAAAACCGCTTACACTTTGGCGGATCATGCGCTACGGCAGGATCGGGCCGCAAAATTCGGGCAGGGATTACGGAATGTTGCTGGTGACCGGCGGAGCCGGTTTTATCGGGTCGAATGTCGTGGCTGCGCTCAATGACGCCGGCCGCAGCGACGTCGCCGTCTGTGACCTGCTCGGCAGCGACGGCAAGTGGCGCAATCTCGCCAAGCGCCAGCTTGTGGATATCGTCCCGCCCGCCGAGCTGCCCGACTGGCTGAAGGGCCGCAGGCTCGATGCCGTGATCCATCTCGGGGCGATTTCCGAGACCACCGCGACCGACGGCGATCTCGTGATCGGAACCAATTTCCGCTTCTCGATGCGCCTGCTGGACTGGTGCACGGCGAACGCTGTGCCGCTGATCTACGCCTCCTCGGCGGCGACCTACGGCGACGGCGAGGCAGGCTTTGACGACGACGCCTCGCTGCCCGCGCTGAAAAAGCTGCGGCCGATGAACCTCTACGGCTGGAGCAAGCACCTGTTTGATCTCGCGGTCGCCGAGCGCGCAGCGAACGGCGATCCGCTCCCGCCGCAATGGGCTGGCCTGAAGTTCTTCAACGTGTTCGGCCCCAACGAGTACCACAAGGGCTCGATGATGAGCGTGCTGGCGCGCCGTTTCGACGATGTGAAGGCGGGCCGTGTCGTGCAATTGTTCAAGTCGCATCGCGAGGGCATTGCCGACGGCGACCAGCGCCGCGATTTCATCTATGTCGACGACGTCGTGCGTGTCATCACGTGGCTGCTGGCAACCCCCTCGGTGTCCGGCCTCTTCAACGTCGGCACCGGCAAGGCGCGCAGCTTCAGGGATCTGATGCTGGCTGCCTATGCCGCGCTCGGCGCCAGGCCCAACATCGAATACATCGACATGCCCGAACAGATCCGCAACAGCTATCAATACTTCACCCAGAGCGAGGTCGATCGCCTCTGCCGCGCCGGCTATAACGGCGGCTTCACGACGCTCGAGGATGCGGTGAAGGCCTATGTCGGGGATTATCTCGACCGGCCCGACCGCTTCCGCTGAGGTTTTTGGATCATGGCGACCCCCATCCTCGATTTCGATGCGCTTGCGCAAGATATCGCGCGCCGCACGGTGCTCTGCATCGGCGACATCATGCTGGACGAGTTCGTCTATGGCGAGGTGTCGCGGATATCGCCGGAAGCGCCGACGCCGGTCATCGTCGCCCAGCGCAGCGAGATCCATATCGGCGGCGCCGGCAACGTCGCGCGCAACGTCGCGTCCCTCGGCGCGCGCTGCATCTTCGTCGGCCTCGTCGGCGAGGACGATGCCGGTGCACGGCTCAAGGCCGCGCTCGACGAGCAGGCCGGCATCGAAAGCGTGCTGGTGTGCGACCCGTCGCGGCCAACCACGCGAAAGGTCCGTTTCGTCTCCGAGCATTTCTCCACCCACATGCTGCGTGCGGATTGGGAGCAGGCGGTAGCTGCCTCCGACGCGGTCGAGGCGACGCTGATCGAGGCGATCCTGCCGCAGATCGCGCGCGCCGACATCGTGCTGCTCTCCGACTACGCCAAGGGCGTGCTGACCGCGCGGGTGATCCGCCACACCATCGACGCCGCGCGAAAGCTCGGCAAGCCCGTGATCGTCGATCCCAAGAGCCTCAACTGGGCGATCTATCGCGGCGCCACGCTGCTCACGCCCAATCGCAAGGAATTTTCGGAAGCGACCCGCAGCCGCGCCGACACGCCGCAGAGCATCGTCGATGCCACCGAGGACGTGATGCGGCTCGCCGATTGCGAGGCGATCCTGGTCACGCAGGGCGAGCACGGCATGACGCTGGTGCCGCGCAGTGGCGAGGCCGTTCACGTTCCGGCTGTCCCCGTCAAGGTGCGCGACGTCTCCGGCGCCGGTGATACCGTCGCCGCCGCGCTTGCGGTCTCGCTCGCGGCGGGCGCGGACTGGGATACGGCGCTGCGCGTGGCCAATGCTGCCGCTGCCGTCGCCGTCGGCAAGCAGGGCACCGCCAGCGTGAGCGCGGCCGAGCTGCGCCGAAAGATCCTGCCGCACGCCTATCTCGCGGCCGAGGAGAAGATCGTGCTCGAGCCGGCGATGCTCGACATGCAGCTCGCGGAATGGCGCAGGCAGGGCTTGCGGGTCGGCTTCACCAATGGCTGCTTCGACATCCTGCATCCCGGCCACGTCAAGGTGCTGACCGCGGCGCGCTCCGCCTGCGATCGCCTGATCGTGGGCCTGAACAGCGACGCCTCGGTGCGGCGGCTGAAGGGCGCCGACCGTCCGGTCCAGGACGAGCGCGCCCGTGCCGAGGTGCTGGCCGCGCTCGAAGCGGTCGATCTCGTCGTCATCTTCGCGGAGGACACGCCGATCGACCTGATCACCCGGATCAAGCCCGCGGCGCTGGTGAAGGGCGGCGACTACACCCGCGAGCAGGTGGTCGGCCACGAGGTCGTCGAGGCCGCGGGCGGGATGGTCGTGCTGGTCGACATCCTCCAGGGCTTCAGCACGACGGCGCTGGTCCATCGCGCGCGGGGAGGGGGCAAGTGACGGGTCAAGCGACGGCACTCGGCCGGGAGACGGCGGGCCAGATGCTGTGGCGGCGCCTGCGCAGCCCGGCGGCCTGGAGCGAGACCGTCGATCTGTTTGCCATCCTCACCGCGGCCTCGCTGCCCTGGTCGACGTCGCTTGCGGGGATCTTCAACGCCCTGATGCTGCTCTGCATGGTGCCGTTCCTCGACGTCCGCGCGTTCCTGCAATCGCTCAAGCGTCCGATCTGCGTTGCGCCGATCGCGCTGGTCCTGCTCGCGCTGGTGGGAACGCTGTGGTCGGACGCGGCCTGGGGCGCGCGTTTCTACGCCGTCAATCCGACCGTCAAGCTGCTGGTGCTTCCGGTCCTGCTCTACCATTTCGAGCGCTCGCCGCGCGGGCGCTGGATCTTCATCGCCTTCCTGGTGTCCTGCGCGCTGCTGTCGATGATGTCCTGGCTGGTCGCCTTCTACCCGAACCTCGCGCTCAAGGCCGATCCGCCCGAGCGCGGCGTCTTCGTCAAGAACTACATCGACCAGAGTCAGGAATTCGCGCTGTGTGCCGTCGCACTGGCCTATCCGGTCGTGCTGCTGCTGCGCCAAAAGCGTTACTGGCTCGCCGGGCTGCTCACCGCGCTGGCGCTGAGCTTCTTCGCCAACATGACCTTCGTGGTGGTGTCGCGCACCGCGCTCGTCACCGTTCCGATCATGTTCGGTGTGTTCGCGTTGCTTCACCTCAAACGGCGCAGCATTGTGGCCATCTCCGCCGCCCTGCTCGTTGGCGCCGTTCTCGCCTGGCAGGCCTCGCCGCAATTGCGCTATACTGCCAACAGGTTTGCCGACGATTACACGCGCTATGTCGAAAAGGGCGAGCCGACCTCGGCGGGCTTGCGGCTTGAATTCTGGCGCAAATCGCTCGGCTTCTTCGCGGAGGCGCCGATCAAGGGGCACGGCACCGGCTCGACGCGCGGATTGTTCGAGCGGGTCGCGACACCCAGTGGTCAATACCAGGCCTCGGCCGAGGTGATCGGCAACCCGCATAACCAGACGCTGAACGTCGCCGTGCAATGGGGCGTCATCGGTATCGCCGTTCTCTACGCGATCTGGATCCTGCACCTCCTGTTGTTTCGCGGCGACGGGCTCGCCAACTGGATCGGGCTCCTGGTGGTGGTGCAGAACGTCTTCACCTCGCTGTTCAACTCCCATCTGTTCGATTTCCACGAGGGCTGGATGTACGTCATCGGCGTCGGTGTTGCCGGCGGCATCGTGCTCCAGGCACAACAGGCCGAGGCGAAGGTGGGGGAAGCCGGTTCCTGAACGGCCGCGCGACTGGCAAGTCGGGTCGAGATGGGTTATCAGCGCGGTCAGGTTGCACCCAACGGGATATTCATCGGTCGGCGGATGACGCGTCTTTCGCATCTTACCTTGCGCAATTTCCTGATCGCGCTCCACGACCTGCTGGCGACCACCGCGGCGCTGTTCGCGGCCTTCTATCTGCGCTTCGAGGGCGGCGAGTTCTTCTATGATCGCCTGCCGCTGCTGTTCCAGATCCTGCCCTATTTTCTCGCTTTCAGCGTGGTCGTCTTCTTCGTCTTCAATCTGACCACGACGAAGTGGCGCTTCATCTCGCTGCCCGACGCGCTGAACATCATCCGCGTCGCGACCGTGCTGACGGTTGCCCTCCTGGTGCTCGACTACATCTTCGTCGCTCCCAATGTCCGTGGTGCCTTCTTCCTCGGCAAGGTGACGATCGTCCTCTACTGGTTCCTCGAAATCTCCTTCCTCAGCGCGCTGCGCATGACCTACCGCTACTTCCGCTACACGCGGGTACGGCGCCATGCGAGGGGCGAGGATGCCGCGCCGGCGCTGCTGATCGGCCGTGCCGCGGATGCCGAGGTACTGCTCCGCGGCATCGAGAGCGGAGCGATCAAGCGCATCTGGCCGGTCGGCGTGCTGTCGCCGTCGAGCGCGGATCGCGGCCAGTTCATCCGCAACGTTCCGATGCTGGGCGGCATCGACGATATCGAGGACGTCATCGGCGACTTTGCCAAGCGCAACAAGCCGATTGCGCGCCTCGTGATGACGCCGTCGGCGTTCGAACCGGAGGCGCACCCGGAATCGATCCTGATGCGGGCGCGCAAGCTCGGGGTGATCGTCAACCGCATGCCCTCGCTGGAGAGCGGCGATACGCCGCGCCTCACCGCCGTCGCGGTCGAGGACCTGCTGCTGCGGCCGAGCGAGACGATCGACTATGCGCGGCTCGAAGCCCTGATCAGGGGCAAGGCGGTGATCGTCACCGGCGGGGGCGGCTCGATCGGCTCCGAGATCTGCGAGCGCGTCGTCGCGTTCGGCGCCGCGCGGCTCCTGATCCTGGAGAATTCCGAGCCGGCGCTCTACGCGGTCACGGAGGCGCTCGCCGCGCGGGGCCCGTCTGCTGCGATCGAAGGGCGGATCGCCGACATCCGCGACCGCGAGCGCATCATGCGCCTGATGTCCGAGTTCAAGCCTGACATCGTGTTCCATGCCGCCGCGCTCAAGCACGTGCCGATCCTGGAGCGCGACTGGAGCGAGGGCGTCAAGACCAACATCTTCGGCTCGATCAACGTCGCCGACGCAGCGCACAGCGCCGGCGCCGAGGCCATGGTGATGATCTCGACCGACAAGGCGATCGAGCCGGTGTCGATGCTCGGCCTGACCAAGCGCTTCGCCGAGATGTACTGCCAGGCGCTCGACCACGATCTCGCCGCAGGCAGCGGCGTCGGCAATCCGCCGATGCGGCTGATCTCGGTCCGGTTCGGCAATGTACTGGCGTCGAACGGCTCGGTGGTGCCGAAGTTCAAGGCCCAGATCGAGGCCGGCGGCCCCGTGACGGTGACGCACCCCGACATGGTCCGCTACTTCATGACCATCCGCGAGGCCTGCGATCTCGTCATCACGGCGGCGACGCATGCGCTCGGAACGCAGCGTTCGGACGTTTCGGTTTACGTCCTCAACATGGGCCAGCCGGTGAAGATCGTCGATCTCGCCGAGCGCATGATCCGCCTCTCCGGCCTCCAGCCCGGCTACGACATCGAGATCGTGTTCACCGGCATGCGGCCGGGCGAGCGTCTGCACGAGATCCTGTTCGCCTCCGAGGAGCCGACCCGCGAGATCGGCGTCGCCGGCATCATGGCCGCGGAACCGAACGAGCCGCCGATGCAGACGCTGCGCAAATGGATCGCAGCGCTCGAGCAGGCGATCGCGCGCGACGATCGCGCTACCATCAGAACCATTCTGAAGGATGCGGTCCCGGAATTCGGGTCGACCGCGGCCTGATCATGCAGCCTCAAGGCAAGATCGTCGTCGCGAGCCAGCATTATCCGCCGGATCCGAGTACGACCGCCGCGATCATGGCCGAGATCGCCTGCCGTCTTGCCGCCGGTCGCGAGGTCGTGGTGCTGTCGGGCTCGCCGGGCGCGCTGCCGGCGGCGCAGACCGGCGCGGGCAAGCCGCGCGTCGTTGCGATCAAGAACCGGATGGCGGGGAAAGCGGCGCTGGTGCGGCGGGGGGTGTCGGAGTTGCTGTTCGCCGCGCGCACGTTCTTCGCGTTGATCCGGGAGCTGAGGCGAGGAGACGTCGTGCTCACCGTCACCGCTCCGTTCATGCTGCCTTATGCGGTGGCTGCGGCAGCAAGGCTCAGGGGCGCGCGCTCGGCCCTGATCATGCACGACCTCTTCCCCGACGTGCTGGTGATGGCCGGCCTGCTGAAGCCCGGCTCGATCGTGACGCGGACGATGCGCTTCGCCAACGGCCTGATGTTCCGCGCGCTCAATGCCGTCATCACCATCGGCCGCGATGCGGAGCGGCCGCTGCTGAGCTATCCCGGCATGAGGCGGAACAAGATCCGCTTCATCCCGAACTGGGCGACGCTTGCGCCCGGGCCGCGACCGCTGTCAGCGGACAATCCGTTCCGCAAGGCGATTCCCGGCCGTTTCGTCGTCGGCCTGTCGGGCAATCTCGGCTTCACCCATGATCCGGAGATCGTGTTCGAGGCGGCGCGCCTCTTGAAGGACGAGCCGGACATCCACTTCCTGCTCTCCGGCTGGGGCATCGGCTTCGCGCGGCTGAAACAGTTGCAGGCCGCCGCGAACCTGCCCAATGTGTCCTTCGTGGCGCGGGTCGAGGATGCCGAGCTCGAGGCGTTCCTGGCAGCCGCCAATCTCTGGATCATTCCGTACCGGAAGGACGTCGCGGGGGTGTCGGTGCCGAGCCGGTTCTACAATCTGCTGGCGGTCGGCCGTCCCGTGGTGCTGGTGTCCGAGCCGGAGGCCGAGGCCGCGTTGACGGTGGTGGAGAACGGGCTCGGCTGGGTCGTGACGCCGGGCCGCGCCGATCGGCTCGCCGAGGCGATTCGTGCGGCGTCGGGTTCCGACGACGGCGCGATTGCGGAGCGCGCGGTGAAGGCGGCATCGAAGTTCGACCGCGCCGTCGCGATGAACGCCTATGCAGCTCTGATCGACGAATTGTTGCGCAACCCGGACCTTTCGGAGCAACGATGAGCGAACGCAAACCGGTGGTGCTGGTGACGGGGGCAAACGGTTTCGTCGGCGGTCACGTCGTGCCCGTTCTCGCACGCGCGGGGTGGTCGGTCCGCCGCGCCGTGCGCAATCCGACGGGTGTCGACGACGAGATCGTGATCGAAACGATCGGTCCGGACACCGACTGGCGAGCCGCGCTCGAAGGCGTCGACGCCGTCGTCCATCTCGCCGCGCGCGTGCATCACAAGCACGAGGAGCACGCGGTCCAGCTCTACCGCAACGTCAACATCGCCGGCACGCTGCACCTGGCGCGAAGCGCGGCGACATCAGGCGTGCGCCAGTTCGTCTTCGTCAGCACCGTTCTCGTGCACGGCCGTAGCAATGAGGGTCGCGCGCCGTTCAGCGAGAGCGACGTCCTGACGCCGCGCGGCCTCTACGGCATGTCCAAGGCCGCGGCCGAGGCGGGCTTGAGGACGCTCGCGCGCGACAGCGCCATGAAGATCTCGGTGATCAGGCCGCCGCTGGTCTATGGCGCGGGCGCCAAGGGCAATTTCGCGCTGCTGACGCGCGCGGTGAGCCTGGGGCTGCCGCTGCCCTTTGGCGCGATCCGCAATCACCGCGCCTTCCTCGCCGTGCAGAACCTGTCGTCGTTCATCCTGCGCCGGCTCACCCATCCCGATCCCGCCGGCAATTTCGAGATCTTCCTGGTGGCGGACGGGGAACAGGTCTCGACGCCCGAATTCATCGAGCGCCTGGCCAGGGCATCCGGCAACAGCCCGCGGCTGTTCGGCATGCCGCCGGACCTGCTCGGCATGCTCCTCAACGTGATCGGCCGGCAGGATACGCATGACAGCCTGCTCGGCTCGCTCGAGCTCAACATCTCGAAGGCGCTCGCCACCGGATGGCAGCCGCAGGTCTCGCTCGACGAGGGCTTGCGGCTCGCGCTGTCGGCTCAGGACGCCTGAGGACGGGAGAAGCGCCGCAGGACGAGGCCGACCGCGATCGCGCCTGCGAGCAGCGCGAGCAGCGTGACCGGCATCGAGCCGGCGCGAACGGTGAGGATGGCAAGCCCGGCGAGCACGAGGTTGAGCAGGAAGACCACGCCGGTCACCCCGGAGACCGAAATGCCGTTGTCGGTCGCGCGCTGATAGAAGTGCGAGCGGTGCGCCGACCAGAATTGTTCGCGGTTGACGATGCGGCGAAACAGCGTGATGGTGGCATCAGCGAGGTAATAGGCCGGCAGCAGCAGTGCCGCGGCCGGCTGCCCGTGCCAGGCGAGCTCCAGCAGGCACCAGCCGAGCAGAAGGCCGATCGGCAGGCTGCCGACATCCCCTAAGAACACCCTTGCCACCGGCTTGTTGAACGGCGCAAAGCCGAGCATGGCACCGCACAGGGTGGTGGCGAGCAATGCGGCCGGCCAGGACAGGTCGCCGAGCCATCCCAGCAGCAGCAGCGCCGCGGTGATCGGCACCACTTCCACGACCGTCATCAGGTCGAGCCCGTCCATGAAGTTGACGAGATTCACGAACCAGATGCCGGCGAGCAGGACGAGGCCGCGCTCCAGCGCGAGCGGCAGCGCCGGGACGATGCGCGCCGTTTCGGGCGCGGTGAACACGACGGCCCCGACGGCCGCTGCCTGCAGCACGAGCCGCAACAGCACCGGAAGCGAGACGATGTCGTCGGCGAATCCGACCAGCGCGATCAGCACCGTGGCACCGATCAAGACCGGCGGAATCGCCGTATTGAACCACGCGGCCCAGGGCGAGGCGACGAGCAGCGTTGCCGCAACGACCGCGATGCCGCCGCCCTGCGGGGTCGGGACTCGATGCGAGGAGCGCGCGTTCGGACGCGCCAGCGCATAGCGCTGCAGCAGCGGCATGCTCGTCCGGGTGACGATGGCCGACAGCACTGCGCTGAGGGCGGCGGGCGCTATCGTGAGCAGCACGACCTCCGCTGCCATCGCGGGACTCGCGACGAACGTCGTCACTCCGGCACTCCGAGCGGAGCCGAGCCTTGCGCGGCTTTCTCCGCGCTGAGGATCCAGACCAGGCCGCCGATCGCGCCGACGATGAAGTACACGGCGCCGAACAGCAGCGAGACGTTGACGCCCTCGCTCGCGGCAAGTCCCGCGAAGCCGAACGCCAGGCCCATCGTGGCTTCACGCAGGCCCCAGCCGGCGATCGAGATCGGCATCATGGTGATCAGCATCACCGGCGGCACGAGCAGGAAGACGTCGCTGTAGCGAACCGGGGCGGCGATCGCCTGCACGACGCACCAAGCGACGGCGGCGGCGAGCAGATGCACGGTCAGCGACAGGATCGCGACGATCGGCCCGCGCCTGCGGCTGAAGATCACGCGGTTCGCGATCACCGCGCAGGCGTGGATGTGATGGGTGGCCCACCACGTCTTCAGCCAGCGCCATTTCAGCGCGCCGAAGACCAGGAAGCCGAGGCCGCCGGCGAGCGCGGCAAGGTCGACGAGCAGCAGGGCCGAGCGTCCGTGCGGATCGGTGATGAGGGCGTAGCTCCAGGGCAGGCTCGTGACGATGAGGATGGCGAGCGCGACGAGGCCGATCGCGCGATCGACGAAGATGGAGTAGGTGGCCGCACGCCATCCGGCGCCGGCGCGTGCGACCAGCCACAGCCGGACCGCGTCGCCGCCGATCGCGGATGGCAGGGTCTGGTTGAAGAAGGATCCGATCACGTTGTAGCGCATGGCCTGGCCGAGCTCGAGCGGCGCGCCGCATTCGGCGCCGACCTCCCGCCAGCGCAGCACGCCGACGAAGATTTGCAGGAACGCGACCGCGATCGCGACGCCGATCCAGAACAGGCTGGTCACTGTGAAGCGCGACAACAGTTCGGACAGATCGACCTTGCGCAGCGCCAGGTAGAGCAGCGCCGCGGAAATCAGGATCTTGGCCGTCGACAGCAGGATTCGGCGCATCTCGCCCGCATGAACAGGGTTTGCGAAGATTTGAGGTAACCCGACGCGAGACGCCGAATTAGGCCGCTTTGGTATGGTTTTGGCGCCGATCTTGCAATAGCGGTTATCGCGAGCGGTTATCACGAGCGGTCATCCCGGGCGGGGGCTGTTGCGACCCCCTCAATGCGGCGGCTAAAGAGGCGCCGCGGGCAAGGATCAGCTAGGGAACAGGATGACGGATCAGGCGATTTTGGTCACGGGTGCCGCCGGCTTCATCGGCTTTCACGTCACCCGGCAGCTGCTCGCCGAAGGCCGGCCCGTGATCGGGCTCGACAATCTCAACAGCTATTACGACCCGGCGCTGAAGCAGGCGCGGCTCGAGCTGTTGCGCAGCGATTCCCGCTTCTCTTTCGTCAAGGCCGATCTGGCCGACCGCGAGGCCATCGCGGCGCTGTTTGGACGGCACCGATTTGCGGAGGTCGTGCATCTGGCGGCCCAGGCCGGCGTGCGCTACTCGATCGAGCATCCGCAGACCTACGTCGATTCCAACCTCCAGGGCTTTCTCAACGTGCTGGAGGGCTGCCGCAACAACGGCTGTCGTCATCTGGTCTACGCCTCGTCATCCTCCGTTTACGGCGCCAACACAAAATTGCCATTTGCGGTGCAGGACCGCACCGACCATCCCGTCAGCTTCTATGCCGCGACCAAGAAGGCGAACGAGGTGATGGCGCAGTCCTACAGCCACCTCTACAGGCTGCCGGTCACGGGTTTGCGCTTCTTTACCATCTACGGTCCGTGGGGACGGCCCGACATGGCGATGTTTCTGTTTGTGAATGCCATCATGGCGGGCAAGCCGATCCGGCTCTTTAACCATGGCAAAATGCGCCGCGACTTCACCTATGTTGACGACGTCTCCCGTGTAGTATCCAAGCTGATCGATCGGGTCCCCGCGGATGACCCGGCTGCCGCAAATGCGCCGTCTAAGGTCTACAATGTCGGCAACCACCGCCCCGAGGAGCTGATGCATGTCGTCGGACTTCTGGAGCAGGAGCTGGGTCGGACGGCGATCAAAGAATTGCTGCCGATGCAGCCGGGAGACGTCTTGGAAACGTTCGCGGATGTCGAGGATCTGATGCGCGACACCGGCTTTGCACCGTCAACGCCGATCGCGCTCGGGGTCCGTAATTTTGTCGCCTGGTATCGGGACTACTTCAAGGTTTGAGATGACGATGGACAAACGCATTATCCCCCTGATCATGTGCGGCGGTGCCGGCACCCGGCTGTGGCCCGCCTCGCGCGAGGTGCGCCCGAAACAGTTCCTGCCGTTGTTCGGCACGCGCTCGACCTTCCAGGACACGCTGCTGCGCGTCTCGGATGCCGCGCTGTTCGATCGCCCTGTCGTCATCACCAATGCGTCCTACCGCTTCATGGTGCTGGAGCAGCTTGCCGAGATTGGCATCGAGGCCGATGTGATCCTCGAGCCGATGCGCCGCGACTCCGGCCCGGCGATCGCCGCGGGTGCGGTGTTCGCGCAGAACCGCGCCAGTGACGCGATCGTGCTCGCGCTCGCCGCCGACCACGTGGTGCAGGACAACGCCGCCTTCGTCGCCGCCTGCCGCGAGGGTCTCACCGCCGCGAGCAGCGGGCGCATCGTCACCTTCGGCGTCAAGCCGGAGCGGCCGGCGACCGAATACGGCTATATCAGCCCGGGCGAGGTGATCTCGGGCACGGTGCATGCGGTTGCACGCTTCGTCGAGAAGCCTGACGCCGTGAAGGCGGCCGATTACGTCAATTCCGGCTATCTCTGGAACAGCGGCAACTTCATGTTCCCGGCGAGCGTCCTGCTCGACGAATACCGCAAGGTCGATGCTGCGAGCGTCGAGGCGGTGTCCAACGCCGTCACCAATGCCGGCCGCGATCTCGGCTTCGTGACGCTGGAGCCGCAGGCGTTCGGTTCGGCCAAGGCGATCTCGATCGACTATGCGGTGATGGAAAAAACCTCGCGCGCAGCCGTCGTGCCGGTGTCCTGCGGCTGGTCCGACGTCGGCTCCTGGCACGCGGTGTGGGAATTGTCGGAGAAGGACGCGCAGGGCAACGCTTCGCACGGCGCCGCCGTGTTCGAAGACTCCCGCAACTGCAACGTCACCACGGATTCTGCGCTGGTGGCACTCGAAGGCGTCGACGATCTCATCGTGGTGGCAACGGCGGATGCGGTCCTCGTCTCGCGCCAGAAGGATGCCAATGGCCTGAAGCGTCTGGTGACCAAGCTCAAGACGGTTGCCCCGAAGGTCACCGAAGAGCATCTCAAGGTGCACCGGCCCTGGGGCAGCTATCAGTCGGTCGACAATGGCGAGCGCCACCAGGTCAAGCGCATCGTGGTCAAGCCGGGCGGGCGGCTGTCGCTGCAGAAGCACCATCATCGTGCCGAGCACTGGATCGTTGTGCGTGGTGCCGCCCGGGTCACCGTCAACGAGACCGTGAAGACGGTGCACGAGAACGAGTCGATCTACATCCCGATGGGCGCGGTGCACCGGATGGAGAATCCCGGTAAGATCATGCTGGAGCTGATCGAGGTCCAGACTGGAAGCTATCTCGGGGAAGACGACATCATCCGGATTGAAGACGACTATCAAAGGTCGTAACCAGCAGGCTCCGAATCACGCGACCCGGGCCGAAAGTGCAGTATCTTTCAGCACTTAAGGCCTGGGGAACGTGTAACTTTTTGAATCAAATCGTGTCCGGCCCGTTGCCTCCGCATTCGCCACAAATGTGGCGTCCATGCTAGAAGCGGCCCGGGGATTTGCGTTGAATCGGGGTTTGCTCAGATGAGTTCCAAAGGGTCGGCACCTGCCAAGGCAGGCTTGCGCGTCGGCGTCATCGGCGCTGGCGTAATGGGCAGCAACCACGCGCGCGTGCTCGCGGGGTTGCCCGGCGTCACCCTCGTCGGCGTGGTCGATCCCTCGCCGGCGCACCTGACGCGCACCACCGAGCTTGCCAGCTGCCAGGGCTTCGAGACCATCGACCAGCTCTTCGCCGCCGGCGTCGATGCCGTCACCATCGCAGCGCCCACCCATCTGCATCACGAGGTCGCGCTCGCCTGCATCACCAAGAACATCCACGTGCTGGTCGAGAAGCCGATCGCCTCCACGGTCGCGGAAGGCCGCGAGATCGTCGCCGCCGCACAGAAGGCCGGCGTGACGCTGATGGTCGGCCATGTCGAGCGCTTCAATCCGGCGGTCGCCGCCGTCAAGCAGGCGATCGCAGGCGAGGACATCCTCTCGATCGCGATCACCCGCGTCGGCCCGTTCCCGCCGCGCATGTCCAATGTCGGCGTCGTCATCGATCTCGCCGTGCATGACATCGACCTGATCCGCTGGTTCACCGAATCCGACATCGTCGAGGTGCAGCCGCAATTGTCGAGCGCGGTCGCCGAGCGCGAGGACATCGCGCTCCTGCAGTTCCGCACCGCCAACGGCGTGCTCGCCCACATCAACACCAACTGGCTGACGCCGTTCAAGGCGCGCAGCGTCACGGTCGCGACCCGCGGCAAATACGTGATGGGCGATCTCTTGACGCGCCAGGTCACCGAATGTTTCGGCTTCAAGCCGGATGGCAGCTACTCGATGCGGCATCTGCCTGTCGGCCATGACGAGCCGCTCCGCGCCGAGCTGATCGCGTTCCTCAGGGCCGTGCGCTATGGCGAGACGCCCGCGGTCACCGGCGACGAGGGCGTTGCCAGCCTCGAGATCGCCACGCAGTGCCTGGAGACGCCTTCGCGTCCCGCCGCCACGTCGCCCGCCCGCAAGGGTCCGCGCCGCATCGCCGGCTGATCCCTTTCCATGTCGGCCTCTCCAACTTCGCAAGACAATCAGCAAGGCGCCAAGAATCAGGCCATGAACCAGCATCTGCGCTCCGAACCCATTCCCTTCATCGACGTCGGCTCGCAGCGCCGCCGGCTCGGCGACGCGCTCGATGCCGCAGTCAAGCGCGTGCTCGATCATTGCCAGTTCGTCAACGGCCCCGAAGTCGCCGAGCTCGAGAAGCAGCTTGCGGCGTATAGCGGCGCCAAGCACGTCATCGGCTGCGCCAGCGGCACCGACGCGATCCTGATGGTGATGATGGCGAAGAACGTCGGTCCCGGCGATGCCGTGCTGTGTCCGTCCTTCACCTTCATCGCAACCGCCTCGCCGGTGGCGCGGACCGGCGCGACGCCTGTTTACGTCGACGTCGATGAAGCGACCTTCAACATGAGCCCGGAATCGCTGAAGCGCGGCATCGCGACCGCCCGCAAGGCCGGCCTCAAGCCCGTCGCGGTCATTCCGGTCGACCTGTTCGGTCAGCCCGCCGATCACGATGCCATCGCCGAGATCGCCCGGGCCGAAGGCCTGTTCGTGCTCGACGATGCCGCGCAGGGTTTTGGCGCGAGCTACAAGGGCCGCAAGCTCGGCACCTTCGGGCTCGCCACCGCGACCAGCTTCTTCCCGGCCAAGCCGCTCGGCTGCTTCGGCGACGGCGGCGCGATCTTCACTGATGACGACGAACTCGCCGCGACGCTGCGCAGCATCCGCGTGCACGGGCAGGGCGTGGACAAATACGACAACGTCCGCCTCGGCCTGACCGGCCGGCTCGACACCATGCAGGCCGCGATCCTGATCGAGAAGCTGAAGATCTTCGACGACGAGATCGCCGCCCGCAACAGGGTCGCCGAGCGCTATGCGCGTGGCCTGTCGAATGTCGTGACCGTGCCGCGCGTGACGCCGGGCAATACCTCGGTCTGGGCGCAGTACACCATCCGCCTGCCCAAAGGCACCGACCGCGATGGCTTTGCCGCCGCGCTGAAGGCCCAGGGCGTGCCGACCGCGATCTATTACGGCAAGTCGATGCACCAGCAGACCGCCTACAAGCAGTATCCGGTCGCCGAGGGCGGCCTGCCTGCCTGCGAGAGCCTGTCGCAGGACGTCATCAGCCTGCCGATGCATGCCTATCTGACCGAAGCCGACCAGGAGCGAATCATCGCGGCCGTGCGCGGCGCGATCGCGGGCTGATCTTGCTGAGTGACTATTGCGTCTCCCTTCACTTCTCCCTAGAGGCACGGGTCGCCTTTAGCAGTCGTTCTAGGAACGCAGAGGCGAAGTCTCGACCATGACGCAGGCCGAGTGAGCGCTCTCTTCTTTGAGGGTTCTTGACTGCGGAAGCGAAAGAAGCTTCTTGCTGATACGACACAGCCTCCCGTTCTCGATAGCACGAGCGGTGTGGTGCTACGGTCTGTGGTAGGAGAGTAGCTAGGCGATTAATAGCGCCGCGCTCTGAAACGACATAGTCGCGGTCTTAGGCAACTGTGCTCTCGCAGTGCGGCAGTCGGAGCTATTCGTTCTAGACCGTACTATCCGGGAAGGCACGCTGCCTGACCTTCTCCGTTCAAGAATATCTTCATTTGGCCGTTGCAGCGATCTATTTGGTCGAAGACCTCCTCATTCTGCATGTGCTTTACGGCGTACTCCATGATGGTTCTAACGGACTCAATCTTTCTTCCAAAATCATTCTTGTCCATCCAAGCATGCCGAGGGAACATCCAGATGTGAAAACCATGGGCTGAATCTTCATTCTGAAAAAAATAGACGTCCGATATGCCAAGGACGTCCTTCATGCCTTGCCGAACGAGTCGCTGCACATCCATCAATTCTAGGATTTCTTCGTTGCTAAAATCGATGATGGAACGACAGGGCTTTACGGAACTAACTATGTAAAAGGCCGGAATAGGGACTTCCCAGTCTTGCGCGACGCGGAAGTGAGCCGTCTTATAGATTACCGCGTTCGGAAAGAGAGCCGACGTGGGCGCTTGTCGAGGGAGGGCGGACATGGCTCAATCATAAGTCCGAACTACGCGGCCAGCAATCCACTTATCAAAGTGTGCCGATAGGTCGAAATTTTCTGATTTCCACACGGAGCTTAGCTTGTTCGTGAGTGCTGACGCGTACGTGACCTTTGCACCCTTTTGAACATCCTGAGTAGCAATCAGGCCATCGGGTAGAATGAGAAAATAAAAGCGGTTGCACTCTTGCCCCCGATGAGAATAGCGGAACTTCACCTTCGGAAAATACACGCGTATTTGCAACAACTGCTTGTCGATGATTTGGGCTTGTGGGCTGATCTGCTTGAAGATGGGGACGGCACGACCTGCGGGGATGGCCCAGGAGATTGCCCAGTCAGAAACTCCAATGTCTTGAAGCAGGGCGGCCATTCCTACCAGCACCTCTTGGTTCAGGTTGCTCACCGTTGTGAGAACGCGGACCTTGATACCCCGCTCTAGGCACAGCTTTATCGCGCGAATGGCCTCATCAAACGCATTGCCTCTGCCGTGTTTGCTTGGGCGGAGTTTGTTGTTGAGTGCCGCTGTCGGCGCGTCGAGGCTGATCTCTATACGAGTGCAAGAGCGCAACGCTTCAATGTTGTCCTCGGTTAGATATGTCCCGTTAGTGCCGACCACGACGCTTATGCCCTTTGTGGTAAGCGCCTGTACAACCTGTGGCAAATGGGGCAGCAGCAGAGGCTCCCCACCTGAAATAACAACGCGCATAATGCCGGCGTCCCCCATCGCGTCTATAACACGCAGGCATTCTGGCAGCGTTAGCGTACCCTTGGGAAGTTCCTCCGCATTGCCGTAGCAGTAAATGCATTCCTGGTTGCAGCCTCCGATAATCACCCACCCTACGCCAATGGGAGTGGATGGGATCGGCTTTACACCTGCGCGAACGACCGCACTAAATTCGTCTTTCTCTTGATCATAAAGAATTTGCCCCCAGCTCTCGATCCTTGCTTTTTGAACAGTAATTGTTTTCTTTGGCGCCTCTTTTGTGCGAAGAACGGTGAGCAGGTCCTTGAATCCCGATTGGATGCCTTCGCTCGTATCAGGCTCGGGACAAAGACCGAACTCCTGAAGCCGACGCTTTGCCGCGGCCTTGCTGACACCGCAGGCGTTCGCGAGAGCGTTGTAGTCGGGAAACTTTCGAACCAGCCACTCCGGCAACAGAAAATGGACTGCGAACCGGTTAGCTTGACGCTCACTCGTAGCGAGGAAGACGCGCCTAGTGCTCTCGCGAGGCGATTTGCCGTCAGGACTAGTCAGATAGGGGAGGTGAAATCTCAGGTGCCCGAATTCATGGGCAAGCGTGAAACGCATGCGTTCATCATCGTCCCACGCCCGAGCATAGCTGAGATCTGACAGGACTATTCTGGGCGGATTGTTGGCGACATAAGCCTCGACGTCGCCCATTTGCTCGGCCGGATCGATGTGGAGCACACAGTCCGGATAGAGCTTTGGAATCCCTAATTCCAATATTTCGACCATGGGAAGCCGTATTGTCTCGGCATGTCCCAGGTCCGCTCGCATCTGGAGCGCGGCCCGCTTGATATCCTCATCTGCGATGTCTGGGATGAATACCATCAGTGTCGCCCATTTGCCTCGTACTTGAATGGCTGCATGGGAACGACCTTGGCCTCAGACGATGCCAGTCTTAGGAGCTCATTTGATTCCGTCTCTGTGAGATGCAGCCAACCCGTGAATTTGAGGACGTAGCCTGATGGAACGGAGGCCTTGCCCCTCTCCACTGCCGAGATAAATGCCACCGAACAGCCGAAATTAGAGGCCTGATGGGCCATAACTTTCTGCAGCCGGAGCCTATATTGCCGACAAGCGAGACCGAAAGGTGTGAGACCAGAATTCATTTCTTGGCCCATCTATAGTGCCAAGAAAGCATATGCCAACTACATATGGGGGGTCAACGCCGTGAATTGAAATTTTCAACTAGTCCACAGCTCCGTCGCTAGCGCGGGTGCGGGACTGGCGCCAAGTCCATCTATGTGGGTGTCGACGAAGCGACCTTCAACATGAGCCCGGAATCGCTGAAGCGCGGCATCGCGACCGCCCGCAAGGCCGGCCTCAAGCCCGTCGCGGTCATTCCGGTCGACCTGTTCGGCCAGCCCGCCGATCACGATGCCATCGCCGAGATCGCCCGGGCCGAGGGCCTGTTCGTGCTCGACGATGCCGCGCAGGGTTTTGGCGCGAGCTACAAGGGCCGCAAGCTCGGCACCTTCGGGCTCGCCACCGCGACCAGCTTCTTCCCGGCCAAGCCGCTCGGCTGCTTCGGCGACGGCGGCGCGATCTTCACTGATGACGACGAACTCGCCGCGACGCTGCGTAGCATCCGCGTGCACGGGCAGGGCGTGGACAAATACGACAACGTCCGCCTCGGCCTGACCGGCCGGCTCGACACCATGCAGGCCGCGATCCTGATCGAGAAGCTGAAGATCTTCGACGACGAGATCGCCGCCCGCAACAGGGTCGCCGAGCGCTATGCGCGTGGCCTGTCGAATGTCGTGACCGTGCCGCGCGTGACGCCGGGCAATACCTCGGTCTGGGCGCAGTACACGATCCGCCTGCCCAAAGGCACCGACCGCGACGGCTTTGCCGCCGCGCTGAAGGCCCAGGGCGTGCCGACCGCGATCTATTACGGCAAGTCGATGCACCAGCAGACCGCCTACAAGCAGTATCCGGTCGCCGAGGGCGGCCTGCCTGCCTGCGAGAGCCTGTCGCAGGACGTCATCAGCCTGCCGATGCACGCCTATTTGACCGAAGCCGACCAGGAACGAATCATCGCCGCCGTGCGCGGCGCGATTGCGGGCTGATCTTGCTGTCACCTCTCCCGCCTGCGGGAGAGGTCGCCGCGAAGCGGCGGGTGAGGGCTCTCTCCTCTTGGGGATTGTCCCGTTGCGGAGACACCCTCTCCCCAACCCTCCCCCGCGAGCGGGGGAGGGAGCACACCACCGCCGTGGTTTGCACCTAGACCTGATCTCGCGATGCTCTAAAACATCCGCATGCTCGGACGCATCTTCACGGTCGGTGGTTACACGCTGCTCTCGCGGCTGACGGGGTTTGCCCGCGACATCATGCTCGCGGCGATCCTGGGCGCCGGCCCGGTGGCCGACGCCTTCTTCGTGGCGCTGCGGCTGCCCAATCATTTCCGCGCGATCTTTGCCGAGGGCGCCTTCAACGCCGCCTGGGTGCCGGCCTATGCGCATGTCCATGGCGAGAAGGGCGAGGGGGCGGCACGGTTGTTCGCCGACCGCATCTTCACGCTGCTGCTGGCCTCGCAAGTTCTGTTGCTGATCGTCGCCTGGCTGTTCATGCCGCAGGCCATGAGCTTGCTGGCGCCCGGCTTCGGTGAAGACGCCGAGCAGCGCAAGCTCGCGATCGAGCTCACCCGGATCACCTTTCCCTATCTGCTGCTGATCACGCTGGTGACGCTCTATGGCGGCATGCTCAACGTGATGCAGCGCTTTGCCAGCGCCGCGGCCGCCTCGATCTTCCTCAACGTCGCGATGATGATGACGCTGGCGCTGGCCGCCTGGTTTCCCACCGCGGGCCATGCCGCGGCCTGGGGTGTGCTGATCTCCGGCTTCCTGCAATATTTCCTGCTCGCCGGCGATCTCGCCCGCCATGGCGGCCTGCCGCGCTTTGCCCCGCTGAAGCTCGACGAGGACGTCCGCGGCTTCTTTAGGGCGTTGGGACCCGCGACGCTGGGCTCGATGGGCACGCAGGTGGCCATGTTCGCCGACACCATCATTGCGACGTTCCTGCCGGCGGGCGCGCTGTCGGCGCTCTATTACGCGGACCGGCTGTATCAGCTGCCGATCGGCGTGATCGGCATCGCCATCGGCACCGTGCTGCTGCCCGAGATGTCGCGCCGGCTGACGGCCAATGACCCCGACGGTGCGATGAGGTCGCAACGCCGCGCGTTCGATTTCACGCTGCTGTTCTCGGTGCCGTTCGTCGCTGCGTTCATCACCGTGCCTGACGAGATCATGCGCGCCTTGTTTGCCCACGGCGCTTTCTCCAGGGCGGACGCCGCCGCGGCCGGCGCAACGCTCGCGGCCTACGCGATTGCCTTGATCCCGGCCGTGCTGATCCGCAGCGCAGTCGCGACCTTCTATGCGCGCAAGGACACCGCGACGCCCGTCCGCGCCTCGCTGACGGGCATCGCCGTCAACGTCGCGCTGAAGTTCGCATTGATGGGGTCGCTGGCCCAGATCGGTCTTGCGCTGGCGACCGCCGTCGGGATCTGGACCAATCTCCTGCTGGTGCTGTTCTTCGCCGTGCGGCGAGGCTTTCTCGTGCTGGACCGCGCCTGGCTGATGTCGCTCGTCAAATTCTTGCTGACCGGGGTGATCATGGCAGTCGCCTTCTGGCTGATCGCGCACTTCGGCGGCTCTGCGCTGGGCTCGATGCACTTCAAGGACGAATTGATGCTGGCCGTGTTGGCCGTCGGCGGCACGATCGTTTACGCGATCGCGATCCTCGTGCTGTTCGGGCGCAAGTGGCTGGTCTCGCTGGTGCGCGGCTAGTAGCCATCGCGAGGGGTTCGCCTCCAGGATGCAGCCGATCTCCGCACATCTCTTGATTTGGCGTGATCGCTGTGCTATGAGCCGCGCATGATTAAATGCTCGCGCAAAGTAAACTTCAACCACATGACCCGCTTCGGCTGGGCCGTGGAAGGAGTCGTGCGCTAGTAACTCGACGACGACACCTTTTCCACCAGGCCCCGCCGGCATCGGACGGGGCCTTTTGTTTGGCCACGCTCCCTGCCGGCACAACAGCAGGAGCGTACGATGCCACCACAACTGACGGATATCTTACCCGGGATCGAGGGCGACGCCGCAAGGCGCGGCCTCGGCCTCTCGATCGCGTCGGCGAAGAGCGCGGTCGACCAGGCACTGGCAGCACGCCTCAAGGCGTCCGCTGCGGCGCTGGACGACGCCATGTCGGAAAAGGACGTTGCCGGGCCGCCGGCCGCGTCGACGCCAAGCCTCCTCGGCCTGCTCAAGCGCGCCTGGCTTGCGCTGCTGGAGCGGCGCCAGAGCGCGCAGGTCAACTTGCAGGATCTGAGCGACAGAGAGCTGCTGGATATCGGCCTGACGCGCGGCGAGGTCGATTACCTCACGCCGCAGCGAGGGATCGATACGCTGAGAGATAACGCGCGGCATCTTTGGGGCCGTGGAGGGATGTAAATGGCGGATGTTGAAATCCGACGATTGACTGCCGATGATCTGGATTGTCTTCGCGCAATTCGCGCGGAGGCAATTCAGACGCATCCTCAGTCGTTTGGTTCTCCTGAAGAGGACGAAGGCGGCGAGGCGATGATGGCGGCTTATCGCCACTGGCTCAATGGCACGATCCTCGGCGCATTTGGAGGCGGCGGCCTGATCGGAGTCGCGGGCTTTTATGTCCCATCGTACAAGAGATCACAGCATCGGGGGCATATCTTCTCGGTCTACGTAAAGGAGGTTGATCGAGGCAAAGGCGTCGGCGATCGGCTCATCAAGGAGCTTCTCGCGCACGCAAGGTCGCGCGTGGAACAGGTGCATCTTTCCGTGGTGTCAACATCAGCCGCCGCAATCAAGACCTACAAACGCAATGGGTTTGAGATTTACGGCACTGATCCTCGTGTCGTTCGCATCGGTGATGCGACGTATGACAATCACCTGATGATGAAGAGATTCAGCGACTAGCTTCGGTGAAGGCGGTAGGCTTCAGACATGATTCCGTTTCTCGGACGATTGAACGGCGCGACGAACATGCTTGTTGCCGGCTGCGGCGGTGGCTTCGACGTCTTCGCCGGGGTCCCGCTCGCGCAGCATCTGATGTCGCGCGGCAAGCAGGTGGTGTTTGCCAGCTTCTCCTTCACGAATTTGTGGCTGTGCGGCGGTGAGCGTATCGGGGAGACGGTTTGGCGCGTCGATCAGCGCGCCGCCGAGATTCCGTACTTTCCGGAGAAATGGCTGGCCGAATGGCTCGGCCGCCACGAGCAGCTCGTGCCGATCTACGCCTTTGCCAAGAGCGGCGTTCGTCCACTTGCAGCGGCGTATCGCGCGATCATCGAACGCCATGACATCGACACGGTGATCCTGGTCGATGGCGGAACGGACAGTCTCGTGTTCGGCGACGAGCCCGGTGTCGGCAGCGTCGTCGAGGATGCGGTATCGCTGGTCGCCGCCGATCAGGCCGCGGGTGAGCGGGTGCTGCTGGCTGCAATCGGATTCGGCGTGGATCACTACCACGGTGTTTCGCACCATGCATTCCTGGAGAACGTCGCCCAGCTGATTCGGGACGGCGGGTTTCTCGGCACGTTTTCGCTGTCGCAGGGCAGTGAGGAGGCAGATGCCTTCCTTGATCTGGTTGACTACGCCAATCAGCGTCAGCCGCAGCACCCGAGCATCGTCTGCAATTCGATCGCCAGTGCACTGCGGGGCGAGTTCGGCAACTATCATGCCACCAACCGGACCAGCGGGAACGACCTCTTCATCAATCCGCTGATGACGCAGTACTGGACCTTCCGGTCCTCGGCGGTGGTGCGTCGCATGGCCTATGCGGGCCAGTTGGCCGAGACCGAACGCCTCGAGGACGTTCGCAGGATCATCGATCTTCACAGGGAAATGAGTGAGCTGCGGCCGTTCCGTCCCATCCCGCTCTGAAACGCCGGGGTGCCGGACAATTTTTCGCGGACCGTGCCGGCCTAATCCCGTTTGCCTTGCCACTTTTTCCACGGCAATATGCGGCAAAACAACCATGAGGACGGGACAAGAAAATGGCGGCTCCCATCAAGTTCGGCGTTGGCCAAAGCGTGCTGCGCAAGGAGGATGACGCGCTCATCCGCGGCAAGGGCCGCTATACCGACGATTACGCGCCGCAGGCCGCGCTTCGCTGCCTGGTGCTGCGCTCGCCGCATGCGCATGCCAAATACACCATCGATGCGAGCCACGCCCGTGGCTTGCCCGGCGTCGCGCTGATCCTGACCGCTGATGACGTCAAGGACCTCGGCAATCTGCCCTGCCTGTTCAATCTCGAGACCGATCCCTTCACCGGCCCGCCATACCCGATCCTGGCGAAGGATGAAGTGCGCCATGTCGGCGATTCCATCGCCTTCGTGGTCGCCGAGACCATCGACCAGGCCCGCGACGCGATCGAGGCGATCGAGGTCAAATGGAGCCCGCTGCCGGCGGTGACCGGCGTCGTCAACGCCGTGAAGAAGGGCGCAGCCTTGGTCTGGCCGGACAAGGCCGGCAACGTGCTGTTCGACGTCTCGATCGGCGACAAGGCCGCGACCGAAGCCGCCTTTGCCAAGGCGCATGCGGTGGCCGAGATCGCCATCGTCAATCCGCGCGTGGTCGCAAGCTTCATGGAGGCGCGCGCGGCGGTCTGCGAATACGACGCCAAGAACGATCATCTGACGCTGACGGTCGGCAGCCAGGGCAGCCATCGGCTGCGCGACATCCTCTGCCAGAACGTGCTCAAGATTCCGACCGACAAGATGCGCGTGATCTGCCCCGATGTCGGCGGTGGCTTCGGCACGAAGCTGTTCCCTTACCGGGAATATGCCCTGTTGGCGGTCGCGGCAAAGCAATTGAAGAAAACGGTGAAATGGGCGGCCGACCGCACCGAGCATTTCATGGGCGACGCGCAGGGCCGTGACAACGTCACCACCGCGAAGATGGCGCTGACGGAAGACGGCAAGTTCCTGGCGATGGATTGCGACCTGATCGGCGACATGGGCGCCTATCTCTCCACCTTCGGGCCCTACATTCCCCATGGTGGCGCCGGCATGCTGCCGGGCCTCTACGACATCCAGGCCTTCCACTGCCGGGTCCGCACCATCTTCACCAACAGCGTGCCGGTCGATGCCTATCGCGGCGCGGGCCGGCCTGAGGCCGCCTATGTCATCGAGCGCCTGGTCGATGCCTGCGCGCGAAAACTCGACATGACGCCGGACGCCATCCGCCGCAAGAATTTCATCCAGCCGAAGGCGCTGCCCTACAAGACCGCCACGGGCAAGGTCTACGATTCCGGCGACTTCGCCGCGCATCTGAAGCGCGCGATGGAGATCGCCGAGTGGAAGGAATTTGGAAAGCGCGCCAAGGCGGCCAAGAAGAACGGTCTGATCCGCGGCATTGGCCTTGCGAGCTATGTCGAGGTCTGCGGCACCATGGGCGAGGAGACCGCCAATGTGCGGCTCGACCCCAATGGCGACGTCACCGTGCTGATCGGCACGCAGTCGAGCGGGCAGGGCCATCAGACGGCCTATGCGCAGATCGTCGCCGAGCAGTTCGGCGTTGCGCCCGAGCGCGTGCACGTCCACCAGGGCGACACCGACATGATAGCCACGGGCCTCGGCACCGGCGGCTCGGCCTCGATTCCCTCCGGCGGCGTCAGCGTCGAGCGTGCCACGCGCGAGCTCGGGCAAAAGCTGAAGGAGATCGCGGCGCAGGCGCTGGAAGCCAGCGCCGGCGATCTCGAGATCACCGATGGCATCGTGCGCATCGCCGGCACCGACCGTTCGATCTCGTTCGCCGATCTCGCCAAGCGGCCCGGCGTTGATCCCTCGAAGTTGAAAGGCAGCGCGACCTTCGCCAGCGCCGACGGCACCTATCCCAACGGCACCCATGTCGCGGAAGTCGAGATCGATCCGGCGACCGGCATCATCAAGATCGTCAACTACGTGATCGTCGACGATTTCGGCAAGACGCTCAATCCGCTGCTGCTGGCGGGGCAAGTGCATGGCGGCGCCATGCAGGGCATCGGCCAGGCCTTGATGGAGCAGGTGGTCTATGGCGCCACCGACGGGCAGCTCATCACCGCCACCTACATGGACTATGCGCTGCCGCGCGCGGCGGATGGCCCGTCCTTCGTGTTCGAGACCAACAACGTTCCCTGCAAGACCAACCCGATGGGCGTGAAGGGGGCCGGCGAGGCCGGTGCGATCGGCTCCTGTCCGGCGGTGGTCAACGCCATCGTCGACGGCCTCTGGCGCGAATACAAGATCGACCACATCGACATGCCGGCAACCCCGGAGCGGGTGTGGATCGCCATCAACGAGCACCATCGCCGCCACAGCCTGTGATCCCAAGCAAACGCGGAACGCGTTTTGCGGGGCAAACGCGGAACGCGTTTTGCGGGGCAAACGCGGAACGCGTTTCGCGGGCCCAACGAACAATCCAAGGTGCGACGATTTATCGTCGCATCTTGGGTGGAATGAAATCTGCCAAGCGGTGTTGGCCCATTGAGGGGTCGGCACGATCCTGCATCAGGGAAAGGGATTTTGCGAATGAAGCGAGTGTTGGTTGTCGGGGGTGCGCTGCTGCTCGGCATGGGTGCGGTTTGGGCGCAGCAGGACTCCGTCAAGGAGGTCCAGGCCCTCATGAAGGGCAACGGCAAGAATGCCGGCGCGGTGTCGGCGATCGTCAAGGGCGAGAAGCCCTACGACCAGGCCACGGTGGACACCGCCCTAGCGCAGTTCGAGGATACCGCCAAGAAGCTGCCGGCCCTGTTTCCGGACAGCGCCAAGGGCATGAAGCCCGAGGGCGACTACTTCGCCTCGCCGAAGGTCTGGGAGGACAAGGCCGGCTTCGAGGCGAAGATCGCGAGCTTCGCCAAGGTCGTTGCCGAGGCCAAGGGCAAGATCAAGGATCTGGATTCGCTCAAGGCGAATTTCCCCGCCGTCGGCAAGGAATGCGGCGGCTGCCACGAGACGTTCCGTGTGAAGAACGGCTGAGCGGAGCTCGTAGCCCGGATGGAACGAAGCGAAATCCGGGAAGTCTATCCAAGCTGATCGTCCGTCCCGGATTGCGCTACGCTCCATCCGGGCTACAGGCCGATACGAAACGGCGGTTGCGACAGCAGCCGCTTTTTTGTTGCGACAACATCAGGAAATTCTGTTCGCAAGCCCTGACGGATCGCCGCCGGAGCAGCTATCTTCACGCCAACCGCGGCGGCGTTGGCGTGAGCTGTCGGAACCAGCGCATCCGCTTCAGATTGCTTCATCGCCGCGAAGGCTCGAACGCGGCGAGCAACGAAGCAAGAACAGCGAGACAGGCCATGGTGAAACCGTTTCCGTCCAAGACCCACATCGGCAACCATATGCTGCATCCGGAAACGCTGATGCTGACCTATGGCTATGATCCGCAGCTGTCGGAAGGCGCCATCAAGCCGCCGGTGTTCCTGACCTCGACCTTCGTGTTCAGGACCGCCGAGGACGGGCAGGACTTCTTCGATTTCGTCGCCGGCCGGCGCGAGCCGCCGGAAGGCATGGGCGCAGGGCTCGTCTATTCGCGCTTCAACCATCCCAACAGCGAGATCGTCGAGGACAGGCTCGCGGTCTATGAGCGCACCGAGAGCTGTGCGCTGTTCTCCTCCGGCATGGCGGCGATCGCAACCACGATCCTCGCCTTCGTTCGTCCCGGCGACGTCATCCTGCACTCCCAGCCGCTCTATGGCGGGACGGAAACCCTGCTGACGAACACGCTTGCACGCCTGTCGATCGGCGCGGTGGGCTTCGCTGATGGTGTTGATGAAGCGGCGGTCAAGCAGGCCTCGGAGGAGGCGATGGGAAAGGGCCGGGTGTCGATGATCCTGATCGAGACCCCGGCCAATCCGACCAACGGCCTGGTGGACATCGCGATGATCCGCCGCATCGCCGACGCGGTCGGAAAGGCCCAGGGACACACGCCGATCATCGCCTGCGACAATACGCTGCTCGGGCCGGTGTTTCAGCGACCGATCGAGCACGGCGCGGATCTTTCGCTGTACTCGCTGACGAAGTACGTCGGCGGCCACTCCGACCTGATCGCGGGCGCCGCGCTCGGCTCGAAGGCGATCATGAAGGGCATCAAGGCGCTGCGCGGCGCCATCGGCACCCAGCTCGATCCGCATTCCTGCTGGATGATCAACCGCTCGCTCGAGACGCTGAGCCTGCGGATGGAAAAGGCCGATGCGAACGCGCGCCTCGTGGCGGACTACCTGCGCGACCACGACAAGGTGGCGAAAGTCCACTATCTCGGGCACCATGAGGAGGCTTCGCCGGCCGGGCGTGTCTTCGCAAGGCAGTGCCTGGGGGCGGGCTCCACGTTCTCGTTCGACATCGTCGGCGGCAAGGAAGCCGCGGTCAAATTCCTCAACGCGCTGCAAATCCTCAAGCTGGCGGTGAGCCTTGGCGGCACGGAATCGCTGGCCAGCCTGCCAGCGACGATGACCCATTCCGGCGTTCCCGCCGACATCCGCCAGAAGATCGGCGTGCTCGATTCCACGATCCGCCTGTCGATCGGCATCGAGCATCCGTCGGATCTGATCGCCGATCTCGGGCAGGCGCTGCACGCGGCCTGAGCGCGGCGCTCAAAGTGGATTCGACGTGCGGCATGCCGAGATGATGGCTACGGCGGCCTCGTTGGCCTGTGCGCCCGAGAGCTGCCGCACCAGGCAGACATAATAGCCCTTGCTGGATGCGTTCAGCAGAGAGTCGCCGTTGACCGCGAGCCAGTTGCAGGCGGAACGGATGTACTGCACGGCCAGCGGCGATCGCGTGTCGCGGATGGCGGACAGCTCGCATTGAGCCTGCCTTTCCATGTCGGTCTGTGCGACGACCGGTCCGGAGACCGAGAGAACGGTTGCGGCAACGACAATGCCCGCCAGAATCTGCGATGGTGCGTGAGCAGGCTTCCGGCAGGCCCCTTGGGGCGATAATTTGCCGGAGAAGGCGGGATCAATCTCGTAGGGAGTGGTCATCTTGCGCCTCGTTGCTCTGGAGGCGATCATAAGGCGTCAGGTTGATGGCACAATGGTGGGTGTCGTCGCACAGCTAACTGAGGCTTTGAACTTCAGCCGGAATCGAAAAGGCCGGACGCCCCCTCAAGCGCCCGGCCTTTCCGCAGCGAAGCAGCCTTGTCGCCTACTTCGTCACCTGACCGCGGATCTCGCCGCCAGGGTTCGCCGCGGTGTGGATGTTGACGTAGAGCTTGCCGGCGAGCAGATCGGCGGCCTGCGCGTCGGTCAGCGTTGCAGAACCCTCGGCCGGGCTCGACGTCGCATTCGGGATCGCAACCGCAACGCCGGCGTTCTTGCCGGCCTCGGCGGGCCCGTGGAAATGAGCGGCGGTGGCGGGGCCGGAGAGGCCCGAATAGGTCAGCTTCCAGGAGAGCTTCTTGCTCGCGGCGTCATAGTCCAGATCGGCCGTTCCGGTGGCGCTGCTGGTGGTGGCGGGCACTTCGGACTTGCCGTCCAGCACAGCCTTCAGCTTCTCCGCGCTGGCCGGGGCGGCGAACGCGACGGCAGCTCCGAGTGCCAGCGTGGCAAAAAGGGCTCTGTTCATGGGTCTCTCCCTGTTGACGTCTGATTGCTGTCAATCTCCAAACAGTACGCCTTTCAGTTTATTCCCGCATTACAGCCGGACCATCTAAATTATTCGTGGCTGGAACGGCCACGGTCGAATCCGTAAGTTCGCCCGATCTCCATGGGATACCTCGATGCTGCGACGAACAATTCTTGTCATGCTGATGGCCGCCGTTGCAGGCTTCGGCGTCTATTGGTGGCTGTCGGCGCCGGCTGCATCGGCCGTGCCGTTGCCACCCCGCGCGCCCGATCTTGCCAACGGGCAGGAGATCTTCAACGTCGGCGGCTGCTCGTCCTGCCATGCCGTGCCCAACCAGCCCGACCGCTTGCGGCTCGGCGGCGGCCTGGCACTCGGCTCGCCATTCGGCACCTTCTACGCGCCGAACATTTCCCCCGATCCCGCCGACGGCATCGGGCGCTGGAGCGAGACCGATTTCGTCGGTGCGGTGATGCGCGGCGTGTCGCCTGCGGGCACGCACTACTTCCCGGCGTTTCCCTACACGTCCTACCATCTGGCTGATATCGACGACGTTCGCGACCTCTTCGCCTATCTGAAGACGCTGCCGCCGGTGTCCGGCAGGGCGCGCGACCACGACCTGCCGTTTCCCTTCAACATCCGCCGCAATGTCGGCATCTGGAAATTGCTGTTCATGGACGGCAAGCCGTTCGTCGCCGACGGCACCAAATCGCCGCAATGGAATCGCGGCGCCTATCTCGTCAACGGCTTCGGCCATTGCGCGGAATGTCATAGCCCGCGCAATCCGCTCGGCGGCATCATCTCCGCGCAGCGCTTTGCCGGCGGTCCCAATCCTGAAGGCGAGGGGTGGGTGCCGAACGTCACGCAGAAGCGCCTTGGCGAGTGGAGCGCGAAGGACATCGCCTATCTCCTGAAGACCGGCGAATTGCCCGACGGCGACAGCGTCGGCGGCGCGATGACGCGTGTGATCAAGAACACCTCGCAATTGTCGGACGAGGACATCGCGGCGATGGCGGATTACCTCAAGTCGTTGCCGCCGGTGGAAGGTCCGCCGCGACCGAAACGCAAGGAGGGCGGCACCTGACGCAGGCCCTTTCCAATTGACACGCAGGGAGCGCACGCACATCCTTTGCCGCCGGTTGAGAATTGGAATTGCGTCACGATGGGTTGTCTGGTCTTTGCGCGAATAGTGCCGGCCGTTTCGACGCGTGATTGTGCCGGGCCGGATGCAGCAAGCCTTGCGGCTCAACCGTTCGGTTGAGATGGCGGGCACAGCAAAGCTTCCGACCGTGCTCCATGGGCGTTTTCTGACGCTGTTCAGAGCCGCCCTCGGACAGGGGCAGACGGCGATCGACGCCTATCGGGACTGGCGCGCCGCCGAGCCGCTCGAAGCCGCCGACGAAGTCGTGTACCGGACCATGCCGCTGCTCGTCGCCACGGTCGACGGGGCCGGCATTGTCGATGCCGACACCAAGCGGATGCGCGGCGTCGTCAAGCATGTCTGGCTGTCGAACGCGACGCGGGTCCGCGATCTGGTCGAGGCCAACAGGGCGCTCGAAAGCGCCGGCATCGCGGCGCTGCTGATCAAGGGCGGTGCGCTGTTCGCGCGCGACGAGGGCTACATGGCGAAGCGAATGACCGGGGATTACGATCTCCTGGTTCGCCGCAGCGAAGCGCTCCGCGCCATCGACGTGCTGCGGCAGGCCTCGTTCCGCAGCCACGGCGTGAAGGTCGAGCTGTTCTCGGAGTCCGACCTCGACCGCGACATCCATGCCGTTGCGATGTCGCGGGCCGGCTTCGGCCGGGCCATCGATCTGCACTGGCGCGCGATCTTCTGGCTCCATGACGCGGATTTCACCGAGGAGTTGTTCAGGACGGCCGAGCCGGCGCGGCTGCTGACCCATGACGTCCTGATCCCGGGCCTTGCCGAACAGCTGGCGATCGCGGCGATGCGGCCGGAGCCTGCCGATCAGAAGGAGATGGTGTTCCGGGCGCTCGAGGTCGTCCACGTGCTGGAAAGCTACGGCAGCGAGGTCGATTGGGATCGCTTCCGTTCGATCGTGATGCGCCACAATGGCAGCCTGTTCGCGGCGCAATTGCTCGACGTCGTCGCGCGGGAGATGCCCGCGCTCGTGCCCGACGGTCTGGTCGAGCAGCTGTGGGGCTATGGTCCGCCGGGAAAGTCCGTCGAGCTGTCCGTTCGGTCGGTGCCGCGGGCCGCGCGCTCGCAATGGCAGCACTTCCTTGCCGGCTTCCTCGCCTCGCTCCGGGCGCAGTTCAAGTCGCCGTTCCGGCGGTCGGACTGGCCGAGGCTGCCCGGCGCGGCGATGGCCGCGTTCGACGCCAGCATCGTGCACTTTCCTTTTCGTCGGGACGCGATCCTGAAGCGGGTCTGGCGGCAGGCGGCGAACGCGATGCATCCGCTGCGAGGACAGGAGGTCTGGTTCGGACGGGGTTTCTCGATTCCGGAGGACGAGGGGCGGTGGACGGAGCACCAGTTCGCGGTCATCGAAGTGCCGATCGAGGAACGGTCGCAGACGTCCGCGGCCGTCGAGCTCGCGGTGATCCCGTTCCTGCCGCCGGGAACGGAGAGCTTTCGCTTCGCGGCCTATGCCGGCACGGGGCGGGTGTTGCGGATGACGGCGGCGCGCAACGATCCGATGCCCTTCAGGGTCGCGCTGAACGCGGAGATCGTCGGCAAGGGCCGGCGGAAAGCCGTCGTCGCATTGCGGATGCTGGATACAGGGCGTCCGATGGACATCGGCCATTCGATCGACCACCGCCTGCTCGGATTGCTCGTGACGTCGGTGTCGGTCAACGGCGTGCCGGTCTTCACTCCCGATCGCGCTGGGCCTTGATGGCCTTGCGCAGCGCCAGCAGCGTCTGGAGATTTTGTGCGTCCGTATTGGTGCGGCCGCCATTGCCGAGATGCAGCCGGCGCCGGACCACGATGTCGTCGACATGCGCGGTCTTCAACCCGCTCTGCTTGGCGCGGCCGAGCCAGGCGATGAAGAAGGTCGCGGGCAGCGTCTCGTCGAACGGACCGATCCGCATCAATGCGGCGCGCCGGATCAGCATGCATTGCTTCAGCTCGCCCGGCATGATCTCGACCGCCGGCTGAAGGCGCGCGCGGTGCGGTTCCGGCACGTCGGGGCTGACGAATTGCTGCACCTTGCCGAAGGCGGCATCGACGTCGCCGTCACGTTCGAGCAGCGCGAGCTGCTTCTCAAGCTTGCGCGCCGTCCAGAGATCGTCGGCATCGCAGAAGCCGATCAGTTCGCCGCGCGCCATCGCCAGGCCCTTGTTCACGGCGACGGCCTGGCCGCTGTTCGCTTGCGTGAGCGCGACGATGCGGTCGCCGAACCGGTCGAGGACGCCGCGCGTAGCGTCGGTCGATCCGTCATCGACGACGATCACCTCGTCGGGCGGGACCGTCTGGCCGAGCACGCTTTCGATCGCCTCGGCGATGTAGGCCTCGACGTTGCAGGCGGCGATGACCACGGAGACGCGCATGCGGCCTCAGAGTTGTTCCAGCTGGCGGGCGAAGGCGGACGGAATCTCCATCGGTGCGGTGCCGGTGTCGGCGAAAAACACCGGCGCGAGCCCTGCGATCCGCGCCACCTTGCCGGCGATCTCGTTCGGCCATCCCGGCAGCTCATAGGCCGTGGTCGGCAGCAGCGCGCGAAACGCGTCCGACTGCTTCGCCGGCGTGAATTCGGGCGTTACAGCGCCGCGCCGGCGGGGAATGAAGGTCGCGCGCAGCCGGCCGCCGCCGATGCGCTCGCCGAGATCGGCAAGGCTTAGTTCGTGGCGCGGTTCGCCGTTGAAATCCGAGACCGCTGTGGTTTGGCCGATGAAGTTCTGGAAGGTGTCGACGAGGGCAGGGCGCAGCCGCGCCGAGCAGAACAGCGGCTCGATCTGGCCGGTCTCGCTGTTGATCGCGACGAAATCGTCGCCGGCGTAGCGCCAGCCGGCTTTGGCACAAGCCAGTGCCGCCGTGGTCTTGCCGCTGTGTCCCTCGCCCGCGAGCAGGGTGAAGCCCGAGGTGTCGCCGACCGCCGCGCCATGGACGGCGCTCCAGGGCGTGTCGTGCATCATGGCGTGGATCAGCGAGATCGCGGGACGACTGCGGATCCAGGGCGGCGCCTCGCCGTTCGGCAGCCAGGCGATGCCGCGTCTTGCCGTGAGGTCGACGGCGTAGAGCACGGGAATGACGGCAGGCTGCCATACCGAATAGATGCCGTCCTCGATCAGGAGCCGTGGCTTCTCGGCGGCGTCAGGCACCAGCGCGGAGAGATCGTGATGATCGGCGGTGACGAAGCGCAGCTCGAGATCGACGGTCGACGGCGAGCCCTGGATGTAGGCCGGCAGGAACATGCCGGCCAAATCCTGTGAGGCAAAGCCGAGACGCAAGCCGAATGGGCCGCAGCGCGCCTGCGTTTCGACCGGCACTGACGCCATCTTGGCGAAGACCGCGACGATCTCCTGCCGGATGAGACGGCTGGCCTTCATTTAGTTTCTTGGGGCTCGCGCAGCGGCCAGCCTTCCTCGCCGGCGTCGTGTACGGGATCCATCAGCAGCAGCTCCCGCAGATTGTCGAAGCGCTGGAATTCCGGGGCGACGAATGCGCCCGACAGCACCGGCGCCCATGCGTCGGCACGCGCATCGGCGAGACCTTCGGCGATGAGGCCTTCGGCCAGCATGCCGTCGACGAAGGCTTGCACCTGTTGTGTGATGGATGGCACATCGCCGCCGGTCGCGGCAGCGAGAGCGCTGCCGATCTCCTCAACCGTTCGGTTGGCCTTGAGGCCGAGCCAGACCTGCGCAGCGCTGCCGTCGAGGTTGTAGTAGACGCCATTCTGATAGTTGGCCAGGACCACTTCACTATCAAACTGCTGGCTGATCAGCAGCGGCACCGACGTGGTGAGGGCCATGACTTGCTCGGTAGGTTCAATTCCAATCGCCGGACGCTAGCATAGGCGCCCGGCGGCGCAACCATGCGGCCTGCGCCAATTCCGGGCAGTCAGCTCGGGCCGAACGCCTTGAAGGTGATGATGGTGAGGGTGTCCTGGATGCCCGGCAGAACCTGCACCTTCTCGTTGATGAAGTGGCCGATGTCGGTGTCGTTGTCGACGTAGAACTTCACCAGCAGGTCGTAATGGCCGGCGGTGGAGTAGATCTCGGAGGCGATCTCGGCTTCGGCGAGCGCATTGGCGACCGTGTAGGACTGGCCGAGCTTGCATTTGATCTGGACGAAAAAGGGAACCATTGCAGTCACTCCGAAGGCATATCTGGCGGCTAATAGGCCAAAACGGGGAGGGCTTGGCAAGCGAACTTGCCGTCCCCGAGCATAAGCCGCGCGCGGCCATCCTTCGAGACGCCCGCCTGCGGCGGGCCCTCAGGATGAGGTCACGTTTCGCGGCGAGATAACAAACCCCCGTGGTGAGGAGCCCGTTAAAGCGGGCGTCTCCGGACGATGCTCTGCATCGCCGCGAAACATGCAGGCCGGGTGCAAATACCGCTTTTACCCTACGAGGTCACGGCCGCGGCGGCAAATGCGTCCCTGAGCCGCTGTGCAAGCTCGACCTTGCGATAGGGCTTGGTCAGGACGACCGATTGTGCGCGCGCGCGGCCCTGCTCGACCAGGGTCTCCAGCGCGTAGCCCGAGGTGAACAGGACCGGGAGACCGGGGCGAAGCTGCCTGGCCTGATCGGCGAGCTCCCAGCCGCTCATGCCGCCGGGCATCACGATATCGGTGAACAGCATGTCGATGCCAGGATCGGTCCGCAGCCGCTGCAGCGCCTCCTTGCCGTTGACGGCGGCGACGACGCGATATCCAAGAGATTCCACCCTGCGGATGGCCGAGGAGCGCACGAACGGATCGTCTTCCGCGATCAGGATCGTCTCGTAGCCTCTCGGCGCTGCCTCCTCGCTCTCCACCACGTCGGCCGGTGATTGTCCGGCGCCGGCGCGCGGCAGGTAGATCCGGACCGTCGTCCCCAGGCCCTGCTCGCTATAGATCGCGACATGGCCGTCGGATTGCTTGGCGAAGCCATAGACCATGCTGAGCCCGAGGCCCGAGCCCTTGCCGACCTCCTTGGTGGTGAAGAACGGCTCGAAAGCATGCTCGATGACGTCAGGCGTCATGCCTTCGCCGTCGTCGGTGACGGAGATCAGGGCGTAGTTGCCGGACGCCACTTCCGGGTGAAGGGCGCGATAGTCCTCGTCGATCGCGGTGAGCTCGGTGCTCAGGGTGAGATGCCCGCCTGATGGCATGGCGTCCTGCGCGTTGAGCGCGAGATTGAGGACTGCGGATTCGAGCTGGGCGCGGTCGGCGAAGGCCAGGATCGAGCCGGAGCCGAACGCCGTCGTGATCTCGATGTTTTCGCGCAGGGTTCGCTTGAGCAGCTTGTGCATAGATTCGAGGAGGTCGCGGCAATCGATCGCCCGCGGCTGCAGCAGCTGGCGGCGGCTGAACGCCAGCAGCCGCTGCGTCAGCTCCGCGCCGCGCTCGCCCGACAGGCAGATATCGTCGGCGAAACGCCTGAGGTCGGGACGGGCCTTGAGCTGGTCGCTGAGAAATTCCGCGTTGCCGATGATGACGGTGAGCAGATTGTTGAAGTCGTGGGCGATGCCGCCGGAGAGCTGGCCGACCGTCTCCATCTTCTGCGCCTGCTGAAGCTGCTGCTCGGTCAGCTTGCGCGTGGTCAGGTCGTGGACGATGCCGACATGGACCAGCTCGCCGTCCTGCCACGCCTGGCCCACCGACAGAGCCATCGGAAAGGTCGATCCGTCCTTGCGCAGGCCGCCGGCTTCCCCGGTTGCGAAGCGCTGCGCACGACCCGTGGATGAGGACCTCTCCTCGTTGGACATCAGCATGCCGATGTCACGGTTCATGACCTCGTCGGCGCGATAGCCGAACAGCCGTTCGCAGGCGGGATTGAACAGCAGAATGCGGGCTTGCGCGTCGAACAGGATGACACCGTCGACCGCGGTCTCGACGACGGCGGTAAGGCGCGTCATGCTCTCGCGCAGCGCGCGCTGGGTTTCACGGACCTGCCCGAGCAGCTGGGCTGCATCCCGGTTCTTGGTCTCCTCCTCCTCGAGCGCGGCCTGGACCTGCCGGAGCTCGAACGGGGAGGGGATCGCCAGGATCTTCGGCAACAGCGGCCAGAGTGCACCGGCCGTGAAGACCGACGCAATGGCCGTCGCCGCCTTGACCATGCCCTCGATGCCGTAGATCGGAACCCAGAGCGTGTAGATCGACAGCACATGCGTCAGGCCGCAGGCCATGATGAAGACCGCGAACGCCCAGAAGACCCACCCGAATTTGAGGTCGCGCCGCTTGGTGACGAGGATCGCAAGGGCGAACGGGATCGAGAAATAGGCGGCG
Organism: Bradyrhizobium sp. GW821-FHT12B03; assembly: GCF_058807535.1. NCBI lineage: Bacteria > Pseudomonadati > Pseudomonadota > Alphaproteobacteria > Hyphomicrobiales > Nitrobacteraceae > Bradyrhizobium > Bradyrhizobium sp. GW821-FHT12B03. The sequence goes on from NZ_JBXAQU010000005.1 coordinate 324,937, forward strand.
GCGATGCAGGCGTCCGAGGCGACGTGGAGCCAGATCAGTTCGGGCTCCCACAAGAGGCAGATGCCGTGCGGCGAAAGCATCGAGGAGTCGAGGAGACGTTCGAAGAAGGCCCACATAATTCCACCCCGATAGGCTAGCTCAGCCCGCTAACGTCTCACTCATCGGTGTGAAGGCCAAGGGCCAAGGCCGTAGCTATATTTAGCAACCTGCGCACGATTCGGGGCGACAATGCCGCGCCGAAGCGGTTCCGCCTGATTCGCCTGGCCCCGTCGGCGGTGTCGCGAATCACCGTTGCCGCGGCCGGACCGGCTTGCTGGCGTTCCGTGGTCGCGCTAGGACAGGCCATGGCGGTGCTCTTCTCAAGCGACTGTATCCGGCGATGACGACGCCCGTGGCGCTCACCATCGCAGGCTCCGATTCGAGCGGCGGCGCCGGCATCCAGGCCGATCTCAAGACCTTTGCCGCGCTCGGTGTCTATGGCGCCTCCGCGATCACGGCGTTGACGGCGCAGAACACCAAGGGCGTCACCGGCATTCATGCGGTGCCGGCCGATTTCGTCACCGCGCAGATCGATGCGGTGTTCTCCGATCTCGAGGTCGGCGCGGTGAAGATCGGCATGGTGGCCCAAGCCGCCAGCATCGACGCGATCGCGGCCGCGCTGGCGCGCTGGAAGCCCCGCCACATCGTGCTCGATCCCGTGATGGTCGCAACGTCAGGTGATCGCCTGCTGGCGTCAGAAGCCGTGAACGCCCTGCGCACCAGACTGATGCCGCTGGCCTCGGTGATCACGCCGAACCTGCCGGAAGCTGCGGCTCTGCTCGACGAGCCCATTGCAGTGAGCGAGGCCGAGATCGAGAGCCAGGGGCGCCGCCTGCTGGCGCTCGGCTGCCGTGCGGTGCTGATCAAGGGCGGGCACGGCGAGGGCGCCGAGAGCATCGACTATCTCGTCAGTGCTGAAAAAACGATCGCGCTCGCCGCGCCTCGCGTCGCCACCAGGAACACCCATGGCACCGGCTGTTCGCTGTCCTCGGCGGTCGCGGCGGGTCTGGCCAGGGGCGAGGGTCTCGAGCCCGCGGTGCGCAGCGCCAAGGCCTGGATCAGCGCGGCAATCGCGGCGGCCGACCGCTTCAGCGTCGGCCATGGCCACGGGCCGGTCCATCATTTCCACAAATTCTACTGACGACGGCGTCGCGCGGCGGGCCCCCTCGGTTAACCAATGAGGCCCTGGCCCCCCGGGCTCTTGCGGACAATCATTGCCGCGCCATGTCGCCTGATTGTCGCATGCGACTGATATTCGCGGGGAGGGCGAGGCAGGGCGTGATTCGTATCTGAAGGTGCCTCAAGGGTTCAATTGGTCATCCCCCTGTCACGGGACATTGTTACAGGCTGGCGCATGGGAAGCTACGATGTGAGTGACGAGAGCCCTGAAAGGCGCTTTCGCACGTTGTTCATCTCCGACGTTCATCTCGGAGCCCGCGGCTCTCAAGCCGACCTTCTGCTGGACTTCCTGCGTTACCACGACGCCGATACCATCTATCTCGTCGGCGACATCGTCGACGGCTGGGCGCTGAAGTCGAGCTGGCACTGGCCGCAATCGCATAACGACCTGGTCCAGAAGCTTTTGCGCAAGGCGCGCAAGGGCGCCAAGGTGATCTACATCCCCGGCAATCACGACGAGTTCCTGCGCAACTATTACGGCACGCATTTCGGCGGCATCGACGTGGTCGAGAACACCGTCCACACCGGTGTGGACGGCAAGCGCTATCTCGTCATCCACGGCGACATCTTCGACCTCGTGGTGCAGAATGCGCGCTGGCTCGCGCATCTCGGCGACAAGGCCTACGACTTCGCGATCCAGATGAATCGCTTCGTCAACTTCTTCCGGCGCATGTTCAAAGTGCCCTATTGGTCGCTGTCGCAATGGGCCAAGCAGAAGGTCAAGAACGCCGTCAACTATATCGGCGCGTTCGAGCAGGCGCTCGCCGCCGAGGCGCGCCGTCACGACGCCGACGGCGTGATCTGCGGCCACATCCACTACGCCGTGATCCGTGACGAAGGCGGCATCCGCTACATGAATTGCGGTGACTGGGTGGAGAGCTGCACCGCGCTGGTCGAGCACGATGACGGCCATTTCGAGATCATCACCTGGGCCGATCAAGTGCAGAAGCCGGCAGCTGTCCCGCAGGTCGCGGCAAGAGCTGCCTGATGCGCATCCTGGTCGCGACCGATGCCTGGCACCCGCAAGTCAACGGTGTGGTTCGGACGCTGACCAAGCTTGCTGATGCCGCCAAGACGTTCGGCGTCGAATTCACGTTCCTGACGCCGCAATCGTTCCGCACTTTTGCGATGCCGAGCTATCGCGACGTGCGGCTTGCGATGCCGCGTCCAGCGCGGATCGCGAAGCTGATCGAAGAGGCGCGTCCCGACAGCATCCATGTCGCGACTGAAGGGCCGATCGGCCTGATGGTCCGCCGCTATTGCCGTCAGCGCAAGCTGCCGTTCACGACCAGCTTCCACACCCGCTTCCCCGAATATGTCCGCGCCAGGGTGCCGGTTCCGGAGTCCCTGATCTGGCGGGCGCTGCGCCGCTTCCATGCGCCGAGCCGCGCCGTGATGGCGGCAACCCCGGCGCTCGCCCGCGAGCTGACCGAGCGCGGCTTTGCCAATGTCATGCTGTGGCCGCGCGGCGTCGACACGAGCCTGTTCCACCCCCGCGCCATCGATCTCTGCCTGCCGGCACCTGTGTTCCTCTCGGTCGGCCGGGTCGCGGTGGAGAAGAATCTCGAGGCGTTCCTCGATCTCAAGCTGCCCGGCACCAAGGTGATCGTCGGCGACGGCCCGGCGCGTGCTTCGCTCGAAGAGGCCTATCCCGACGCGATCTTCCTCGGCGAGAAGCACGGCGAGGCGCTGGCGGACATCTATGCGGCCGCCGACGTCTTCGTGTTTCCCAGCAAGACCGACACGTTCGGCCTGGTCCTGCTGGAAGCGCTCGCAAGCGGCCTGCCGGTCGCGGCCTTCCCGGTGAAGGGCCCCCGCGACGTGATCGGCGACGCGCCGGTCGGCGCGCTCGATCACGATCTGCGCGATGCCTGCTTTGCGGCACTCGACATCTCCCGGCAGGACTGCGTGGCGTTCGCCGCCAATTGCACCTGGGAAGCCTCGGCGAGGGCCTTCGTCGACGGCATTTTGGCGGCCGGCGCGGTGCTGCCCGGCCGGAACGGCACGGAACAGCCCCGCTTCGTCGCCTGACGGGGCAAAATCCTCGCGCGGAGGTGTCTTGCCCGGGCCTCATCGGGCGCGATAAGGTCTGTCATGACCGAACAGCTCCTTCCGATCGGCCCTGCCGACATCGAAGCCGCAGCGCGCGTGATCGCGCCCTTCGCCATCCGCACCCCGCTGTTGTCCTTCCCCGTGCTCAACGAGCGCGTCGGTGCAAAGGTGTTCCTGAAGCCGGAGATGCTCCAGCGCACCGGCTCCTTCAAGTTCCGCGGCGCCTTCAACAAGGTCGCCTCGATCCCGCAGGACCAGCGCGCCGGCGGCGTGGTCGCGTTCTCCTCCGGCAACCACGCCCAGGGCGTGGCCGCCGCGGCAAAAATCCTCGACATGCACGCGACCATCGTGATGCCCGCGGACGCGCCGCTGTCGAAGCGCGAGCGCACCAAGTCCTATGGTGCCGAGGTCGTGCTGTACGATCGCGATCGCGACGACCGCGAAGCAATCTCGCGCGGTATTGCCGAGAAGCGCGGCGCGACGCTGGTCAGGCCCTATGACGATCCCTTCGTGATCGCAGGGCAGGGCACCGCCGGCCGCGAGATCGCAGAGGACATGGCGGCGCTCGGCCTTAGCCCCGACATCGTGGTGGCACCGGCCTCCGGCGGCGGCCTGATCGCCGGCGTCGCGACCGCCGTGAAGGCGCGCTATCCGCAGGCGCAGATCGTGGTGGCCGAGCCGGAGGCGTTCGACGATCACGGCATTTCGCTGACCGCCGGCCATCGCGAGCCGCACGGGCCGGCGGGCCGCACCATCTGCGATGCGCTGATGGCCCTGATCCCCGGCGAGATGACCTTTGCGATCAACAGCAAGCTGCTCGCCCGCGGCGTCACGGCATCCGACAAGGAAGTCGGCGCGGCGGTGGCGTTCGCCTATCGGGAGCTGAAGCTCGTGGTGGAGCCGGGCGGCGCCGTCGGCCTCGCCGCGCTGCTCGCCGGGCGTCTCGACGTCGCCGGCAAGAACGTCGTCATCGTGCTCTCCGGCGGCAATGTCGATGCGGATCTGTTCTCCGAGCTGGTGGCGTGATTCCGATTGGATAGTGCTAGCGATGGAGCTCGGTCCACCTCTCCCTTCGGGAGAGGTGGCAGCTCGCTCAGCCAACGGCACCCGATCTCGCTGAGTTTCTATTCCCTGATATGAAGAAGGGGCAGAGCGTCGCCGCTCTGCCCCTTTGTCGTTGTGCGGCTGCCAGCAATCAGTGCATGAAGCCGCGGCGATTGTTGCCGCCGCCCATGGAGGGCGCCTGGTTCATCGACTGGCGGAAGTTGTTGCCGCCATTGTTGACGATGCGGTTCGTCGTATTGAACTGCGGGCGGGTGTTCTGGACGTTGTTCTGGACCTGCACCTTGTTCACCGGATTGTTGCCGAACTTCACGCCGTTGTTGATGCGGATCGGTTGGTTCTGCGTCTGGACATTGACCGGCTTCGTCACGACTGGCGAGCCGCCCTTGCCGGTATTCACCGGCATGCTCACGATCTTGCCAGGGCTTCCGTTGGCAGTGCCGGTGCCATTGCCGGCGTTCGGCCTGGTGTTGGTCGCGGGCAGGGTCACGATCTTGCCGGAGCCGCCAGTGTTGGTCGTGGTGTTGGTCGGCGCAGGCATCGTGACGATCTTGCCAGGGGTCTGCGACGGCGTGCCGGTCTGCTGGTTCGGCTGGTTGTTGCCCGCCGGCAGGTTGACGATCTGGCCGCCATTGCCGAGCTTGCCGATGCCGTTGTTGTCGATCGGCTTCTGCACGACCGGAAGGTTGCCGCCCATCTGCGGCGCGCCATTGCCCTGCTGCAGCGGCATGTATTTGGGCTGGCCGAGATTGCCGGTCTTGAAGGTCGGCGCAATGTTCTGCGGGGCCAGGAACTTGGTCGCCTGCATCAAGGGGATCTGCTTCGGCTGCGCCTGAAGCTTCAGCGCAACCTGCGCATAGGGGGTGTTGCCGTAGCTGTCATAGAAGTTCTTGTAGGCGAGCGGCGAGTTGGCGAGCACCGTCTTGTGCCAGGCCTGCGTCAGCAGGAGGTTGTTGAGCAGCCAGCGGACGTGATCGCACAGCGGGTCGTGCGGGTACATCTGGATGAACTCCTGATAGTACTCCGGCCGTGCCTCGGACACGACATAGTCATAGGCCTGGCGCGTCGAGCGGCTCGGCAGGTTGGAGGCCATCTGCACCACCGGCGCATTCACCGGCGCGCGGTTGGCGGCAACCACCGTATCGCCGAAGAAGGTGAAGTCCGAGGTCAGCGAGGAGCTTTCCCAGGGGATCTGCGCGCCGCTGGTGGTCTGGTTCACTTCGAGGCGCACGCGCTTGAACAGCTGCTCGATCGGCACGTTGGGCTCGCGCGCGACGTTCAGGAAGGCCTGCGTGTAGGGGCTGTGGCCGCCGATGCCGTCCTGCGCTTCGGCGCCCGGCGCGGTCGAATAGCCGACGATCGAGCCGTTCGGCGCATCGACGATGGCCAGGCCGCGGCCGGCATCGTTGACGCTGGGGAACGGGTTGTTGCGGCAGGCATCGAGGATGACGATGCGCATGCGGCTCGGGATCGTCTCCAGCGTCGACATCACGTCGACGAGGCGCACCGAGTTGTTGACGAGCTCGGTCGGGCTCGAAACCTTGGCGTCGACGGGAACCAGATAGTTCTCGCCGGCGAGCTGCACGCCGTGACCGGCGTAGTAGACCATCGCCACCGTGTTCGGACCGCGCGCGGAGACCTTGGCGGAAAAGTCCTGCACCACGCGGAGCATGTCGTTCTGGGTGAGGTCGGTCGCGGCGACCACTTCGAAACCGGCCGAGTTCAGGAACTGCGCCATCGACTGCGCGTCATTGTCGGGGTTTTGGAGTTGCGGCGCGTTCTGGTAGTTCGAATTGCCGATCACCAGCGCCACCCGCTGCTCCGGGCCTTGCAGTGCGGTGGGGGCCGGCTCGACCGGGGCGACTTGCGCGGAAACAGGCCCGCAGGCGAAACCGAACAGGCTTCCCAGCAGGCTAGCCGTCATCAGGAAAGGCTTTAGGCGGAACATGGCGTGCTCCTCTGGCACTGATCTCGATACGAGATTGGTTGCGAGGTAGCGTGGCCGCGTTCGAGCCCGGGGTCCGTGATCGCTATCACCCTGGGGGGCTGCGTGATCTGAATCACGCTTGGAACCTGCTATGGTGAATGGCCGGTTTCGCCGGCGCGAGAAAAGACAAGCCTTCAGGGGAAATGCCGTCACATGCTGAAATCGATCGATCCGATCCTGACGCCCGATCTGCTCTGGCTGTTGGCCTCGATGGGCCATGGCGACGATCTCGTGGTCGTCGATGCCAATCATCCGGCCACCCGCATCGCCGCGGCGACGTCCTCGCAGCGCCTCATCCAGCTGCCGGGCCTGCCCATGGAGACCGCGGTTCGCGCCATCATGACGCTCTATCCGCTCGACGATTTCGATCCCGATCCGGTGCGCGTGATGATGCCGGTGGACGATCCGGACCGCGTGCCCGACGTGCAGCGCACGGTGCTGGCCGAGATCGAGCGCGCCGTCGGCCGCGCCGTCACGCCCGGCAAGCTCTCGCGGGCGGATTTCTATCGCGCTGCGGCAGCGAGCTTTGGTGTGGTGCAGGTCGGCGACAGCAGGGGCTATGGATGCTTCCTGATCCGCAAGGGCGTGATCAGCTAGCGGAAGGCGGCGGACAATTCAGCGACGCGAAACGGCGTCAGCCGTGCTCGAAAGGGCCGACTTCGCGGATTACCTTGCAGATCTGCAGGAACCCGCTGGCATAGAACTCGGCATGTCCCCGCTTCATGGTCTCGACATGCTCGGGGTGGGTACGCCAGGCTTCGAGCGCGTCCTCCGAGGCGAAACGGAACACGGTGAGCTCCTCGCCGTCATCGGCCTTGAACGATTTGACCGACAGGAAGCCCGGGAGGCGACTGACGATATCGTACATGCGTTCGCCCAATCGCTGATGGTCTTCGAGAGAGACGCCATCCCGCAGCTTCAAATCACCCATGACAATCACTTCGCCGATCATGTTTCGATACCCTCGTTGATGTAATCCCTGTTGCTCGATGTCCTGTTCGGTCTGGGGGTGGGTTTTGTTACATCGCGATGCGCGAAATTCCGTTCATGCACGGGTTGTTTCGAAGCGTGTCGATGGTGCGCCAGCGAAACATTGGCTTTCGGTTGCGATGAATTTGCACTCGAATTTGAATGGTCATGTCGCAACCGACTGGCTATGGTCGGCGCATGTCGCGCCTTGTCTGCCTGTCTGTCGCCATCATCCTGTCGCTGCTGCCTGCTGTCGCAGCAGCGGAGCCCATCAAGAAGCGTTCGGCGCCGGTTTGGCGTGGCTACGGCTTCCTGCCGGGCTATCGCCAGCCGCTGAGCAACAGCATTCCGCTGTACAAGCAGAAGGAGGCGATGCGGCGCCTGTCGCGCAACGACCGCCGCCATTGGTACATCGATCCGGTTCCCCAATATTACGGCTGGGATGGCGAATGGCGCTATTTCGGCCGTCCCGGTTTCGGCGGCGGCCGCTACAATGGCGGCAGCTTTGGTCCCTGCTGGACGCGCACGCCGATCGGGGCGATCTGGAATTGCGGCTGACGGGCGGATCGCGCGGCGGCTAGGGAAAGCAGCGGACGACCTCGATCAAGCCGACGATGGCGGCATTGAACGCATCGAGGTCTTCGGCCGGAATCCAGTACTCCAGATGCGAGCGTCCGCCAGCTTCCTGCACGTCGTATTTCGCGATGAAGTCGCGCCTGACCGCAAAGCGCGTGACAAAGCCCGAGCCGCTCGCCGGAACGTTCCAGTCGCGTGCGATCTTGACGGCGTAGTCTTCGGTGAGCACCGGATAGAAGATCGGTTGGTCCGGCAAGCGCGGCGGAAACACACGCATGCCGGATTGCTGGATCAGCTCCAGCTCCTTCGGGCCGACGGGACGCCAGAGGGTGAGGGTGTCTTCGCTGGGGGACATGGTTTGCGAGGTCTGATGCTCAAGGGCCGTCATTGCGAGCGCAGCGAAGCAATCCAGACTGTCGCCGCGGAAAGATTCTGGATTGCTTCGCTGCGCTCGCAATGACGATAGAGCGCGCGCCCCCTTACGAGAAGAACGCGATCTTCTCGGCCTGGGTCATGCGGCGGATCGGCGCGAGCGGGTCGTTTGCTGGCGCGCGGGGTTTTTGCAGAATGCCGCTGGCGAGGATGGTGGCGCCGAGCGAGGACTCGGTGAAGGACGAGGGCATCGGTGCGGTCGGCACGGCTGCGAATGGTGCCGCGGCTGCCATCGCCGGGGCCGGCTGCTCCATCACTTCGGCGGCGGCTTCCGCGATGGCATTGGTGAGGCGCGCCAGCGATTCCATCGCGATCGGCGCTTGCTCTGCGGGCTCCTCCGCGATCGGCGCGGCAGCGGGCTGCGGCGCGACCGGCTCCGGAAGCTCGGCCGCAACGGGCGTCGCGACCTCCGCAGCCACCGGCTCGGGAATGGCCGCTGCCATCTCGACCGGCTCGATGATCTCGTCGAAATCCGGATCTGGCGCGGCCATCTCCAGCGCGATGGCCTCGAGCACGGCTTGGTCCTCGGCTTCCGCGGCGGCATCCAGCGAGAACTCGTCGGTGACATCAGCGAATGCGGCAGGCTCGGCGGCCGGCTCTTCGAAAGCTGCGTCTGCAGGCGCGGCATCTTCGAGCGCGATCCGGCTTTCGGCTGCGATCTCCGGCGCGACGGCCGCGTCCATGGCCTGCTCGGCCATTGCGAACGCTTCAGTGGTGCCGGTTGCTTCCGCAGCGGCTTCAGGCTCGGCAGGCGCCACGCGCTCGGCAGCCGCTGCGATGTCCTGCGGCGCCTCCGTAAAAGCCACGGGGGCTTCGCTCGCCATCGCGGCAGGCGTGGTCTCCACAGGCGGCGCTTCCGCGACGGGCGGCGGTGCGTCCTGCACCGGAGCCGGCGAGGGACGCATGGCTGCCGCCTGCGGCGTTGCGTCGCCGTCGAGCTGCTCGACCCGGTCCCTCAGCAGATCGAATGCGGCCTTGAGCTCGGTGCGGGGGTCGATGGTCGAGATCTGTCCGCAGGCGGCCTCGATCGAGGCGAGCTGCGAATCAATGAGGTCGCAGATTCGCCCGTCGGCGCCGATCTCGCGCCAGCGCCAGGAGATCTCCTTGATGATGCGCACGCCGCGCGGGATCGCAGCGAGGCTCGCCTCGACCGCCGCGGGATCGAACGCCGCGATCGCGATCGTCTCGGCCTCGCGGATGGCGCGGCCGATCTCGACCAGCGCCTCGGGCAGGCGGTCCTCGACGACGGGTTGTCGCTGTGCCGCAAGGGTTTCTTCGATTTTCGCGACCGCATCGAGCACCATGCTCGTATCCGCATTGCGGTTGCGCTTGGCATATTCGCCGAGGAACCAGCGGCCGCGCGCGGTCTCCATGAAGGCTTCGCGGATCGCGTCGTAATCCTGCTCGTTCGGCTCGGCCGCGCGGGCAGACATGGGCGAGAGGGCGAATGCTTCGTTGGCCATGACAATCTCGTCGCGCAAATCAGTGCGCGTTACAGTAACGATCACCACGATATCGACCGAATCGCAATTGGTTTGATGGCAGCCGAATCACAAATCCCCACGCAAGCCACCGTGAAGCGGCGATTCGCCGTGAGCCTGGCGCTGTTTTATTCGGCCGTCTTCGCGGTTTCGGGCACGCATCTGCCGTTCTTCCCGGTCTGGCTGAAGGCGATCGGCATCGACGCGGCCTGGATCGGCCTCATCAACGCGCTGCCGGCGATCACGCGCTTCACCACGCTGCCGCAGATCACCGCCTTTGCCGAAAAGCGACACGCCATCCGCGCCGCCATGATGGTGTCGGTGCTGGCAACGGCGATCGGGTTCGCGGCGGTCGGCTTGCAGCAGCAGCCGCTGGCGCTGTTCCTGATCTATGCGGTGACCTGCATGATGTGGACGCCGACCATGCCGCTGACCGATGCCTATGCGCTGCGCGGTGTCGCGCGCTACGGGCTCGACTACGGCCCCTTGCGGCTGTGGGGCTCGGCCGCCTTCGCCTTCGGCTCGCTGGCCTGCGGCTATCTCGTCGACCACATCGCGGCGCGCGACCTGATCTGGGTCATCGTCGCATGGGCCGTCGTTGCGGTCGCAGCGAGCCTGCTGCTCCAGCCGCTCGACGATACCAGACGAAAGACCGGGGAGACGCCTGCCGGCAAGGCGCTGCTGCGCGATGGCGGCTTCTGGGCCGTCATCGCCTCGGCCGCGCTGATCCAGAGCAGTCACGTCGCCTATTACACGTTCTCGGCCATCAACTGGCAGCTCCATGGGATCAGTGGCCTGACGATCGCGGGTCTCTGGACGCTGGGCGTGATCGCCGAGATCGTCGTGTTCGCGCTGTCGCCGCGCTTCTCGCTGCATCCGTCCTCGCTGATGGCGGTCGGCGGCGTGAGCGCGGTGCTGCGCTGGATCGTCACGGCGAACGAGCCGCCGCTGGCGCTGCTCGCGATCGCGCAGCTTGGTCACGGCCTCAGCTTCGGCATGACCATCGTCGGCACCATGAATCTGCTGGTGCAGCGCGTGCCGTCGCATCAGATCGCGCGAGGGCAGGGCTATCTCGCCGCATGCAGCGGATTATTGGGTGCGACGACGTCGATCGCCTCGGGCGCGATCTACGCCCGCATCGGCGACGGCCTGTATTACGTGATGGCCGCGATGGCCGCGGCCGGCGCGCTCGTCATCTGGTCGGCGCGGCACCGGCTCATCGCTCATCCCCAGAGCGACGTCTCGGGCGGATAGACCAGGCTGTCGTCATAGCGCAGGCCGTGATCGCGGTCGCGCGCCAGCAGCAGGGGACCGTCGAGATCGACGAAGCGCGCCTGCGGCGTCACCAGCATCGCGGGAGCCATCGACAGCGAGGTGGCGACCATGCAGCCGATCATGATCTCGAAGCCGAGCGATTGCGCCGCGTCCGCCATCGCCAGCGCCTCGGTGAGGCCGCCGGTCTTGTCGAGCTTGATGTTCACGGCATCGTAGCGCTCGCGCAAGGGGGCGAGCGAGCTGCGGTCATGCACGCTCTCGTCGGCGCAGACCGCGAGCGGCCGCTTGATCCGTGCCAGCGCGTCGTCCTTCCCGGCCGGCAGCGGCTGCTCCACCAGGGTGACGCCGACGGCGTCGCAGGCGGCGAGATTGTGCTCCAGATTGGCTTCGGTCCAGGACTCGTTGGCATCGACGATCAGCTCGGATTCCGGGGCGGCCTTGCGCACCGCCGCGATCCGCTCCGGATCGCCGTCGCCGCCGAGCTTGATCTTGAGCAGCGGCCGGTGCGCCGCTTTCGCGGTCGCCGCGGCCATCGCCTCGGGGGTACCGAGCGAAATCGTGTAGGCGGTGGTGCGCTCGCCCGGGGTCGGGCGGTCCAGCAGGCTCCAGGCCCGCATGCCCCCGGCCTTGGCCTCGAGGTCGATCAGGGCGCAATCCAGCGCGTTGCGGGCCGCGCCCGGCGGCATGGCGGCTTGCAGCGCCTGCCGGGTGATACCGCCGGCCACGGCCGCCTGCATGGCCTCAATGGCCGCGAGGGTCGCCTCGGGCGTCTCGCCATAGCGCGGATAGGGCACGCATTCGCCGCGGCCGGTGAGGCCGTTCTGGCTCACTTCGGCCATAACGGTCACGGCCTCGGTCTTGGCGCCCCGGCTGATGGTGAAACTGCCGGCAATGGAAAAGCGCTCGATTCGCGCCCGAAGGGCCGGAACTTTGCTGGAAGTCATTTTGAACTCTGGCGAAATCTGAACCTGCTAGTTACCTGTTGCAACTAACGTTAACCAGTTGGGGATACCTTCTCCGGGTAAGGGCGCGTGCGCAACTATCTGATTTCCTCCGCCCCGGCACGGGAGCGGATATCTTGACTGGCGATCCGAAGCTGGAACGGATTGCAAAGGGCAACGCGCTGGCACTCTGCGCCACCGGAACCTGGACTGCGAGCTTTGCGCCGGTCCTGGAGCGGATGGTCGCGGATGCCGAGAAGCTCGCCGGCAGCCCCCAGAACATCTTCATCGACGTCTCCGAGGTCGCCAAGCTCGACACGTTCGGCGCCTGGCTGATCGAGCGGCTGCGCCGCAGCCTGACGCAGGGCGCGGCCGAGGCGCAGATCGCGGGCCTCTCCGCCAATTATTCGAGCCTCGTCGACGAGGTGCGGCGGGTCAGGGCGACGCCGGTGGTCGACGCCAGCACCATCACCATCACCGGCATGCTGGAGCAGATCGGCCGGACCGTGGCGGGTGTCGCCGGGACGGTGGCGGGCCTGATCGACATGCTCGGCGCGGTGCTTGCGGCGGGAGCGCGCGTGCTGATCCATCCGCGCTCGTTCCGCCTGACCTCCACCGTGCACCACATGGAGCAGGTCTGCTGGCGCGCGGTGCCGATCATCGTGCTGATCACCTTCCTGATCGGCTGCATCATCGCCCAGCAGGGCATCTTTCATTTCCGCAGGTTCGGCGCCGACATCTTCGTCGTCGACATGCTCGGTGTGCTGGTCCTGCGCGAGATCGGCGTCCTGCTGGTCGCCATCATGGTCGCGGGCCGCTCCGGCAGCGCCTACACCGCCGAGCTCGGCTCGATGAAGATGCGCGAGGAGATCGACGCGCTGCGCACCATGGGTTTCGACCCGATCGAGGTGCTGGTGCTGCCGCGCATGCTGGCGCTGGTGCTGGCGCTGCCGATCCTCGCCTTCCTCGGCGCCATGGCCGCGCTCTATGGCGGCGGGCTGGTCGCCTGGCTCTATGGCGGGGTCGAGCCCGAAGCCTTTCTGCTGCGCCTGCGCGATGCCATCTCGATCGACCATTTCATCGTCGGCATCGTGAAGGCACCGGTGATGGCCGCCGTGATCGGCATCGTCGCCTGCGTCGAGGGTCTCGCCGTGCAGGGCAGCGCGGAATCGCTCGGACAGCACACCACCGCGTCGGTGGTGAAGGGCATCTTCTTCGTCATCGTCATGGACGGCGTGTTCGCGATCTTCTTCGCCTCGATCGGAATGTGACGATGGCAAGTGAAGCTCAAAGCGAGATCCAGAACCCCATCATCCGCGTCCGCGACATCACCGTGCAGTTCGGCAGCACGCGCGTGCTCGACGGCCTCAACCTCGACGTCAAGCGCGGCGAGATCCTCGGCTTCGTCGGTCCTTCCGGCGCGGGCAAGTCGGTGCTGACGCGCACCATCATCGGTCTCGTGCCGAAGGTGGCAGGCTCCATCGAGGTGTTCGGCGTCGACCTCGATTCCTCCAACACGTCGCAGCGCCGCAACGTCGAGCGGCGCTGGGGCGTGCTGTTCCAGCAGGGCGCGCTGTTCTCTTCGCTCACCGTGCGGCAGAACATCCAGTTCCCGATGCGCGAATACTTACGCGTCTCGCAGCGGCTGATGGACGAGATCACCATGGCCAAGCTGACCATGGTCGGTCTGAAGCCCGAGGTCGCCGAGCGTTTCCCGTCGGAGCTCTCGGGCGGCATGATCAAGCGCGTCGCGCTCGCACGTGCGCTGTCGCTCGATCCGGACCTCGTTTTCCTCGACGAGCCGACCTCGGGCCTCGATCCGATCGGCGCCGGCGACTTCGACGAGCTGGTCAGGACGCTCCAGCGCACTTTGGGGCTGACCGTTTTCATGGTAACCCACGACCTCGACAGCCTTTACACAGCATGTGACCGCATCGCCGTTTTAGGGAACGGTAAGATCATTGCGGCAGGGTCGATCGCCGACATGCAGGCCTCGCAGCATCCCTGGTTGAGGCAGTATTTCCATGGCAAGCGCGCCCGCGCGGTCATGGGTTGAGTAGCTGGGATGAGTAGCCGGAGCACCTGATGGAAACGCGGGCGAACTACGTCTTGATCGGATCGTTCACGCTGGCGGTGATTGCCGCGGCGATCGGCTTCGTGCTCTGGTTCCAGTCGCTGCACACCACCAAGCAGCGCAGTCCGCTGCGCGTCGTGTTCGAAGGTCCGGCGGCGGGCCTGCGCAATGGCGGCAGCGTCAATTTCAACGGTATCCGGGTGGGCGAAGTGGTCTCGGTGAAGCTGGACAACCCGCGGCGGGTTGTCGCACTCGCCATGATCGAGAACAATGCGCCGATCCGCAAGGACACCCTGGTCGGCCTCGAATTCCAGGGCCTCACCGGCGTTGCCGCGATCTCGCTCAAGGGCGGCGACGAGGCCGCGCCGCCGCCGCCGCTCGACCAGGACGGCATCCCGACGCTGACCGCCGATCCCAACAAGCTGCAGGACGTCACCGAGGCGATCCGCGGCACGTTGCAGAACATCAACAAGATCGTCGCCGACAATCAGGAATCGGTGAAGAACTCGCTGAAGAATCTGGAGACCTTCACGAGCTCTCTGGCGCGCAACTCCGAGAAGATCGACGTCATCATGGGCAAGGTCGACGGCGTCATGCTCAAGGCCGACAATCTCATGCTCGGCCTGAATACCCTCGCCGGCGGCAAGGACGGCGGCGAGCTGTTTCAGGCGGTGAAGTCGATCCGCGAGCTCGCCGACGATTTCGACAAGCGCTCCGGCGCGCTGATGGCCGACGGCCGCCGTACGCTGGGCGACATCAGCCGCGCCGTGAACAATTTCGACCGCAATCCGACCCGCGTGCTGTTCGGCGCCAGCAACAGCGCGCCAGCAGCCGCTCCGCCGCCGGCCGAACCGCCGAAGCCCGCGGCGAGCGAGCGCAGGCGGCAGTAACGGGCGAATGGTGAGTGGCGAATAGCAAATAGGCTATCTGTACTGCATCAATCCAAAACAAAACGGAGCCCGCGAGGGCTCCGTTTTTCATTCGCTATTCGCCACTCACCATTCGCGAACTTCGTCTTACCCCAGCCGGCCCGCCGCATGCGCGAGCAGGGTATAGACCAGACCCGTCTCCGAGGTCAGGTGGCTGCGCAGCTCCTGCGGGCCGCGGCCGTCGCGGGCGACTTCGTCGAGCAGGCGTTCGAACTCGGCGACATAGCGGTCGACCGTGCCCTTGAAGTTGCGGTCGGCGCGGTACTTGCGGGCGACCTCATCGAAGGCCTTCTGGCCGGCGGGCGTGTAGAGGCGCTTGGTGAAGGCCTTGTTCTCGCCGCGCTGGTAGCGGTCCCACATCTCGGAGGCGAGGTTGCGGTCCATCAGCCGGCCGATGTCGAGCGACAGCGATTCCAGCGGATTGCCGCCACCCTGCGGCGCCTGCGGCTGCGGAGCCGGTGCAGCCTGGCGGCTGCGCGGGGCTTCACGTCCGGTCGGCGTGCCCTGATTGGCGTCGGTGCGGCTCAACAGGTCCGACAGCCAGCCGTCGCGGCCCTGGTCGTTGCTGGAAGGCGCGACCGGCGGCGCTTCGGTGCGGCGCGAGGGAGCCGGCATGCCGAGGTCCGGCGGCGGCAGCGTCGAGGCGCTGCCGGTGTCGCGCATGCGGGTCTCGGTGCCACGACCGCCGGCGGTCGCCAGCATCGGTTCTTCCTGGCGCTGGACGGCGACGGAAGCGCGGCCCGTCGTGGTGACGTCGAGGCCGCGGCCGTGCTGGGCCACGATGCGGTTGAGCTCGGCGAGGGCCTCGATCTGGTCGACGATCACCTTGCGCATCTGCGCAGTGCTCTCGGCGGCCTCCTGCGGCATCTCGAGCACGCCGCGGCGCAGCTCGTTGCGGGTGGCTTCGAGCTCGTTGTGCATCTCGAAGGCCATCTGCTTCATGCTGGAGACGAGGTTGGAGAACTTCTCGGTCGACTGCTTGAACATCGCATCCGCCTCGTCCGTGGTCTGGCGGTAGATGTCGTGCATGGCGTCGAGGGTCTGCCGGTGCTCCTCCTCGGACGCCGCGCGCACCGCCTCGAACTGGCGGGTGATCGCGGCGGAACCTGCGCCGGCGGTCTCGGCGACGACGCGGGCGATGTCGCGGGCACGCTCTTCGGCCGCGGCCAGCGACTCATCGAGCAGGCCGGTGAAGCGCGACAGGCGCTGGTCGAGATCGGCCGTGCGCAGGTCGATCGTGGTGACCAGCGATTCCAGCGCCTGCTTGCGTTCGGCGAGCGAGGCAGTGGTGTTCTTGTTGCTCTGCTCGACGACCTGGGCGGCCTCGACGAGCGCCTTGCCGTGCGCGTCGAACTGGGTCGACAGCTCGCCGAGATCCTGGAGCGCCCGCGTGGTCTTCGTGTTGAAGACGTTGAGCTGGTCTTCCAGGTTCTGGGTCGCAGCGCCGTTGCGCGAGGTGACGTCGTTCATCGCCGAGACGAAGTCGGCGACACGCGTCACCAGCGCCCGCTCGAGCGAGTTGAGGTTGTCGTGCGCACCGGTCAGCACCTCCTGGAGGAGGATGTTGCCTTCGCGCAGACGCTCGAACAGGGCGACCGTGTCGGTGCGCAGGATCTTGCTGGTCTCCTGCATCTCGGTGACGGCCGCGATCGAGACCTGGCGCGACTGGTCGATCGCCGCGCGCGAGGCCTGCTCGAGGTCCTTGAGCGACTTGTTGACGGCACCGGTGGCCATCTCGCTCGCCGCATTGATGGTGCGGGCGACTTCCGAGCCGTTGCCCATCATGGTCTGCGAGAACGCATGGCCGCGGGTCTCGATCGACTTCAGCGCGTCCGAGGTCACGCGGTCGATGTCGAGCGTGAGCTGGCTGGTCTTCGAGCCGATCGCATCCACGAGCGAGCCGCGCTTGGCGTCGATCATGTTCGCGAGCCGGTCGGACTGCTGCTGCACATAGGTGACGATCTCGTCGGTCTTGCCGGTCATGGCCTGGCCGAAGCTGCTGCTGGCGGCGAGCACCGAACGCTCGACGTCCGCCGAGCTCGACTTGACCCGCGAGCTCGCCTCGTTAGAGGCGTTGATCAGCGCATTCTGGGCGTTGAGCGCGCTGGTCTGGATGTCGTTGGCGGCATTGGTCGTGGCCGTGCTGAGCACGCGCTCGATCTCGGTCGAGATCGTGCGGATCTGGCTCGCGGCATCCGCCGAGGTCGAGGTCAGCGAGGTCTGTGCCTCACGCGCGCTGTTGAGGATGGTCGAGGCGGTGTCGGCGCCGACCGAGGTCAGCGTGCGCTCGATGTCCGCGGTCAGCGACTTGATCTGGCCTGCCGCATCCGTCGAAGCGGAGATCAGCGTGCCCTGGGCCTCGCGCACGCCGCTGGTGAGCGCCTCGATGGTGGCGCCGCCGGCGGTCGCCAGCGCGCGCTGCATCTCGGCCGCGAGCGAACGGACCTGGCTGGTCTGTTCGGCCGAGACCGTGAGCAGGGTGCTCTGGGCGTCGCGGGCGCTGGTCGTGATCGTCTCGGCGGTCGACTGGCCGACCTGCGAGAGCGAGCGATGCACTTCGGCCGCGAGCGACTTGACCTGGCTCGCCGCATCGGAGGACGCCGTGACGAGGGTGTTCTGGGCCTCGCGGGCGCCGCTCGTGATGGTCTCGGCCGTCGCGGTGCCGGCCATCGAGAGCGAACGCTGCACGTCCGAGGACAGCGCCTTGATCTGGTTGGCGGTCTCGCTCGAGGCCGCGATCAGCGCGCTCTGCGCATCGCGGGCGCCGGCGGTGATGGATTCCGCCGTGGTGGCGCCGGCCAGCGAGAGCGAGCGCTGCACGTCGGCGGTGAGCGTCTTGACGTGGATGGCCGCATCCGAGGACGCCGTGACGAGCGTGGTCTGCACCTCGCGGGCGCCGGCCAGGATCGAGGCTGCGGTCGCAGAACCGGCCGCCGACAGCGTGCGTTCGACGTCGGCCGCGAGCCCCTTGATCTGGTTGGAGGCATCGCCGGAGGCCGCGACCAGCGTCGACTGTGCTTCGCGGGCGCTGGTCAGGATCGAGTTCGCGGCACCAGTGCCGACCGCGGTCAGCGCGCGCTCGACCTCGGAGGAGGTCATCTTGAGCTGGGCGTTGACGTCGGAGGAGACCGTCATCAGCGACTGCTGGGCGGTGCGCGCCCCGGTCTGGATGGTCTCGCTGGTGTTGACGACGAGGTTGGTGAGCGAGCGCTCGGCGTCCTCGACATGCGAGCGGATCGCGGTCGAGATCATCTCGGCGCGGGACATCATGTCCTCGCTGGCCTGGCGGCCGCTGCTCTCGATGCGGCCGGCGACGGCCTCGACGCGCGAGCCGAGCAGGTCCTCGAACTGCGCCACGCGCACGTCGATGTCGCTGGCGACAGAGCCGACCTTGGTCTCGATGGCCTGCTGGATGTCCTGGAAGCGCGCCGTGACCGTGTCGGTCAGATGCGTGCTGCGGACGTCGATGATCTCGGTGACGCCGGTGATGCGGCGGTCGACCGCCTCGATCGCCTGCGCGGTGCCGTCGGTGAGGGTCGAGGTCAGCAGGGTGAGACGCGTGTCGATCGACTGCACGGCCTGCGAGGCGCCGTTGGTCAGCGCGCTGGTCAGGTAGGTGAGGCGACTGTCAACGGACTCGAGCGCCTGCGACGCGCCGCTGTTGAATGTCGTCGTGAGATGCGTCAGGCGCGTATCGATCGTCTGGATCGTCTGCGATGCGCCGTCGGTCAGCGTTGTGGTCAGGTTGATCAGGCGGGAGTCGATGGCCTCGAGTGCCTGCGATGCGCCGCCGGTCAGCGTCGTCGTGAGGTCGGTGAGACGGGAGTCGATGGCCTCGAGCGCCTGCGACGCACCGCCGGTGAGCGTCGTCGTGAGATGCGTCAGGCGCGTATCGACCGACTGGATCGCCTGCGCGGCACCGTCGGTCAGCGACGCGGAGAGCGTGTTCAGACGTGCGTCGATCGTTTCGGTCACGGACCTGGCGCGGGTGTCGAACGACTGTTCGAGCGCGCCGACGCGGCCGCCGAGCTGCGCGTCGAAGGTCTTGATGTGGCTTTCAATCGTGCTGTCGAGGCCGGCGATCTTGCCGTTCAGCGAGGCATCGAGATTGGTGACGCGTTCGCCGACCGTGGTCTCGAACTGCACCAGGCGCTGATCGAGCACGGCCGTGATCGCGCCGCCGTTCGAGGTGAAGCGGGTGTCGAAATTGTCGACATAGGTCTTCAGCGACTCATGGATGTCGTGGGTGCGCTGGCCCATGCGCTCGACGATCTCGCCGCCGAACGTCTTCACGGTGCGGTCGAACTCGGAGATGTGGCGGGTGATCAGCGCGCCCAGCGTGCCGGAATCGCGGGCGAACTTCTCGACCAGCTCGGTGCCCTGGTTCTTCACCAGTTCGTCGAAGGCGCTCATCTGGAGCGACAGCGAGTCGTGCGCGGTCTCGGTCTGGCTCACGACCTTGGCGACGAGGGTGTTGACGGTGGCGTCGAGCGCCTCGCTCGCCTTGTCGCCGCTCGTCATGATGTGGTTGGCGAGGCGGTTGCCGGCGTCGTCGATCTTGGCGGAGAGGTCGTTGGAGCGCAGCTCGAGCTCGAGCAGCAGGGAGTCCGACGAGTTCTTCAGGCTGTCATGCACCTGCTCGGTGCGCTCGGAGATGCCGTCGACGATCGCGGCGGAGCGCTGCTCGAACTCGCCGGTGATGCGGTCGATACGCTCGTTCAGCATCTCGTGGACGCGGTCGGCGAGGTCGACGAACTCGTCGTGGACGTGACCGGTCTTGAAGTTGAGGCTGGTGGTCAGCCGCTCGCTGGCGTCGAGCACGGCGCGCGTGGTCTCGTTGCTGGCTTCCTCGAGGCGGTCGAGCAGGTCGCCGCCGCGCTCGCCGAGCGCCAGGATCATGTTGTCGCCGGCATTGCTGAGCGCGCCGGTGATGTGGGCGCCGCGCTCTTCGAGCGCGCCGGTGATGGACTTGGCGACCTCGTCGACGCGCGATGCGATCGCATCCGAGATCAGCGCGATGTCGTGGCGCAAATCGATCTGCACGCCGGAGATGGCGCTGCGGACCTGCTCGGCCTGGCCGACCAAATTGTCGCGCTGATGCGCGATGTCCTGGAGCAGGGCGCGGATGCGCACTTCGTTGTCGGAATAGGCGCGTTCAAGCGCGGCGACCTCGTTGGCGACCAGCGTCTCGAGCTCGCCGGCGCGCGCGATGGCGCGCTCGATGCCGTCGCCCATCGCCGCGACCTCGCGGCGGATGGCCTGGCCGACGGTGACCATGGAATCGGAGGCCGAACCTTCCGGCTCGGAGAAGCGGATCGCGACCTGCGCCATCGCCTGCGCGATCATGCGCATTTCCTGGCCGCGCCAGACCAGGCTCGCCAGGAAGTAGAACAGCATGATGGGCGCGAAGAACATCGCGATCAGGCCGGCGATGACCAGCACGCCGCCGCTCTGGCCCATGGCGGCCTGGATCGAGGGCAGGAAGCCGACGGTCAGCGCGGCGCAGGCGGCGAGCCAGACGCCGGCGAAGATGGTGGCGAAGGTATAGACGCTGCGGGCCGGGCGGCCCTTCTGAAGCGCCTGGAGCAGCTGGCCGATGGTCTCGCGGTCGTCATTGGCGGCACGGCGCGAGGAACGCGGCTCCTCGATCGTATCGAACACGGTGGCGCGCTCGTTGGCGGCAGGGCGCGGCTCGAATGTCGGCTCGTCATAGATCGGGGGCGCCGGGGGGGCCACCGAAGGCGCCGTTTCGTTGCGCATCGAGGCGTTGCGGCTGGTGTCCGCAGCGGTGTCGCTGATGTTCAGGGCTTCCTGGATCGCAGAAAGCGCAACTTCTGTCGGGTCTTTGACCTTTTTCGGAGTGTTCGCCATGTTCAGTCCGAGCCCTCGTTACTGGTACGCGTCCCCCCGCGAGCCCCGCGCGCTACGCAAGCCCACAGACCGGATCATGCCGCTTGCGCGGATCTCCGAGCCGTCCCCACCCGGACGGCTTGTCCGCCAATTTCTGCAACATCCTATTGGCAGAGCGTCGCGAATGAAATGCCTGCGATTAAGACAATCTTAATCATCGTTAACAGGATCGCGCCGTAACGCCTTAGCAATAAATGCAATTCTCCACCGGACTCGCCAGATTGCGGCAACTTTTCGTCAATATGCGGGCGGAATTACGTAAAACGGCCCAAACATTTCGTTAACCATTTCCATGCTTGGGTGGGAGGAACCGCGCCGCCGAACCGGGCGGAACTGTCGCGCGATGCCGGGGCCTGCGCCATGACGCCTGAACTGCAACGGATGGAATGGATGCCCTCGCCCCCGCTTGCGCCCATCGACAGCCCGCTCGATCTCGACCACCTCTCCCGCATGACGCTCGGCGATGCCGAGCTGGAACAGGAAGTGCTCGCGATGTTTGCCGAGCAGGCGGTCCACCTGCTTGCCGCGATGACCGGTTTGCCGGCCGAGGCCGGCGCGCTCGCGCACAAGCTCAAGGGCTCGGCCCGCGGGATCGGCGCCTTTGCGGTAGCGGATGCCGCCGCTGAGCTGGAGACCGCGATCCGGACCGGCCACGACCGGTCCCACGCCTTCGCCGCGCTGAAGGAGGCCGTCGCCGAGGTCCGCGCCGCCATCGAGGCGATCCTGAAGCACTAGGCCGGCCCCCCGAAACGGCGGGTGCCTCTAGTCTTTTGTTTTGACGTATTTTCTGCACCCGAACCGGGATCCACGTCGCTCGAAAACGCTATGGCGCCGGGCTAACCGACCCGTTATAGGACAGCCCGGACCCTCCTTCATTCCCAACATCGCGGCAGCACGAGCACACATGGCCAAGATTCACTTTGTCGACCACAAGGGCGAAACCCGTACGGTGGAAATCGAGAACGGCGCAACCGTGATGGAAGCCGCCATCCGCAACAGCATTCCCGGCATCGAGGCCGAATGCGGCGGCGCCTGTGCCTGCGCGACCTGCCATGTCTATGTCGACGAAGCCTGGCGCGAGAAGGTCGGCAGCCCGACCCCGATGGAAGAGGACATGCTCGACTTCGGTTTCGACGTGCGCCCGAACTCGCGCCTGTCCTGCCAGATCAAGGTCTCCGACGAGCTCGACGGGCTGGTCGTGGCGACGCCGGAACGGCAGGCCTGATTCAATCGTCGCTCTGCGTCAGGTGGTCGGCGGTGCGACCTCGATGCCGCGCTTGTGCCAGGGTTTGAGCTTCTCGACGATCTCCGCGGTCAGCGGTGCCGGCCGCCGCGTCGCCTCATCGAGCATGACGCCGACCGACGTCGCCGAGGCGATGCATTTTCCCTGCGAGAACACGACCTGCTCGAAGGTCACCGACGTCCGTCCCAGTTTCACCACGCCGAGGCCGAGCTCGATCGTGTTCGGCCAGTGCAGCTCGGCGCGGAAATGGATGTCGAGCCGCACCATGATCCAGGCGAGGCCCGGCGGCGTAAGCCCGTAGTCCGGGCTCTTCATCAGCGTGACACGGCCGGTCTCGAAATAGGTGGCGTAGACCGCGTTGTTGACGTGCTGGTTGGGATCGAGATCGCCGAAGCGGACGTTGTCGCCGAGGCGGTAGGGGTAGTCCTCCAGGCGCGGCGTCGTATCGAGGCGGCTTGGTGCGTTCACCGATTGATCTCCGTCATATCCGTCCTCGTTACAGCCCAGTTATTTTGACCCGGCAAGTGGGCGCGGCTGCGGGGCGCTCCCGCTTTTATGCCTTCCCTGATCCATCCCCGTTGGCTAGACAGGCAGGGTCACCTCTGCCCGCCGGGCGCCGTCCCACCGATAACGATCGATAAAGAGACGACATGAGCGACGTGATCAAAACCGATGTGCTGATTATTGGCGCCGGCCCCTGCGGTCTGTTCGCCGCCTTCGAGCTCGGCCTTCTCGACATGAAGGCGCATTTCGTCGACATCCTCGACAAGGTCGGCGGCCAGTGCGCCGAGCTCTATCCGGAAAAGCCGATCTACGACATCCCCGGCATTCCGCAGGTTTCGGGGCAGGGGCTCACCGAGGCGCTGATGGAGCAGATCAAGCCGTTCCATCCGACCTTCCATCTCGGCGAGATGGTCGAGACGGTGGAGAAGATCGGCGATCCCGCATTTCGTTGCACCACCGATACCGGCAAGGTGTTCGAGTGCAAGGTGGTGGTGATCGCGGCTGGCGGCGGCTCGTTCCAGCCCAAGCGGCCGCCGGTGCCGGGCATCGAGGCCTATGAGGGCAGCTCGGTGCACTACGCCGTGCGCAAGATGGAGACGTTCCGCGACAAGAACGTGCTGATCGTCGGCGGCGGCGATTCCGCGCTCGACTGGACGCTCAATCTGCATCCGATAGCCAAGCGCATCACGCTTCTGCACCGTCGCGACGAGTTTCGCGCCGCCCCTCACAGCGTCGAGCAGATGCGTGCGCTGGTCGCGGGCGGCAAGATGGATCTCCGGCTCGGCCAGGTCACTGCACTCGCCGGCGCCGAGGGCAAGCTGACCGGTGCAACCATCAAGGGCAACGACAACACCGTCACCGAGATCGCCTGCGATACCATGCTGCCGTTCTTCGGGCTGACCATGAAGCTCGGTCCGGTCGCGAACTGGGGCATTGCGCTGGAGAACAATCTGGTGCCGGTCGAGACATCCGCGTTCGAGACCAACGTATCGGGCATCTTCGCCATCGGCGACATCAACACCTATCCCGGCAAGATCAAGCTGATCCTGTGCGGCTTCCACGAGGGCGCGCTGATGTCGCAAAAAGCACATCGCTACGTCTATCCGGAGAAGCGGCTCGTGTTCCAGTACACGACCTCGTCCTCCAGCCTGCAAAAGAAGCTCGGGGTCAACTGACCGCAAGCGAGCGGGAGGGCGATGCCCCATGTTTCTGGTGCTGGAACCGTTCGCGAAATCGCCGTAGTCTGCGGCCATTCCAGTCGTGGAATAGCAAGGTGATCATAATGCGGAATCTGTTTTCCGGCTTTCGGCTGCTCTCGCTGCTCGCGCTCGCGCTGTCGTTCGGCGCGGCGAGCCCGGCTGCGGCGCAAACCCCGGCGGCGACGCCGGCCCAGCCAACCGCTGCAGGGCTCTGGCAGAAGGTCGAGGACGGCAAGACGGTGGGATGGTTTCTCTTCATCGACCACAACGGCATCTTCGAGGGCGTGATCGCAAAGACCTTTCCGCGCCCCGGCGACGATCCGAACGAGGCCTGCACGAAATGCACTGACGATCGCAAGAACCAGCCGGTGCTCGGACTCTCCTTCATCCGCGACATGAAGCGCGACGGCTTGAAATATGACGGCGGCAACGTGGTCAATCCGCGCGACGGCAACATCTGGAAGGCCAAGATGACGGTGAGCCCTGATGGCCAGACCCTGACCATGCGCGGCTTTCTCGGCATTTCCCTGTTCGGCAAGGACGAGACCTGGACACGCCTGCCGGACACCAACATCGCCCAGGTCGATCCCGCCATCGTCGCCAAATATCTGCCCGCCCAGGCGGCCGCGACGGCGAAGCCTGCACCCGCGCCCGCGAAGAAGGGTGGCGCGATGATGGCGCCGGCGCCGAAGCAGTAGGTTTGCTGCCGCTTCACTTGCGGCCCGCATGCGCGAAGCGACATGCGGGACCACTTGTCCCGGATATCGCTGCGCTCGCCCGGGCTACGGAATCGTCAATACGTCCGCGCCTTCTTGCACGGCGCATAGAAGGTGCCGTTGCCGGTGACGACACGCTCGAGGCAATGCCGGGGATCGGTGACCTCGCCATCGACCTGGAAATAGTAGGCCTGCGTTCCCAGGCTCAGGATGTAATAACCCGGCG
The DNA here is from genome assembly GCF_058807535.1 of Bradyrhizobium sp. GW821-FHT12B03. Classification (NCBI taxonomy): domain Bacteria; kingdom Pseudomonadati; phylum Pseudomonadota; class Alphaproteobacteria; order Hyphomicrobiales; family Nitrobacteraceae; genus Bradyrhizobium; species Bradyrhizobium sp. GW821-FHT12B03. Next base: position 349,731 of record NZ_JBXAQU010000005.1, read on the forward strand.
GGAGATCAAGCTCTGAATCGCCGGCATGAAGCTCGTACATTTCGGGTGTTCCTGAAATCGGCGACGCCCGGAACGGATAGGCGATGTTGCGGATGACCCCGAAATCGTCTCCGCCATTCGGTGTCTTGCCTGCAGCGTCGGTCGAATATTCCTTGGCGATTTTCGCCACGACCCGAACCTCGACGCGTTCGGGAATGGCCTTTGCGACATCGCGGCGAAACACGATGAACTTGACGCGGCCGTTGGACAGGCGAGGCCGATCGGGTTTCTTGAACGCCGCTGAAATCGCAATGCGCATGTCGGGCGCCATCACGCCGGCCGCATTCAGCTCTGCCAGCGACTTGTCGTCGATCAAGGCGTAGATGCCGTAATCGGTTGGCAGCACGCGCGTTGGGGCAGGCGCGGCGGGCGTCACCATCTCCGGCTTGGCGACCGTGATCGTCGTCTCCGGTTTGGGCGCGACCAGCGCGATCTCCGGGGGCTGGGACGAGATCAGCCGGCGCAGCGCGGCGATATGGTCTCGCTGCGAGATGAGAAGAACGACGGCGCTGGCGGCGAGCAGGATGACCGCCGTGCGCTTGATCACGGGCCAGAGCGGATATGAGATCACCGGCAGCTTGCTGCGGGATGCCCCGACCCCTGATCGCGGAACGTTGGCATCGCCGGACACCAGAAGGCCACCGGGCTCGGCCGTTGTCGACGAGGTGAGCTGGTGTTGCGGCAACCGTTCCAGCGGCGCCTGCTCACGCGAGAATTTTTCGACCTCGTCGATGGCGATCTCGAGCGCCCGCTTCATCTGGTCGATGTTTCTGGCGTCGGCGTAGGTGAACTGCTCCTGAAGCTTGTAGCGGGCAAGATCGTAGACCATCTGCCGCCTGGCTTCCGCGTCGTCCTTGATCGTCTCCAGCATGCGCGAAATCACGAGCGCAAACTGCACCTGGTTTGCGGGCAAATCGGTCGCATCCTGCTGGCCAGGGAGCAACTCTCTCGAATTCATAGCGCTGACGGTCCAATGCCTGTCACGCTGGCACCCGATTTCTCTAATCGAAACAGCTGGTTAAACGATGCGATAAGGTTCGCGGCAATGTTCGTACACGTCCCGGCGCGACAAGGAAAGCCTTCAAAATGGCCGCGGCGATCGCCGGCGCGGGAGCCTGCAGAAGCTGCGCGCAACACCTTGCGGCAGTAGTTGTCCGGAATGCGCGCTGGCGCTGGATTTGCATAGCTGTGGCAAAGCCGCTGGGGAGCGAGTCGCCGTCTTCACGCCTGCCGCCACCGTGCGGAAGGCGGACGGTGATGTTTGTCCCTCGCGGCGCTGATTGCGATCCGCGGAGACGACATGCGACTTGCAAGACTATGTGCGGCGGCGCTGCCGGGGCTGATGGCGCTGCTGGCGACCTCGGCGCTGGCGCGCGACGACGGCCGCTACGCCAACTCGCCGCTCAAGCCCTGGTTCGAAAGCCTGCAAAGCGAATACGGACAATGCTGCTCCGATGCCGACGGCTACGTGGTCGCCGATGTCGATTGGGAGTCCGACAAGGGGCGTTACCGCGTGCATCTCGACGACGAATGGGTGGTCGTGCCCGACGGCGCCGTGATCACCGTGCCGAACAAGATCGGCCGCACCATGGTCTGGAAGCACTATATCGACGGCCATCCGCGCGTGCGCTGCTTCATGCCGGGCAGCATGACGTAGCGGTCCGGCTCGTCATCGGGGGAAGAGGCGCATCCTCAATCGGTGAGGACGACGATTTTTCCGCCGGCCGCGTTGGCGTCCATGCAGCGGTGCGCCTCCGCGATCTCCGCGAGATGAAAGACCCGCCCGACCTGGACCCGAAGCGCGCCTGTTTCGATCTGCCGCACCAGTTCCTGCAACGGCGTCTGCATGAAGTCGTCAGGGCCTCCGGAGTAAACGGTGAGGTTGACGGCATTGGGGATGACGTCCATCGGGCTGAATTGATCGAACCACCATTTGTCTCCGACCATGCCCGTCATGCAGACGATGCCGTTCGCCCGCGCGCATTGCAGGGAGTCCGCCAGCGTTGTCGTGCCGATCAGCTCCAGCACCTTGTCGACGCCGCCTCCGCTTGCAGCCTTGACCGTCTCGGCGATCCGGCCGTCGTCGATGATGGCAAGGTCTGCCCCGGCGGAGCGCACCAGCTCCATGCGCGCGGGATTGCGCGTAGTGGAGATCACCTCGGCGCCGTGCATGCTCGCGATGGCCGCAGCCGCAAGGCCGACCGAGGTGGTTCCGCCCCGGATCAGGAGCCGCTCGCCGCGCTTGAGCTGCAAGGCGGTGAACAGCGAACCCCAGGCGGTCTGGAGCATCTCCGGCAAAGCTCCGAGCGTCTCCCACGACAGGTTGGTCTCGAGCACCTGGACCTGTGCGGCGGGCACGCAAACATAGTCCGCGTAGCCGCCGTCGAACTGCCGTCCCATGCCGCCCATGGCGGTTGCGACGATCTGCCCCTTGCGAAATCGGCCGCCCGGCGCTTCCTCGATGAGGCCGACCGCCTCGATGCCGAGCACGCGCGGAAAGCTCACGCCCGGCGACAGGCCGCGCCGGGTGAAGAGCTCGGACCGGTTGAGGCCGAAGGCCTTGACGCGAATGAGAACCTGATCCGGCGCAGGCGTCGGCACGGGCCAGCTCTCGATACGCAGCACCTCGGGGCCGCCGGCCTCGCGTATCACTGCTGCCTTCATCTGGGTCATGGCATGAGATCCTGTGGGTCTTGCCAACCGGCTTGCAGGAGAAGGCGTCAAGATTCAAGCTTCGGCGCAGGCTTCTGGAATGCGATTGCTACGTCATTGCCGGGCAGCATGACGTAGCCCTCGCTCCTAGAATTTGTAGGTCACGCTGCCGAGCACCGTGCGACCGGTGCCGAGGAAGCAGTCGCCGCGCGACAGGCAGGTCGTGAGATGGCGCTTGTCGAAGAGATTGCTGGCGTTGACCTGAAGTCGCCAGGGGCCGTTGTCGTAACGGACCATGGCGTCGAACAAGGTGTAGTCGGGCGTGCGGATGGTGTCGGTGCCGTCCCAGGATTGGCCGACGTAGCGTACGCCGCCGCCGAGCGTGACGCCGGGCAGGCCGAGCAAAGTGAGGCGGTACTTCGCCCAGAGCGAGGCCTGGTGATCCGGCACGGTCTCGACATGCTTGCCGGCATTGTCGCCGCTCTCGACGCGGGCGTCGAGATAGGCGTAGGCGGCGATCAGATCGAGATCCGGCGTGACGCGCGTAAGAACCTCGAGTTCGGCGCCGCGGATGCGGACCTTGCCGGTCTGGATCGAGAGCAGCGGATTGTCGGGATCGCTGGCGAGCCTGTTCCGCTCGGTGGTGTCGAAGATCGCGCCATTGATGGCATTGCCGGGCGCCGGATTGTACTTGAAGCCGAGCTCCACCATCTCGCCGCGCTGTGGCGTGCAGGCTCCCGTGGCGCAGACACCGCTGCCGAACACCGGATTGAACGATTGTGCATAGGTGACGTAGGGCGTGACGCCGAACGGCAGCTCGTACATCAGCGCGGCGCGGCCCGTGGTCGCCTGGTAATGCTCGACCGGCGAGCCCTGCGTGTCGCTGGTGACGTAGTCGTGGCGCAGGCCGAGCACGGCGAGCCACGGCCCGAGCCGCAACTGGTCCTGAGCGTAGAGGCCGAGCTGGCTCTGCCGCAGATCGGGCTCCGCCGACATGACCGGCGGCGTGACGCCGGTGTAGACCGGCGCGTAGAGATCGAACGGCGTCGCGTCGTAGCCCCCGCCGGACGAAGCGCGCTCCTTGTAGCCGCGGTAGTCGACGCCGAACAACGTCTTGTGCAAGAGCGCGCCGGTTGCGAACTTCAGCTCGGCATTGCTGTCCGAGGTGAAATTGTCCTTGACGCTGTCCCGGGCCCAGATGTAGCGCGCCACCGTGCGACGCTCGGCATCCAGGAACGGATTGTCCGGTGTGGAATACACGTCCGGATAAAGGCCGTGATAGATGCCCTCGACATGCGTATAGCGCAGGTTCTGCCTGACGGTCAGGCCATCGTTGAAGCGGTGCTCGAACAGGCTGGAGACGGCGCCGGTCTCGGTCTGGTAGCGATCCCAGCCTGGCTCGCTGGTGAAGCGGTTGACCGGAATGAGGCCGTTGGGACCGGGATAGAGCGTCCCCTCATGCGGCAGGAACGCCGTGGAGGAACCCGTCTTGTCCTTTTGATAGGTGCCGAGCACGGTCCAGCTCGTGTTGTTGGTCGGGCGCCAGGTCAGCGACGGCGCCAGCAGGATGCGGTCGTCCTTGACGTAGTCGGTCTGCATGTTGCTGTCGCGGAACACGCCGACGAAGCGATAAAGCCACTCGCCGTCCTTGGTCAGCTTTCCCGTGGAATCGAGCTGCACCTGCTTGCGGTTGAAGCTGCCATATTGCACGCCGATCTCGTTGGCGCTTTCCGCCTGCGGACGCTTCGAGATCAGGTTCAAGAGACCTGCCGTCGAGGTGTCGCCGTAGAGCACCGAGGAGGGACCGCGCAGAACCTCGATGCGCTCCAGCGTGTAGGGCTCCGGCCGCCATTCATTGAAATTCCAGGTGTTCACCATCCGCGTGCCGTCGAGATAGATGTTCGGATCCTGGCCGCGGATGCGCGGATAGTCGCCGCGCGAGTCCGCGCCGTAGGCGTCGGCGAACACGCCCGGCACATAGCGCAACGCTTCCTGCACGGTGGTCGCGCCCTGGTCGATGACCCGATCGGCGGTCACCACGCTGATCGACTGCGGCGTCTCGCGCAGCGGCGTGTCGGTCTTGGTGCCAGTGCCGCTGTGGGTCGCGACGTAGCCGCGGACGGGGCCTGTCGCGGTCTCCGCAGCCGTGCCCGCGCCGGCCGTTTGAGTCTCGGCGTTCGACGGCGTCCGTTCGGCCTGGCGACGGCGGCTTGCCGCCTGTGCGGCCTGACGGGAGCGAACCGGACGTGCGCGCGCCGCCGGCCGCGACGATTGCTCGACCACGACGGCGGGCAATTCCTGCGGCGACGATTGCGCCTCGGCCGGCGATGCGTCCAGCAAGCCTGCCAGCAGCGGCAGTGCGCCGCCGATCAATCCCGCCGTCGTTCTCAGATATGTAGTCATTCGCGACCCCATCATTTGCGGGGCGGACGACTAACAAGCGCAGTCGACGGCTTGAAGTGCAGGAGGGACGCAATGGTCCCTCAATCATCAGATTTGGAATTAGTATACGTATAAGTAGAACGCACGCCGCTTGATTGCGGCGCGCGGATGGGTGAATGAGAGAATGGAGAAGTACGTCTCGTCGCGACCTAGACTGACGCCGTCTCGATCGACCTGCGTGATCTGCCTGCAGTCGCCTCAAGGCACCGTGGATACGCAAGGTGGCTCGCGCTACGCGCGGCCTGCTGGCAGGCTCCGTCTGACCCGCGGCGAGAGCGAAACGGCGCCGTCGACCGCGCCGGCACGGGCCGCTTCCGTCGCGAGATACTGATTGCCCCATGTCCAGAGCATGCGAACGACCGGTTCGAGCGAGCGCCCAAGCGCCGTCAAGGAATATTCGACCCGCGGCGGGACCTCCGCATAGATCTCGCGATGGATGAGGCCGGCCGCCTCGAGCTCGCGGAGCTGCCGCGTCAGCATGCGCTGTGTGATCCGGGACAGGCGCCGCTTGAGTTCGTTGAAGCGAATCGTATCGTCGAGCAGGTGATAGAGAATTACGCCCTTCCACTTGCCGTCGATCAGATCGAGGGTGGCCTCCACGGGGCATCCCACAGCACAATCATAGCTCTTGCTGCCGAGCTTCTGCATGGTTCACTCCGTGATACTAGAGGACTGGCCTGTGCGTAATTGTCAGTCCCTAATTTAGCGCGCATCGTGGCTCTCGCAAAGATAGATATCAGCGGGGCGTAACGGCCTCGGCTCGGTAGGGATCTCTGCATTCAAATCCTGCGGCAGCAGTCGGCGCAGACCGAGCGCCTGCAGGAACAACCTTACAAAACACAGGGTGGGAGCGATGCTAAGTGTGAGGAGAGGAATTCGACTGGTCATTTTTCTGTCGGCGGCAGTCGTCACGGGCGGAGCCTGTGCGGAGAGCGGAAGCGGCAACGCGGAAGTCTTCGCGAAGCTTCCCCAGTCGGTCGGCAACATTGCGTTTACGCCCGACAACCAGCTGATCTTCAGCCACCATCCATTCTTTAGCCCCGACGTTCGTGTGGCGCGGCTGACGTCGCCGACGACGTTCGAGCCGTTTCCAAATGCGGAATGGAATACGCCGCGAAAAGGGACCGACCAGTACCTCGACAACGTACTGGGCCTTCGTTCCGACGAAAGCGGTGTCGTGTGGATAATCGACATGGGATTCCGGACACAGATCACGCCGAAGCTGGTCGGCTGGAACACGCGCACGAACAGGCTGGAGCGCATCTATTACATGCCGGAGCCCGTGACCGTGAAAGGCTCTCAGCCGCAGGATATCGTGATCGACCAGAAGAACCGGAAGTTCTACATCGCCGACGAAAACATCGGGCCCGGTGGCGATGGGTCTCACGCTGCGATCATCGTCATCGACATGGATACGGGTGTCGCCCGGCGCGTGCTGGACGGCGATCGATCCACCGTACCCGAGAATGTGCCGATCACCGTGGACGGCAATGATCTGACGGTGCCCGGCAAGGACGGCAAACCTTCGCTCATCAAGGTCGGCTGCGACGGCATCACGATGGATGCCAGGTCCGAATGGGTGTATTTCGCGCCGCTCAGCGGCCGGTCGCTCTACCGCATCAAGGCCACCGACCTCGGCAACGAGAAGCTGCCCGCCGAAGAGCTGAGCGCGAGGGTGGAACGCTACTCGGACAAGCCGAACAATGGCGGCCTGTCGATCGACTATGCGGGCAACATCTACCTGACTGCGGTCGAGACCAAATCGATTGGCGTCGTCGGGACCGATCGGAAGTTTCGCACCTATCTGAGCGATCCGGACATGGTGTGGCCGGACGGGATTACTGCCTCTCCCGACGGGTACATGTACGTGTCCGCGTCTCAGGTCTCCGCAGCGGCGATGTTCCATGGCGGGAAGGCGGAAAACAAGACGCCGTATCTGATCTATCGGTTCAAGCCGATCGCCGCAGGCTATATCTCACGCTGACGGTGAGGGCGACGACCCCGGCAAGGGCAGCCGGGGCCGGAAACTGTCTTAGCGTTCTTCGTTCGCCACGTTGGCGCTCGCGAGCCGCTTCACGCGGGGCGACAGCACCGAGAGCTGCGCGGGCGAAGCGGGCATGCCGGCGACGATCATCGCGGGCGCTGCGGACTGCTCCTCGACGCCGGCGCCGCCGAGCACCTGCACCTGAGTTGTCGAGATCGGAAACGACTTCATTTCGTAAGAGGGAAGCTCGCCGGCGAGCGCCCCGGCCGAGCTTGCAATCATCGCGCCGGCAACGGCAATCATCGAGAGAACACGCATTGGAAAATCTCCGTGGAGGATGGCAATCGGAGGTTTGGTCGCGCCGATGCAGCAACAGGTTCGCTTGTGTGCGAACATTCCCATCGCCTGGGGCGAATATATTGGTTGCTTGATGCGAAGGGACGAAACGAGGAAGAAGTTTTCCTGCGCCAATGTTTCCGGACGGTTTCGCGGGAAGAGCCGATGCGCCTCGCTTAGCGCACTTGCAGATCGAGCTGCGGAGATTTGACCGGCGCGGTGGCGGCGGGAAAGCGCAGGCTCATCGTCGTGCCGCGACCCGGTGCGGACGAGATGACGAGCTCGCCGCCGTGGGCCGCCATGATCTCGCGGACAATCGACAGGCCGAGGCCCGCGCCATCGCCCGCGCCGTTGCCGGTCTGGAATGGCTCGGTGAGCCCGTGTTCGGCGCCAGCGGGCAGGCCCGCGCCGTCATCGTGAATCGAGATGCCATCGCGGCCGAGCGTGGCGGTGATGCGCCGCGCGCCACGGGCGTGGATGAGTGCGTTGCCGACGAGATTGGCGAGCGCGCTGCGAATGGCGGCGTCCGCGCCCTGTACCAGGAACGGTCCCTGGTCGGCCCGCTCCAGCGCAAGCTCGATGCCGGCGTCCAGCGCCGAGGGGCCGAAATCGGCCAGCACGTCCAGCGTGATCTCGGCAAGATCGATCGGCCGCGTCTCGATCGCATGATTCTGCAGGCGCGCGAGGTCGAGCATGGCGGAGACCAGCGAGGTAAGGCGGCGGACGTCCCGCACAAGCTCGATCTTCAGGGCCGGCTCGGGCACGTCCTCGATCTTCGCGCGCATCAGCGTCAGCGGCGTGCGGAGCTGATGGGCGGCATTGCCGAGAAAGCGGCGCTGCATCCGGATATAGGCGTCGATCTCGCCGAAGGCGCGGTTCAGCGCCTCGACCAGCGGCTTCAGCTCGCGAGGGACCTCGCACAGGGAGATCAGACCTTGTGGTGCTGCTGGGTCGATCGCGAGCGCGCGAAGCGCCACCCGTTCGATACCGCGTGAGACGAAACGCGCGGCCAGCGCCGCACCGACGGCAACGGTCGCGGCAAAGGCCAGCGCCAGCAGCATGATCGAAAAGACACTGCGGATGAGAAAGTTTCTTGCAAGCCGACCGAAACGGACGTGAGGCTCGCCGACCATCATCGCGAGCTGCAACGAACCCCGTTGCATGACGGCGAGGCAGAAGGTGCTCTTCTGGTCGAGTGTGCTGAAGACCGATGAGCCGACCGGGCCGTGATAGGGAAACGCGAAGGGGAGGGCGGGTCGGCGTTCGCTGCCGTACTCGCTGACCAGCTCGCCCGCGGACACGACGTACCACAGGTTCGGGCTGTCCGCCTTCAGCTCTTCGAGGGCGGGAGTCGGGCGCACCGTCAGGTTTTGCCCTTCGACTGTGGTTGCGCGATCAAGAACGGCGGCCACGACCCGGCAGGCCCTGAACTCGCGCTCCTCCATCGGATAGCGCCAGATGAAAAGGCCGAGCATGATCAGGAAGATCGTCGTCGCGGCGATGCCGAGCGACAGCGCAAACGTCCGGGCGATCGACGTCATCGCGGTGTTGCCAGACGCAGGATGTAGCCGATGCCGCGCATGCTGCGGATCTCGACGTCGCCGCCGAGCGCGGCCAGCTTCTTCCTCAGGCGCGAGACCTGCGCTTCGAGCGTGTTGGATTCGATCTCGTCGTCGAAGCCGTAGATCTCCTCGATCAAGGCGGCGCGGGTGATGACACGGTCGCGCCGCATCAATAACGCCGCGAGGATCAGCGCCTCGCGCCGCCGCAGCAGGATCTTGGTGTCGGCGACCACCGCTTCGTTGCTGCCGAGATGCAGCTCGACATTGCCGAGCGACAGCACCGCGGGGGCAAGCAGCCGCGGCCGCCGCAAGACGGCGCGCACCCGCGCAATCAGCTCCTGCGGCTCGAACGGCTTGCCGAGATAGTCGTCGGCGCCGCCGTTGAGGCCGTCGACGACATCCTCCTTGGCGTCCTTGGACGTCAGCATGATGATCGCGGGGCGTTCCGGCGACCGGCAGAGCGCCGTGACCACCTCGAGCGCATCGCCGTCCGGCAGCATCCGGTCGACGATGGCGAGATCGTACTTGAAATTGTTCAGCGCCTGCCGGGCGTCGGCAATCGAGCCGACGAGGTCGACGACGCCGTGCAACTGGCCGAGCAGGCGGCTGACATAGGCGCCGATCTGCGGTTCGTCTTCGATCACGAGGGAGCGCACGCGGGCCGTCCTTGACTCTGCTGGGGCAACGAACCCCGACCTTGACGCTCTCCGGCCGAATTCCGGCGTTTCGGTTCGTGCGCGAGGTTCCCTTTAAGGCAGTGAGCTTGGCGAATAAAAGGCAGGGCCGCGGGTGCCGACCGGCAGGCGCGATCAAAGTCAGCGGCGTGAACGTGTCCCGGGCAATGTTCGGGCAATGTTGGTCCGGGGGCGCGCCGGGAATGGATTGCAACGACGGCCTTGGCGCCTTGCAATCTTGGGGCAATTTTGCCGGACCACATGCTGGGGCTCCAACCACACAAGTCGACCAGGTCTGCATGGCCGGTCCGGGGCCCCGTAATGAAGCATTTTGACGAAGCCGCTCTCGATCGTGCGGCGCGCGCGCAGCCGAGCCTGCTGAGCGCATTCCTTGCCGCACTCGGCGCGATCATGGCGATCCCGCAGTCTGCAACGGCGCAGACCACGTTCACGCTGCCGGCTCCGCCGTTCGATGTGCCGATGCTGCCTTCACCCTCCGGCAACTGGACCGTCATGGTCGGCATCGGCGGCGAATACACGCCGGACTTCGTCGGGTCGAAGAACGGAAAATTCCGTCCGATCCCGATCTTTTCCATTCGTCGTGCCGGATCGATCGATCAGTTTCGCGGGCCGCGCGACAGCGCCAGCATTGCGCTGCTCGACGTCGGCAATTTTCGCGCAGGGCCCGCATTCAAATACGTCTCGTCGCGCAAGAGCGACAAATATTCCGAGCTGACCGGCCTTGGCGACGTCAAGGCGGCATACGAGCTCGGCGGCTTCGTCGAATATTATCCCGTCGACTGGCTGCGCCTGCGCGGCGAATTGCGCCAGGGCATGGGCGGCCATGCCGGCACGGTGGCCGACGTCTCCGCCGACGTCATCGTCCCGCTGATCCAGCGGCTCACGATTTCGGCCGGCCCGCGCTTCACCTGGAAAAGCACCAAGGCGACCGCGCCGTATTTCGGCGTCGATGCCGCGCAGGCGCTGGCGTCGGGACTGCCGATGTACGATGCCAGGGGCGGTGCGCACTCGGTCGGCTTCGGCAGCCAGATCTCCTATCGCATCAATCCCCAGTGGGAGGTCCACGCCTATGTCGAATACGAGAAGCTGCTCGGCGACGCCGCGGACAGCCCGCTCGTGAAGCTGCGGGGGTCGTCGAACCAGACCACCATCGGCCTCGGTGCGTCCTATTCGTTCGATTTCAGGATTCGATAGGTATGCGCCGCAGAGTCATTCTGGGTCTCGCCTGTGCGATCGCTTCCGCCGTCCTCGGAGCCGCTGCGGCGTTCGAGACGCGCGCGACGCGTCTCCAGGCGATCAAGACCGTCGGCATCGTCTCGGCCATCGGCGAGGAGATGAGCCTGACGCAGGCCGGGCTGACCGCGCTCGGCAACACCGGGCAAAGCGCCTCGATCAGCGCCTGGGGGCTCGACGACATGATCGTTCAGCAGGCGACGAAGCTCTTGAGCCCACGCTTTCGCGTGCAGGCGGTGAGCTACAGACGCGCCGCGTTCGCCGCGATCAGGGATTCAGCGGTCGCGCCCGTCAATCTGCTGCGCAGCGATCCGTTCAAGGAGCTGGTTCGCAGTGACGTCGCCCCGCAGGGGGTGGATGCCTACATCGTCATCACAAGGGCAAGATCGAAACTCGGCAATGGCCGCAACGTCGAGGGCGTCGGGCTCGCCCAATACCGGACACTGCTTGCAGACTACGGTCTGATCCACGCGCTCTACGAGGTCCGTGTGATCGACGGCAAGTCGTTCGACGTGATCGAGAAGCGGGCGGCCGCGCCGCTCGACAACACGGGGACCATGCGGCTCGCCGGCCCGAGCGGGCCGGTGGACGAGACGTTTGACGGTCCGGCGTCGGGTGAACGGCTGCGCACGGCGATCACGGATCTCATCATGCGCAGCCTTCCGGTCACGCTGAGCGACATGCACCTGATGGAAAGTCAGTGACTCCTCAGGTCACCGGCGCCGGATTGAACAGAGTGAGATCGTTGTGGATGCCCCAGCGGTCCGACCACGGCTTGGTGCGGCCGCTGGCGACGTCGAGGATCAGGCGGAACAGATCCCAGCCGGTCTCCTCGATGGTCTGCTCACCGGTGGCGATGCGCCCGGCATCGAAATCGATCAAATCCTTCCAGCGCCGCGCGAGCTCGCTGCGGGTCGCGACCTTGATCACGGGCGCCGCTGCGAGGCCATAGGGCGTGCCGCGGCCGGTGGTGAACACTTGCAGCGTCATGCCGGAGGCGAGCTGGAGCGTGCCGCAGATGAAGTCGGAGGCCGGCGTTGCCGCAAACAGCATGCCTTTCTGCGTTGCCTTCTCGCCGGGCGAGAGCACGCCGGTGATCGCGGACGAGCCGGACTTGACGATCGAGCCGAGCGACTTCTCGACGATGTTGGCGAGGCCGCCCTTCTTGTTGCCGGGCGTGGTGTTGGCGCTGCGATCGGCGCCGCCGCGAGCCAGATAAGAGTCGTACCAGGCCATCTCGCGCACCAGTGCGCGGCCGACGTCCTCGTTGATGGCGCGCCGGGTGAGGAGCTGGATCGCGTCGCGCACCTCGGTGACTTCCGAGAACATCACGGTGGCGCCGGCGCGCACCAGCAGGTCGGCGGCAAAGCCGACGGCGGGGTTCGCAGTGACGCCAGAGAACGCATCGCTGCCGCCGCATTGCAGGCCGATGACGAGGTCGGCGGCCGGGCAGGTCTCGCGCGTGCGCTTGTTGAGGATCTTCAAACGAGCTTCGGCCTGGGTCATGATCGCGTCGACGATCGCGCCAAAACCGTCGAAAGCCTCGTCCTGCATGCGGACGATGGCATCGCTGATGCCTTCCGGCACCAGCCGCTCGGGCGCGAGCTTTTCGCAGCCGAGGCTGATCACCAGAATTTCGCCGCCGAAATTGGGATTGAGCGCGAGGTTTTGCAGCGTGCGGATCGGCACCACCGCGTCGGGCGCGTTGATGGCGACGCCGCAGCCATAGGCGTGCGTCAGCGGCACGACGTCGTCGACATTCGGATATTTCGGCAACAGCTCGGCGCGGATGCGCTTCACCGCATATTCCATCGTGCCCTTGACGCATTGCACGGAGGAGGAGATGCCGAGGATGTTCTTGGTGCCGACCGAGCCGTCGGAATTGCGAAAGCCCTCGAAGGTGAAACCCTCGAGCGGCGGCAGCGGCGCGGGGACGGCGGTCGAGATTTCGAGCTTGTCGAGGGCAGGGGCCTCCGGCATGCGGATGCGCGCTTCGTCCACCCATTCGCCGGCCAGGATCGGCGAGAGCGCGTAGCCGATCACCTCGCCATAGCGGATGATCGGCGCGTCCTGTGCAATGTCGACCAGCGCCGTCTTGTGCCCTTGGGGAACGAAGGCGCGCAACGTCAGCCCGCTGGCGAAGCGCGAGCCGGCGGGAAGCCCGAAATCATTGACCACGATCGCGACATTGTCGCGCTCGTTGAGCTTGATGTAACGGGGCTGCTCTTTCGCTGCGACGTCCTGGTCCATGGAAGGACTCCGGGATTTGTAGGGTGGGTTAGCGCAGCGTAACCCACCACTGTCTGCATCCGTCGAACCAGAAGAGGTGGGTTACGCTGCGCTAACCCACCCTACGATGGTAGCTATTAGCCGGGATACGTATAAGCCGTCTTCACCGTGGTGTAGAATTCGCGCGCATAGGAACCCTGCTCGCGGGCGCCGTAGCTCGAGCCCTTCCGGCCGCCGAACGGCACGTGATAGTCGACGCCGGCGGTCGGCAGATTGACCATCACCATGCCGGACTCGCTGTTGCGCTTGTAGTGCGAGGCGTATTTCAGGCTGCTGGTGCAGATGCCGGAGGCGAGGCCGAACTCGGTATCGTTGGAGATCGCCAGCGCTTCCTCGTAGTTCCTGGCGCGGATGACGGCGGCGACCGGGCCAAAAATCTCCTCACGCGCGATGCGCATGTTGTTGTTGGCCTCGGTGAACAGCGCCGGCTGGAGATAGTGGCCGGGCGTCTCGCGCTTGAGCAGCTCGCCGCCGAAGGCGAGCTTGGCGCCCTCGTCCTGGCCGATCTTGATGTAGCGCAGGTCCTGGTCGAGCTGGCTCTGGTCGACCACGGGGCCGATATGCACGCCGGCCTTGAGCGCATCGTCCACCGACAGGCCCTTCAGGCGCTCGGCCACCGCGGCGACAAAGCGGTCGTGGATGCCTTCGGTGACGATCAGGCGCGAGGACGCCGTGCAACGCTGGCCGGTGGAGAAATAGGCGCCGTTGACGGCGACCTCGACGGCGGTCTTGAGGTCGGCGTCGTCGAGCACGACCAGCGGGTTCTTGCCGCCCATCTCCAGCTGGAACTTCTTCATCGGGTTCGAGAGCACGCAGGCCTGCGCGATCTTGCGGCCGGTCTGCACCGAGCCGGTGAAGGAAATCGCGGCGACATCCGGATGCTCAAGGAGCGTCTGGCCGACCACCGAGCCGGAGCCGACCACGAGGTTGAACACGCCTGCCGGAATTCCGGAACGGGTGATGATCTCGGACAGCGCGTGCGCGGAGCCCGGCACCAGCTCGGCGGGCTTGAACACCACGGTGTTGCCGTAGCAGAGCGCCGGCGCGATCTTCCAGGCCGGGATCGCGATCGGGAAATTCCAGGGCGTGATCATGCCGATGATGCCGACCGGCTCACGGGTGAGCTCGACGTCGAGCCCGGGGCGAACCGAGGCGCCCTTTTCGCCGATCAGGCGCAGCGCTTCACCGGCGAAGAACGCGAAGATCTGGCCGGCGCGGGCGACCTCGCCGATGCCCTCGGGGAGGGTCTTGCCTTCCTCGCGGGCGAGCAGGCGGCCGAGCTCTTCCTTGCGGGCGAGGATCTCGAGCGAAATCTTGTTCAGCGCGTCATAGCGCACCTGCGGCGTCGACTGCGCCCAGGCCGGGAAAGCGGCCTTGGCGGCGGCAATCGCCTTCTCGGTCTGCGCCTTGTCGGCCTTGGCGTACTCTCCGACGAGGTCGTTGGTATTGGAGGGGTTGATGTTCCTGGTGACGCCGGAGCCGTCGACCCATTCGCCGCCGATGAAGTTCTTCAGGATCGCAGTCATGTATTCCTCCAGAGTTTCTTAGCGCACGAGGCACGGGCGCTTGTCGTCAAACGTCCAGCCCGGGATCAGGTCCTGCATGGCCATAGCGTCATCGCGTGCCCCAAGTCCATGCTGCTTGTAGAGGCCATGCGCCGTTTCGATGGCAGCCCGGTCAATTTCGATGCCGAGGCCGGGCTTGTCCGGCACTGCGATCTTGCCGCCCCTGATCTGGAGCGGCTCCCTGGTCAGCGCCTGGCCGTCCTGCCAGATCCAGTGGGTGTCGATCGCGGTGACCTTGCCGGGGGCGGCGGCGCCGACATGGGTGAACATGGCCAGCGAAATGTCGAAGTGGTTGTTGGAATGCGAGCCCCAGGTCAGGCCGTTGTCGCGGCAGGTCTGGGCCACGCGCACCGAGCCTTGCATGGTCCAGAAGTGGGGATCGGCCAGCGGAATGTCCACTGCGCCGAGGCGCAGCGCATGGGAGAGCTGGCGCCAGTCGGTGGCGATCATGTTGGTCGCGGTCGGCAGGCCCGTGGCGCGGCGGAACTCGGCCATGATCTCGCGGCCGGAGAAGCCGGCCTCGGCGCCGCAGGGGTCCTCGGCATAGGCGAGGATGCCGTGCATATCCTTGCAGAGGCTGATCGCCTCGTCGAGCGACCAGGCGCCGTTCGGGTCCAGCGTCACGCGCGCGTTGGGGAAGCGTTTTGCGATCGCGGTGACCGCCTCGATCTCCTGCTCGCCGCGCAAGACGCCGCCCTTGAGCTTGAAATCGGCGAAGCCGTAATGATCGTGGGTGGCTTCCGCGAGCCGCACCACGGTCTCTGGCGTCATCGCCTCCTGGTGGCGGAGGTCGAACCATTCCAGCTTGCCGGTTTCGCCGCTGACATAGTCGAATTTGGATTTGCGCCGGTCGCCGACGAAGAAGAGATAGCCGAGCGTCTCGACGCTCTTGCGCTGCTGGCCTTCGCCGAGCAGGGCGGCGACGGGCAGGTTGAGATGCTGGCCGAGCAGGTCGAGCAGCGCGGATTCGATCGCGGTGACCGCATGGATCATGACGCGGAGATCAAAGGTCTGCTTGCCGCGGCCGCCGGCGTCACGATCGGCGAAGGCGGTGCGGACGTCGGCAAGGATGTTGTTCATCGCGCCGACGGTCTTGCCGATCACGAGATCGCGCGCATCCTGGAGCGTCTGCCAGATCTTCTGCCCGCCCGGCACCTCGCCGACGCCGGTGTGCCCGGCATTGTCGGTGAGGATGACGATGTTGCGGGTGAAGAACGGTGCATGCGCGCCGCTCAGATTGAGGAGCATGCTGTCGCGGCCTGCGACCGGGATCACCTGCATCGCCGTAACGACCGGTGCACCGGAGATATTGGTCTCGGCCATCGCACGCTCCTCCCTGTTGTCTTGTTATTCTGCAGCCTGTTGTGACGATCGGATGGCGGGCAGATTCTTCACCAGCGCGGCCAGCTCCGCGATCTCCTGCTCGGTGAGATCGGTCAGCGGTGGACGGACCGGGCCGGAGTCGCGGCCGATCACCTTCATGCCGGCCTTGATGATCGAGACGGCATAGCCCTTCTTGCGGTTGCGAATCGCGATCAGCGGCAGGATGAAATCCTTCAGGCCGGCATGGATCGTCGCATGGTCGCGCTTGCGCACGGCGGCGTAGAAATTGGTGGCGAATTCCGGAACGAAGTTGAACACGGCGGAGGAGTAGGTCGTGACGCCCATGTCGAGATAGGGCAGCGCGAAGGTCTCCGCGGTCGGCAGGCCGCCGACATAGGTCAGGCGGTCGCCGAGCTTGGTGTAGACGCGGGTCATCAGCTCGATGTCGCCGATGCCGTCCTTGTAGCCGACGAGGTTCGGGCAGCGCTCGGCGAGGCGGGCCAGCGTGTCGGGCTGCAGGATGGCATTGTCGCGGTTGTAGACGATGACGCCGATCTTCACGGCGGCGCAGACCGCCTCGACATGGGCGGCAAGGCCCTCCTGCTCGGAATGGGTGAGATAGGGCGGCAGCAGCAGCAGGCCGTCGGCGCCGGCCTTTTCCGCACCGATTGCGATCTCGCGGGCGATTGCGGTGCCATAGCCGGTGCCGGCGAGCACGGGCACGCGGCCCTTGGTCTCGTCGACGGCGACCTTGACGACCTCAGGAACCTCGGTCGGGGTCAGCGAGAAGAACTCGCCGGTGCCGCCGGCGGCGAACAGGCCTGCGACATCATAGCCGCAGAGCCAGTCCATGTTGGCGCGGTAGGTCGCCTCGTCGAAGGAGAAGTCCGCCTTGAAGGGCGTGACGGGGAAGGACAGCAGGCCCGATCCGATCTTCTGGGCCATTTCCTGCGGGGTCATCTTGCTCATGGGCGCGGCTCCCTATTGCGTGTTGTGGAGGACGCAAGCCTGCGCGTCCATGCGCGGTGGTTTAGGAGACGGTTCGATGCGCGTCCAAGCCAAAGCCTATATCGACCGATGCGGATTGAGCATCAATCCTCCGCCATCTCCGCCGAGGACAATTCACCCGCGATCTTGACCAGCGCCGACAGCAGCGGATTCTCGTCGTCGCGGCGCCAGACCATGAACAGCTCGACCGGGACGCGGTTGCGCAGCTTCAGCGGCCGCAGCCGTACGTCTGAGATCTTCAGGCTTGCGGCCGCGGCCGGCACGATGGCAAGGCCGAGGCCGGCGCGGACCATGGCGAGGATCGAGTGGATCTGGCTCAGATGCTGGACATAGCGCGGCAGCACGTCGGCGCGGGTGAACAGCGCCACCAACAGGTCGTGGAAGTAGCGGCTCTCATAGGGCGAGTACATCACGAAGGGCTGGTCGTCGAAATCCTTGATGGTGATGCTCTCCGCATTCGCCAGCGGATGCTTCTTGGGGATCGCGGCGAGCAGGGGCTCGGCGACGACGCGGCGGCTGGCCACTTCGGGGCGCGCGATCGGCGGCCTGAGCAGGCCGGCGTCGATCTGACCGGAGCCGAGCGCCTCGAACTGGTCGCCGGAGACCATCTCCTTCAGCGAGAAATCGACTTCGGGCAGCTTGGCCCGGCAGGCTGCGACGAGCTCGGGCAGGAAGCCGTAGGCGGCCGCGGCCGTAAAGCCGATTTTGAGCGAGCCGGTCTTCCCGAGCGCGATGCGGCGGGCGACCTGCGAGGCGCTTTCCGCAAGCTTGAGGATGCGCCGTGCCTCCGGCAGGAAGCTGCGGCCCGCAGGTGTCAGGCGCACCGAGCGGCTGGTGCGCTCCAGCAGCGGCGCATCGATGATGTGCTCGAGCACCTGGATCTGCCGGGACAGTGGCGGCTGGGTCATGTTCAGCCGCGCGGCGGCGCGGCCGAAATGCAATTCCTCCGCCACCGTGACGAAACAGCGGAGCTGGTTGAGGTCGAACATCGATACATGCCTTAGATGGATAAGGCGCTTCCCCGGCACTTCTAGCATCGATCTCCCCCGAAACAAAGACGGCGGCTTTTCGAGCCGCCGTTGAGTTGCCTGGTCCGCTCCGATTTTCCCGGAGCTCTCAGGAGGAACGTTTGAGCACCACCCGCTCGATCTTGCCCACAACCACGAGATAGGCGAATGCCGCCACCAGGGCATTGGCGCCGACGAACAGCAGCGCGCCGTTGAAGGAGCCGGTCGCGGCCAGGATGTAGCCGATCACGATCGGGGTGGTGATCGAGGAAAGGTTGCCGAAGGTGTTGAACAGGCCGCCGGAGACGCCGCCGGCTTCCTTCGGCGACGTATCGGAAACGACCGCCCAGCCGAGCGCGCCGATGCCCTTGCCGAAGAAGGCGAGCGCCATGAAGCCGACCACCATCGCCTGTCCGTCGACATAGTTGCAGGCGATGATCGACATCGACAGCAGCATGCCGCCGACGATCGGGATCTTGCGCGCCATGGTCAGCGAACCCGTGCTGCGCAGGATCGCATCCGAGATGATGCCGCCGAGCACGCCGCCGATGAAGCCGCACAGTGCTGGCAGCGTCGCGACGAAGCCGGCTTGCAGGATCGACAGGCCGCGCTCCTTGACGAGGTAGACCGGGAACCAGGTCAGGAAGAAATAGGTCAATGTGTTGATGCAGTACTGGCCGAGATAGACGCCGAGCATCATGCGGTTGGAGAGCAACTGGCGGATGTGGTCCCATCCGGAGCCGGCCTCGGGCGCGCGCTCCTGCTTCAGATCGTCTTTCGGCGCATCGAGATCGACCAGTGCGCCGCCGTCCTTGATGTAGTCGAACTCGGCCTCGTTGATGCCGGGATGCTCCTTCGGGCCGTAGACGGTCTTGATCCAGACGAGGCCCATGATGACGCCGAGCCCGCCCATCACGAAGAAGACGTAGCGCCAGCCGTAATCGTGCGCGATCCAGCCCATCAGCGGCGCGAAGATCACGGTGGCGAAATACTGGCCGGAATTGAAGAAGGCCGACGCGGTGCCGCGCTCATTGCCGGGAAACCAGGCGGCGACGATGCGGGCGTTGGCGGGGAAGGACGGCGCTTCCGCGACGCCGACGAGGAGGCGAAGCGCGAACAGCACGCTGATGGCGGCGCCGGCGCTGAGGAAGCCAACCCAGCCTTGCATCATCGTGAACAGCGACCAGACGATGATGCTGAAGGCATAAACGAGGCGCGAGCCGTAGCGGTCGAGCAGCCAGCCGCCCGGCACCTGCGCAACGACATAGGACCAGCCGAACGCCGAGAAGATCCAGCCCATGGCGACGGGATCGAGATGCAGCTCTTTTGAGAGCGCGGGGCCGGCGATCGACAGCGTGGCGCGGTCGGCATAATTCACGGTCGTGACCAGGAACAGCATGGTCACGATGAACAGCCTGACGCGAGACCTCCTCACGTCCGCTGCCGACACCACTGCGCTCATCAGGCGCCTCCTTGAACTTCGAAACGTTTCCTCACGACGACTCCTAGAGGCGCGCGCAGCAAAGTGTCCAAGTTGAAGGGGGTATCGATCGATGCCGTTTTTGGATTGATGGAACGGCGGGTGAAAACGCTGGGAGGTGTGGGAGCCGAGGCCTTGCACCTTGGTGGTCCTGGCTTTCGCGGGGCGAAAGCCAGGACCACCAAGGAAGTTCTCTGCATCGCGGTCTCTCGGTCTAGTCCAAAGGGTGATAGCGGACGGACCGACTAAGAATTCGTAAATGCAAGCAGTGCTGTCGGCCTCGTAACGGTTGATCTGCGTGATGTTTCGGCTCGGTTACTGTCCAATCGACGCACATCCATGAAATTTCCGCAGGGCATGCTGCGATGCAGCGCCAGCCATACTTGAGGCTTCAGCGGAGGATTTGATGAAACCCGAATTGAGCGAACCGAATGTCGTCGTGCCGGTGTCCATGCAGGCCCATTTTTCGCTGCTGGAAGGTCTTGTTCACGCCGCACGCGACCGGTTTGCGACATTGCTGACCCTGCTGGGCGAAATGCACGAAAGGGTGTCGGCGGAAACGCCTATCAATTTGCGAGCCGGTGACAATCCGTCGAGGCGGTTGCGCGGGTCCGCCGTCGCGATCGGGGACATCATGACGCTCGTGGTGCTGATGGACAAGATCGCCGGCGAACTGTTGATCGAGTCGAGGCAATTGTGGGGGTCGGTCGAATACGCTTCTGGAACCGTTCACAAGGTTGCCTTCGGAAAATGGCGCTTGCTTCGGCGATTCGCTCGGGGTGAGCGCTCGATTGCCACCGTCGACGACCAGTTGAAACGATTGCCACACCTGGCGATCCTTCTGGTCGAGTTCAGTGGCCTTCTGGAGGAGGCCGTCGTGACTCTCTCGCCGCGGCAAATTGGGTCGGGCAGGTAGTTGAGCCGTCTTCGAGACGTGGCCAGAGAGGCTTTGGCGCGCGATCCGCGCAAGTCGGGAGGGAGCGCGACGACGGTTCGACCAGCCGTCATGGCGCCGGACCGGCGTCGGCGTCGACAATCTCGAGGCCCGCTTTCTTCAACCCGTCAGCGATCGTGTCCGTAACGGAGTCGACGACATGGCGGTCACGGAAATCCTCGCGCATCTCACGCGCGTAGTTGGGACGCAGCTCGAGCAGCTTCCGGACATGCGGGCGAGCGGCGTTGCGATCGCCAAGTTGACCGTAGGATGCCGCGAGCATTGCGGAGGTCATGTAGAAACCGACCGGCTTGGATGTCAGCATGGCGATCGCCTGCTGATAATGTCCCTGCCGATATTCGTCTGAGGCCAATACGAGATTGTCGAACGGCCCCGGGTTCTTGTTGATGGCCAGCGCTTTGCTCAGCAACTTGGTGCCCTCCTCGAAGTGCCCGATCGCCCAAAGCCGGTTGCCGGCGATCACAAGAACCTTCGGATCGGCGGGACTGATTTCGAGGGCGCGCCGAACAGCTTCCTCGAACCCGTTGAAGTCGCCGTCCTGAAAACTCACGATCATCGACGCCACATGGCTCGATGCGGCGAACGGTGCCAGCCGAAGTGCCTTGGCTGTGGCATCCTTCGCCTGTGCGAGTGCCTGTCCGCTTGCCCTGTTCAGGTTGTAACCGTTACGGGCCTCGTCGGCGTAGATGGTCGCGAGGTAGGCCCAGGCGTCGGCGTAGTTGGGAAGGATGGCGACCGTCTGCTCCAGGCAGTCTCGCGTGGTCGCATGGGTCTTTTGATTCATCGATAGCGGGTAACGCTGCGCCCAAAGCACGCAGAGATATCCGGGCGGCGGCGGATCCGGCAGCGTGCGGGCTTCGAACGATTTCACGAGGCCGTTGCGATAGCCGATCGCGGTAGCGATCTTCTGTGCGATCTGCTCTTCGGTCGAGGTCTCGTTCTGATTCCAGGGCCCCTGTTGGGTCGAGGTAAAGTAGACCTCCATAGTGCGTTGATCGCTGAGGCGCCACCACAGACGCACGGTATCGTGGTCGATCCGGAGTTCCGATGCGAGCATATACACCGATCGGCCCGGATTCTCTGCGAGCAGTTGGACGATCGCGTGGCTGTCGCCGCGCGACTTCGCTGAAATTGCCAGGCCGTCGAATTGCTGGAGCGCTGAGATCAGCGACTGGCTGAGCGTCCGCGCCAGGAGTCGCGTCGGCTCGTCATCCGTCAGCGGCTCGACCTGATCGACGAAAAGCAACGGCTCGAGGACGGGCGTCGGTCGAACCAGCCAGGGTTTTATGCCGACGATGATCGCAACCGCGGCAATCGCTGCCAGTCCCGCCGGGAGCATCCACCGTGCTGGCCCGCTCTTGCGGAATTTCCGCCACGCAGATCCGAAAGCCGGCCGCGCGTCGCCGCCGGAGCGTGACGCGACGGCCGGCATTCGCCCGCCGTCGTGGCTGCTCGGGGGATTTTCGATGTCCTTGATTTCCGGCACGTAGCTGCCACGGGGGAGCGAAAATTGTATCCGGGCCTTGTTGTTGGAATTGGCATAGTAGCTTGCCAGCGAGTTGCGCAGTCTGCTGGCCTCGATTCTGACGATCGGATCGACCGATCCGTCAAAATCAGGCATGCGCCCGAAGACGTCGACTGCGATCGTGTAGGATTTGATCCGGTCGCCGCGGCCGGCCAACTTTTCTTCAACAACGAAGCGCAGGAAGCGCTTGTTGCGCGCCGACGCCTCGAAGGCCGGATCTTCCAGGAGAGTATTGAGAGCGTTGATGATCGCGGCCCGATCGGCCGGGGGTGTTGCAGACGGCGTATTCCCAGACAAAGACTGATACCCTATTCCAAATTCTCATATCTTTTTCCACGCGGGCTGCGGTCCCGTCGACTCAAATGCCTGCACACGGAGTGGATGGACTGACCAGGCAACAGGCAGTGAAGAAAATCTTCACCGCCTTGCTGCCCATTCTCTGATCATTTTTGAGAGTGATCGCAGTGTTGGATTTTGAATTGACACGGGCGTAATCGCTATTTGACTCGCGCCGTTGATGTAACAACCTTTCACACATCCATTTCCGATGCTACGCCGTAACAGTAGCGTTGCAGCATGAGTGGCTGACGCGCGATGCCGTCTCCAAGCTCTGGCGCGGATCATCGCCCGAAATTTGCGATGCGGTTGTTACGTCGCCGTGTGAGATACCGTTACGATCGCGAGAAAGCGCTAGCCGAAGTCATCACAGTGCCTGCGGTTGATTCGCGGGCAGCGATCGCGCCACGCGTGATCGTGGTCCGCACATATTGTGTCGCGAGCCCGCTGAGTCCTGCTCGAAGGCGACGCGTCGTGCGTCGCTTCGATCTGTGCCCTTACCGCGTCAGGCAGCACCGGATTGCTGGCTGGGTGAAATTGCTTCTGGAGCCGGCGCTCGGCATCAATGCTGTGCAGATGCGCGACTCTTCAGGCGCTCACGCCCCAGGCAACCGATCGAGCAAAGCGTAATCGTGCGCGGTGCGTTCGGGTTTCAGCGCCGTGCGCTACTGCCGCGCGCTCGGCAGCAGCGGTGTCAGCAGCCCGCGCGTGACGGCCGGCGGTGCCGCGTCCAGTCCGAGCACCGCGCTCGCAGCCGGCAGCGCCGCGTCCGCCATCGCGGCATGGCCTTCGGCGCTTGGATGCACGGCGCCGCCATAGACGGCGGAGAGCACGCCCCAGGTGGCGTCGTGGATGTCGGTCGGCTGGCTCGCCGCCGGCAGGCCTTGCGGATAGGTCATCGCGGCGAAGTAACTGTCGTTGGCGTCGCGGATCCAGCGGGCGCGGGGCAGGTAAGCGCGATATTCCGAGGCGCCGCGACCGCACAGCATCGGCTGGCTCGCCGCGCTCACGATATCAGGATTGAAGCTCTGGCCGTTCTCGGCGAAGCAGGTGCGGTCGAATTCGGGGTCGTTGCCCGAATGGGCGCAAAAGCCGTGATCGGCGAACGCAGCCTGATGCGTATCGACGAAGGTCATGCGATCGGCTTCGGGATCGCGGCACAGCGCGCCGCGGGTGCAGGTGGCGAGCCCTTTCAGCTGCGGCAGGAATTCAGTGTCGACGAAGGTCGAGACGCGGGCGAGGCGCTGCGGATCGGCGTTGAAGGCGGGATGGATGTCGAAGCCGGCGCGGCCGCCGCGGCAGGGCACGCCGCCATCGGCGAGGGCCGGATTGGCGTAGGAGACGTAGACCACGTGCGAGAGATCGCCGCCGACCAGCGGCTTCAGCGCCTCGCGCAGCTTGACGAAATTCTGCGGCAGCTCGCGCGCCAGCGCGTCGCGGGAGTCGTCGACGCTTGCCATCACGCCGGAGCGGCGGAACAGGGCGCGTTCGGTCGCGGTGTCGACGATAACGTCGGCGACGAGCCCGGAGAAGTAGATGTCGTTGGCGCCGACCGAGAGCAGCACGAGGTCGAGCGTGCGATCCGGCTGGCGCTTCCTGGCGGCGGTGAGCGCTTCACGCAGCTCGGCGACCTGCGCGTTCACGCTGGTGTTGCAGACGCCGGTCTTGCCGGGCGGGCATTCGCGGGCGCGCTGCGAGCCCAGCAGTCCGTCGCCGATGCTGGCGCCGGTGCAGGCGAGCGGCAGAAAGGTCACCGCGATGTGGGTGTAGCGCACGGCCAGCGCCAGCGCGGTGCGGGCCTGGTAGCTGTAGAGCGAACGGTGGCAGGGCGCGTTGAACCAGAGCGCGCTGTAGTGTTGCCAGTTGGCGAGCGTATCCGGCGCTTCGCAGGCGCGGCCACCCTTGTAGCCGGCGCGGCTCGGCCGGTAATACTGCGCACCGGCGGTGCCGAGATAGGAGCGGAAGCAGAAACCGTCATCCGACAGCGCCAGTGGCCGGTCGGGATTGCCTTCGCCTGAGGCGATGCTGTCCCCGAGGCCTGCGACGAAGATGTCGCGGACCTGGATCTCGGCCTGGACGCGCTGGGTCGGATCGGAGCCGGAGGAGACGTCCACGCTGGCGACCGTCTGCTTGCCGTAGCGGACGCGCAGATTGATCGGCTCGGCGCAGTCGAAGGTCGAGGTCTGCGGTCCGTCGCCGTCGTCGAACGACCAGGCGCAGGTGGCTCCGACCGGCACCGCGCCGGTCAGGCGCACGGTCACCGGATGGTCGATGGGTGTGATGTAGTTCTCTTTGACGTTGTCGCGGGTGCAGGGCTGGTTGACCCGGCCCTGGAGGTCGATGCAGAGCCGGTTGACCATGTTGCGGGCCCAGCCGCGGCCCTCGCTCTGGAGCTCCAGCGACTGCTCGGCGGCGAGGATGCTGCGGTTGCGCGCATTCTCCTCGTGAAGCAGGAAGTCGCGCTCCTCGCGGAACAGGCGGAAGCGGTTGCGCACCTCCCAGGAAATCTGCATGGCGCCGGCGTCCTGCGCGGCTGCGCGCTCGGGCGGCAAGGCGGTCAAAATCCCGGCAAGCAGCAGGGCGCCTGCGAAGAAGGTGCGAAGAGATGATCGGATCATGGCCCGCGTGTTCAACGGCAAAGTTGAGGCGGAAATAAGAGAGGATTGCTCCTCCGCCTGCAACCTTTGTTTGACCGCTTTATCGCTTGTTGGCCTGCCGCAGCGACCGCTCGCGCTCCATCGCGGCCACCTGCTTGGGCAGGTTGGCCTGGGCGCAGGCCTCCGCCAGCCGCCGCCGTTCCTGCCAGGGCTCGACCACATTCATCCAGAGCTCGCGCGTGCCCATGATGGAGATGGCGAGGCCGAATGGGATCACGAAATAGAGGATGCGGAACACCAGCAGGGTCGCCAGAAGCTGCTCGCGGCCGAATTCGGGCAGCGCCACCAGCATGGCGGCATCGAATACGCCGATCGAGCCCGGGGCATGGCTGGCGAAGCCGAGCAGCGTCGCCAGGATGAACACGACGGCGAGCGACAGGAAATCGATCGACGGGCTGGCCGGCACCAGGAGGTACATCGCCAGCGCGCAGAAGCCGAGATCGACCACGCCGATCAGGATCTGCACCAGCGTCAGCGGTGCCGACGGCAGCACCACCTTCCAGCCCTTCTGGCCGAGCTCGCGGCGCTTCTCGCCCATGCAGAGCCAGACCAGATAGGCGCCGATCGAGGCGAGGCCGCCGAGCGCGATCAGCCGGTTGATCGACGGCGGCAGCTGATCCATGTAGGAGGCGGCATCCGGATGGATCGCCATGCCGATCGAGAGCACGAAGATGTTACCGAGCCAGAAGGTCAGGCCCGACAGGAAGCAGATTTTCGCGACGTCGATCGCGTTCAGCCCATAGTCCGAATAGATCCGGAAACGGATCGCGCCGCCCGTGAACACCGTGGCGCCGATGTTGTGGCCGATCGAATAGGACGTGAAGCTGGACAGCGCTGCGATGCGATAGGGCACGTGCTTCTTGCCGAT
The DNA here is from genome assembly GCF_058807535.1 of Bradyrhizobium sp. GW821-FHT12B03. Classification (NCBI taxonomy): domain Bacteria; kingdom Pseudomonadati; phylum Pseudomonadota; class Alphaproteobacteria; order Hyphomicrobiales; family Nitrobacteraceae; genus Bradyrhizobium; species Bradyrhizobium sp. GW821-FHT12B03. The sequence goes on from NZ_JBXAQU010000005.1 coordinate 375,687, forward strand.
CGTTCGCAGTGCAAAAAAGTCGTAGAAGGTCAGCGTACAGAACGCGAAGAACACGCAGATCGCCGCCAGCCCGATATTGGCGCGGGGAATCTCGGTCAATGCGGTCAGGATGACGCCGGTATCGATACCCTTGAGGGTCCGCACCAGTGTGGTGATTGCGAAGGCAATGATGAAGACGCTCGCGGCAATTCCGAGCCGTCGCCAGCCAATCCATCTCTTGAAGCCGCGCTTCAACGCGGGCAGCAGTCCGTGCATTCATCCTCCCGGCGGGGGGCAAGACCGACCAGGCCAGACATTGGCCGGTCGGGTGCGATCACGGCCCGGGCTGGGCGTCGATCGCTAGGCATGATGTAGCTCATTTAAGGCAAAAACAGCGGCTTGTGCAGCCCTTGACAAGGATAGGTTCTGCGTCGGACCGGCCACTTCTGTCATACGCGGTTCACATCGGGTGCGCGTTAAGCATATGAGTCGCAAGACCCGGCCCGGATCGCGCGGTCATCCGTCGGCATGGTTTCATATCGTGCCGCCCGCGGCATTGTTCCAGCGCAAGCGATGCCGGCTTTTTTGGAACGTCGATGCCGCGTGCCCGTTAGCGCCCCATCAGCAATCGAACATGGCGGAATACGCGGCTTTTCGTGCAAGCCGGTGCTGTCGTGTTCCCGAAACCCGAGAGGACCGGAACGATGGGACTGTTCACCAAGGACATCAAGACCATGAACGACCTGTTCGTGCACCAGCTCCAGGACATCTATTATGCCGAGCAGCAGCTCACCAAGGCGCTGCCGAAAATGGCGGATAAAGCCACCGACCCGCAGCTGAAGCAGGGCTTTTTGACGCACCTCGAGGAGACGAAGCAGCACGTCAAGCGCCTCGAGGAAGTGTTCAAGATGCACGGTGCGCAGGTGAAGGCAGTCGACTGCCCGGCGATCGACGGCATCATCGAGGAGGCCGACGAGACCGCCGGTGAAGTCGCCGACAAGGCGGTGCTGGACGCGGCGCTGATCAATGCCGCGCAGGCCGCCGAGCACTACGAGATCGTCCGCTATGGCAGCCTGATCGCCTGGGCCAAGCAGCTCGGCCGGAGCGACTGCGCCGCCGTGCTCGCCAAGACGCTCGAGGAGGAGAAGGCGACCGACAAGAAGCTCACGGCGCTTGCCGAGAGCAAGGTCAATCTGCGCGCGGCGAGCTAAGGCCAAACCTAGCCACGAAGGCGCCGCGCGGTTCGGCTGCGCGGCGCCCGCAGGTCGCGCATCTATCCTTCGGCCATTGTCGAAACATGGTGGCGGGCCGCAAGTCTATATGTCGCATGGGGCTGCAATCGAGGTGGCAGCATGCGAGCAAGCACCATCAAATATGAAGCCTTCGACGACCGAGCCGACGCGCGGCGCGTCGGCTCGCGTCTTGCGACCTCCCTCACGCTCGCCGCGATGAGCCTCGGCTATGGCGTGGTGCAGCTCGACGTCACCATCGTCAACACCGCATTGGATGCGATGGGCCGGACGCTTGGCGGCGGTGTTGCCGAGCTGCAATGGGTGGTCAGCGCCTATACCATCGCGTTTGCCGCCTTCATCCTGACATCAGGCGCCTTCGGCGACCGGATCGGCGCCAAGCGCGTCTTCATGGCCGGATTCGCCATCTTCACCACGGCCTCGCTCGCCTGTGCGTTGTCGCCGAACGCGGCCGTGCTGATCGCGGCAAGGTTGGTCCAGGGGCTGGCAGCGGCGATCCTGGTCCCGAATTCTCTCGCGCTGCTCAATCACGCCTATGCGGACGACCGCGCCCGCGGCCGCGCCGTCGCGATCTGGGCCGCCGGAGCCAGCCTTGCGCTCACCGCGGGCCCGTTCGTCGGCGGCGCGCTGATCACGCTGGTCGGCTGGCGCGCGATTTTCCTGGTCAACCTTCCGATTGGCCTCGTCGGCCTTTGGCTGAGCTGGCGTTATGCGACCGAGACCACGCGCGCGCCCTCGCGCGAGATCGATCTGCCCGGCCAGATCGCGGCAATCGGCGCGCTGGGGGCGCTTGCCGGCGCAATCATCGAGGGGGGCGCGCTTGGCTGGGGCCATCCGGCCGTGCTCTCGGCCTTCGCTTCGGCCTTCGTCCTGGCCGTGCTGTTCGTCTGGCGCGAGAGCCGTGCGGCGCAGCCGATGCTGCCCTTGTCCCTGTTCGGTCACCGGCTGTTTACCCTGGCCGCGGTCGTCGGCCTGCTCGTGAACGTCGCGGTCTACGGCCTGATCTTCGTGCTCAGCCTGTACTTCCAGAGGATCAACGGCCTGTCGGCCTGGTGGACGGGTCTCGCCTTCGTCCCGATGATGGCGGCGGTACTCCCGGTCAATCTGCTGGCGCCGCGCCTCGCCGAGCGCATCGGGCCGTGCCCGACCATCGTGGTCGGCGCCTGCATCTCGGCGCTCGGGTGTCTCGGCCTGCTGTGGATCGAGGCGGGCACCAGCTATTGGATGATCTGCGCACAGATGATCGCGATCAGCGGCGGACTTGGGCTGCTGGTGCCGCCGCTGACCTCGACCCTGCTGGGCAGCGTCGAGAAGGCCCGCTCCGGCATCGCGGCGGGCGTCCTGAATGCGACGCGGCAGACCGGCAGCGTGCTGGGCGTTGCGTTGTTCGGCTCGCTGGTGGCCTCGGAAGGGGCATTCATGGCCGGCCTGCACGCATCGCTGGCGGTATCGGCCATCGTCCTGCTGTTCGCTGCCGCCGTGATCGGGATCGGCGCGCCCTCGCGCGGATGAACGATGAACAATGTGAGCGAACGCACACATCTTCCATTCACCATCTGCCGAACCAGCGCATAGCCGGTTACCGACTATCCATCTCTGTCGGTTGAAGTGCCGGTCGATAGGGGCCGGCAATGTATCAAGTTCTCTACTGTCTCACGGACCAGCATGATTGGCGTCTGGTCGCGCTCGGCGGCGCGGTGTGCCTGCTTGCGAGTGCGGCGGCGACCAGCCTGTTTTACCGTGCGCGTGCGGCGAGCGGGGGTGCTCGCGTATCGTGGATCGCGCTTGACGCCATCGTCGCCGGCTGCGGCATCTGGGCAACCCATTTCATCGCGATGCAGGCCTACGGGCCTGGCGAGGGCGGCGCCTACAACGTTCCGGTGACCGTGCTGTCGCTGATTTTTGCGATCGCGGTTACCTTCGTCGGGTTGAGCATCGCGGTGTCGGCGAGGCGGACGATCCCGGTTGCGCTCGGTGGCGCCGTCGTTGGTAGCGGCGTTGCGGCGATGCACTACACCGGCATGATGGCGCTGGAAATTCCCGCGCGTATCGGCTGGGCGACCGGCACCGTGACGGCCTCGATCGTCCTCGGCATCGTCTTTGGATCGCTTGCGCTGGTCGTCGCGGGGCGACGCGACAGCCTGGCGAATGCGCTCGGCGCGACGGTCCTGCTCACCGTTGCCATCGTCTCTCATCATTTCACGGCCATGGGCGCCGTGGAACTGACGCCGGATCCTGCGATCATCATCAGCGGTCTGTCGATCCCGCCGGCCTCATTGTCCGTCCTCACCGCCAGCGCCGCCGCCGCGATCATCGCGATTGCGCTCGCAGCGGCCGTGCTCGACCGCCGCGCCAAGGGCGAACTGGGACGCCAGCAGGTCGTGCTCGACACCGCGCTCGAGAACATGTCGCAGGGACTGTGCATGTTCGACGCGGACGGCAAGATCATGCTGTTCAACGAGCGCTACGCGGCGATGCTTCGTCGCACCGACATCGCACTCGCGGGCCGCCTGCTGGTCGACGTGCTGCGGGAAGAGCAGGCCAAGGGGCAGTGGCAGGGCGATGCGGATGAATTCTTCTCGCGCCTCGTCGCCGACGCGCGCGAGGGCCGCACGACCAGCCAGGTCGTCAACCGCTTCGACCGCTCCATCCGGGTCGTCAACCAGCCGATGCAGGGCGGCGGCTGGGTCGCGACCTTCGAGGACATCACCGAATGGCTGGAGGCGCAGGCGAAGATCTCGCACATGGCGCGCCATGACGCGCTGACCAGTCTGCCGAACCGCGTGCTGTTCCACGAGCAGCTCGAGCAGGGACTGCTCCGGGCGAAGTCGGACGACCAGCTTGCCGTGCTCTGTCTCGATCTCGATCACTTCAAGGACATCAACGACTCGCTCGGCCATCCCATCGGCGATGCCCTGCTCAAGGAGGTCGGCCGCAGGCTGAAGGCCACCGTCGGCGAGAGCGATACGGTGGCGCGGCTGGGCGGCGACGAATTCGCCGTGGTCCAGATCGGACGGTCGGAGGAAGCCGCCGCGAGGTCGCTTGCCGGGCGCCTCGTCGAGGTCATCTCGACGCCTTACCAGATCGACGACCATCAGATCGTCATCGGTGTGTCGATCGGCATCTCGCTGTCGCCGCAGGACGGCAGCAATCCCGATGAGCTGCTGAAGAACGCCGACCTCGCACTGTACCGCGCCAAGGCGGATGGCCGCGGCACCTACCGCTTCTTCGAGACCGGCATGGATGCGCGCGCGCAGGCGCGGCGTCTGCTGGAAATGGATCTGCGCGCGGCGCTGCAACGCGACGAGTTCCAGCCGTACTACCAGCCGATCCGCGACGTCGCCAGCGGCCGCGTCGTCGCCTTCGAGGCGCTGCTGCGCTGGAACCATCCGCAGCGCGGCCTGATCGCCCCCATCAGCTTCATTCCGCTGGCCGAGGAGACCGGGCTCATCGTCCAGCTCGGCGAATTCGTGCTGCGCTCGGCCTGCACCGACGCGGCCACCTGGCCTGACGATGTCGACGTCGCCGTCAACTTGTCGCCGGTGCAGTTCAAGAACCCGAATCTGATCGCATCCGTGACCGAGGCGCTGGCATCGTCCGGGCTCGCGGCGAGCCGCCTCGAGCTCGAGATCACCGAATCCGTGCTGCTTCAGAACAGCGAGGCGACGCTGACCACCCTGCACGAGCTGCGCGCCATGGGCGTGCGGATCTCGCTCGACGATTTCGGCACGGGCTATTCGTCGCTGAGCTATTTGCGCAGCTTCCCGTTCGACAAGATCAAGATCGACCGCTCCTTCGTGTCGGAGCTGGCGACGCGCGACGATTCCATGGCGATCATCCGCGCCGTGACCGGGCTTGGGCGCAGCCTCGGCATCGTCACCACCGCGGAAGGCGTCGAGAACGACGCGCAGCTCGAGCTGCTCAGGCGCGAGGGCTGCACCCAGGCCCAGGGCTATCTGTTCAGCAAGCCGCGGCCTGCCTCGGATGTGGCGTTGATGCTGGAGCGTCCGCGGCTGCGCGCGTCGGCTTGAGGGGTTAGCCGCGGCGTAGCGCGAAATGCGCCCCGCAGAACGCCATCACCGCGCCGAGGCTCAGCGCGGCGAGCCCGGCCAGCACGCCCGAGACGGTCGGGACCGGGCTCGGCGCCGAGGCCACCTGGCCGGCGCCCGCAAGCAGGAGCACGCCGACCGCGATCAGGAATTGCCGCATCCGTTGCGGGATCTGGCCGTCGGCCGCGCTCTGCATCAATGTCGCCGTGAAATAGCCGCCGGAGAAGCCGACCGAGGCGATCAGCCACCAGGCGATCGCAGCGCCGGCCGGAATGAATTCATGCGAGTCGGAGTGCCAGAGACCGCCGAGGTCGAGCCCGTAGCGCGCCCCCAGCATGTGCACCGCGAGCGCGAGCAGCACGCCGGAGATCACGGCGGCACCGAGGATCAGGCGGCGCGGAAAAAAGGTCGTCTCAGCCATGCCCCGCTTGTAGGATGGGCGAGGGCGACCGCGCAAGCGGGTCGCAGGCGGGATTGCGCGGACGGGATTGATTGGGACGATGCAGGTTTCGGACGCGCAGGGCGCTTCGGGCGCGAGCTACGCCTACAAGGCGTCGCTGATCGGCTCGGCGCATCGCTTCGAGCTGACCGACGAGGGTCTCTCATGGCACATCGCCGGCCGGTCCGGCCTGTGGCGCTATGACGAGATCAGCGCTGTCAGGCTGTCGTTCCGTCCGGTGTCGATGCAGCAGCACCGCTTTCGCGCCGATGTCAGCCACAGCGGCGGCGGCCGCATCAGGATCCTGTCGACGAGCTGGCAGACCGCGGCGCTGATGGCGCCGCAGGACAACGGCTTTCGCGATTTCATCATCGAGCTCCATGCGCGGATGGCGAAGGCGGGCAGCCGCGCGACGCTGACCGCGGGCCTCGGCCGCAACACCTATGCGGCGGTGCTGGTGTTCATGGCGGTGCTGACGGTGGCGATGACCGGGCTCCTGATCCGCGCGCTCATGATCGGCGCGTTCGCCGGCGCGCTGTTCATCCTCGGCTTTGCCGCGCTGTTCGCCTGGCAGGTCGGCGGTTTCGTGCGGCGCAACCAGCCGCAGAGCTACAGCTTCGATCGCGTGCCGAGGTCCTTGTTGCCTTAGCTGCAATCGGCCGCAATCAAACGTGACTTCGCTGCCTTGCGTCGGTGTCGCATCTTGCGGTCATGCCAGCCCTGGATCGCAGCACGCGCCTTCCTGCTGCGGATGAGATCGCCAGGATCAACCGCACGCACCTGATCGACACGCCGCTCCGGCCGGCCGATCTCTTGTTCATGTTCGGCACCCGCGAGGACGTCGCACTGCGCGCCGACACCGCCGCAAGGCTGTGGCGCGAGGGCTTGTTCCGCTGGTCGATTGTCAGCGGCGGCGTGACGCCGGGCTCGGAGCAATCCGAGTGCACCGTCATCAAGGCGGCGATGGCCGCGGCGGGTATTCCGGAGGACCGGATCCTCGAGGAGCACGGCGCGATGAACACCGGCGAGAACGTGATCTTCTCGCTGCCGGTCATTGATGCGGCGCTTGGGCTGCAGAATATCCGCAGCGTGATCTGCCTCGGCAACACCTGGACTGCGCGTCGCTACCCGATGACGCTGCATCGGCACTGGCCGGAGGTCGAGAAGATGCTGCTCACCGTCGACGGCTTTGCGACGCCGCGCGCGCTCTGGCACACCGATGTCGAATTTCGTCGTCGGGTCCTGCATGAATGGGACAAGATCGAGCCGTACAAGGCGCGGGGCTTCATCGCGGAATGGCCGGAGGGCTGACGGGCAAGATTCTGGTTTTGACGCGGTTTCTTGACGCGAACCGGTATCCATTTCGCAGGAAAACGCTCGCGCTACTCCGTCGAGTCGAAATCCTCTTCCTTGGTGCCGAGCAGCGAGACGAGCGTGCGCAGTCCGGAATCGAGCTGCTCGAAGGTGGGCGGGGCGAGCGCGAGCCGCACCGCGTTCGGCGCGTGACCATGCGCGATGGCAAAGGTCGAGGACGGCGTCAGCGCGATGCCGCGCCGGGCGGCGGCGGCCACGAAGGTCTGCGAGCGCCAGTGCGGCGGCAGGGTCAGCCAGAGATGATAGGAGCGCGGGTCGGCGGCGTGCTGGTAACCGGTGAGCAGCCTTGCCGCGGTCTGCTGTCGGCGCGCGGCGTCGATGCGCTTGAGCCGCGTCAGCTCGGCGACGGTGCCGTCGGCCATCAGCCGCTGTCCGGATGCGAGCGCATGGCCGGAGGCGATCCAGCCGCCGGTGCGCACCGCGCCCATCACGCTCTCGCGCAGATGCGGCGGCGCCACGAGGATGCCGAGCGCAAGGCCCGGTGCGACCTTCTTGGACAGGCTGTCGAGCACGATACAGCGGTCCGGCGCGAGCGCGGCCAGCGGCGTGTCGTCGGCGAGGAAGCCGTAGACGGCGTCCTCGATGATGGTGAGATCGAGCTTCTCGGCGATGCGCACGATGTCGGCGCGCCGCGTCGCGTTCATGGTGACGCCGAGCGGGTTCTGGATGATGGGCTGGAGATAGAGTGCCGACAGATGCGCCTCGCGATGCGCCTTCTGGATCGCATCGGGCCGCGCGCCGAACTCGTCCATCGGAATCGGGACCAGCGTGATGCCGAGCCGCGCCGCGATGCTCTTGACGTAAGGATAGGTCAGCGCCTCGACGCCGCAGCGTCCGCCCGTTGGCACCAGCGCAGCAAGCGCGGCCGCGAGCGATTGCTTGCCGTTGGCGGTGAAGACGATCTGCTCGGCCTGCGGCGTGAAATCCTTGCGCGCGAGATAGGCGGCGGCCGCATTGCGCGCGCTCTTGGTGCCCGTGCTGGTCGAGACGCGCAGCGCGGATTCGAGCGCGTCGACGCGCTCGAGCCCCGCAAGGCTCTTGGCGATCATCGCCCATTGCTGCGGCAGCAGGGGATAATTGACCTCGAAATCGATCCGCGCATCGCGCGGCTCGCTCAGCGCCTCGACCTCGCGCCTGATGGCGCCGGAGATGAAGGTGCCGCGGCCGACCTCGCCGACCACGAGGCCGCGGCGGAGCAACTCCGTATAAACCCGGCTCGCGGTCGAGACCGCGATGCCACGGTCATAGGCAAAATTGCGCTGCGGCGGCAGCCGGTCGCCCGGCCTTAACGTGCCGTTAGAGATATCCGAGGCAATGGCATCGGCAAGCTTCACGTACTCGAACTTGGACATTATTGCACCGAGAGCAATGTTTTCCTTGCTCCGAGCAATGTACTGGAGCATTTAAGTTCCATCAAGGTCCGCGATTGAGCCGAGGAAAGCGAGAGCAATCCGATGGCAAATGAGGTGCAGACGCTTCCAGCGTTTGCGCCAACGGCATCCGCTTCGCCGCGTGGACAACAGGCCGGAGAAGAAAAATGACCACGATCTCGCAAACTGCCGGGCGGAGTTTACGCCCATCCTCGTCGGGCGGATTTTTTGGCACGCTCGTCACCGCCGCCTATGCGCTGTTCGACCGCCTGGAGCGCCGCTCCGCCGTCAAGACGCTGAACGAACTCGACGACCGCGCCCTGCGCGACATCGGGATCAACCGCAGCCAGATCGAGGACGCGGTCTACGGCCAGTTCAAGGCCGAGCTGTCGCGGTATCTGTGAGACGCTTCGCTCGTGTCCCGGACGCGCTGCAACGCGTAAGCGTTGCTGCGCAGAGCCGGGACCCAGGAAGCCAAGCGTTCGCTGCAACATAGGCCCCGGCTCTGCAGCGCACCGCTGAAATAGCGCTGCGCTGCGTCCGGGGCACGAGACCGAAGTTTGGTGCGCAGCTGTTTCCCACATCGTCATTGCGAGCGCAGCGAAGCAATCCAGAATCCCTCCGCGGATGCATTTCTGGATTGCTTCGCTGCGCTCGCAATGACGGAGTGTGGGGTGATGGCGTCGCCACTTCAACTCGCATCTTCATTGTAGACACATCTTCATTGCAGACACACCTTCACGCTCTCGCGGCGCAGTTCGCCCGAGCTTTGCTTCATCGCCTTGCCCTCAATGAAAGAGGGCGCAGGGAAGGCCGGGAGCCCGCTGGCACCCGCGGTCCACTGTGCGAAGTTGCAGTGAGAAATCTGCACAGCGGCATACAGGTGTAGCCGGGACATCCCGGCCTTCCCTGCGCAGTGGGCTTACGGCTTATGTCGTGCTCTCCCCGGGGAGCGATGCACTATTGCCCCCGTCGCCTTGCGGATGGCTGATGCGCGCGCCCGGTCGGGCCGCCACATCACCGCAACACTTGACGCACAGACCCCGGGCGTCAGGACCACACGATTTTGCCGTACGCAAGCCACACCTGTCGTTGGCGCGAGGTCGTCGCTCACGGTTGCCCGCCCTGCGACGCTGTTCGCACCGATGTGGCCCACGTCCACCGCCGCCCGGCCCGCGTTCGCGACGATCGCGATACGCCCCTCTTCCTTGGGCCGGAGTGAGGCGACACATATGCCGTTTCCGAATTTCGGTAAAGTGGAATATTTTCGCCGCGCGGTATGGACCCATTGCTGGCGTGTTTTGCCCGACGGGCAACGCAAGATCTCGTAGCCCGGATGGAGCGCCGCGATATCCGGGATTCGCGCGCAACCGGTCCCGGGTATCGCTGCACTCCATCCGGGCTACAAGCTTCAAGCGCGTGGATGGATCAGGCGAAGGCGGCCTGGTCCCATGCTCCGCCGAGAGCTCGATCCTCTTCGGGCCGGCCGGGCGTGCGGCGAGGCCTTGTCGCGGCGCCGCGTTGGCGCCGATGCCGGGCATCCAGATGCCGCAAGTGCGCAGCGACGTTGCCCGCAAACGTGGCAATACGCGCGGCGGCCTGTTTGACGACGAACAGGATCGTGGTGACGCGGCTCAGCATGCCGACCAGGATCAGCACCGAGAAGATGTCGATGTAGGCGAGGAAGTCGCCGATCAGCATCAGCTCCGGCGGAATCGGGATCCTGTGGTAGTAGGCAAATACGATGATCGCGATGGGGATGAAGGCAATCACCTTCCGCACCGTCAGTCTGTCCAGCAGCGCGGCCAGCTGCACGACCAGCACTTCCCATAACGCATCGCCGATCGCGAGCGGGACCTCGTAGGTCCATCTCCGCCACCATTGCTTCATGGCATTGCTCCGAGCTCAGTGCCTGACCACCAGCACCGAGCACTTGGCGTAGCGCACCACGTGCCCGGCGTTGGAGCCGAGGAAGTAGGTGCGCATCGCAGGCCTATGCGATGTCATCACGATCAGATCGGCCTTCATGTGCACGGCTTCCTCCAGGATCTCGTGGTAGATGCCGCCCTGGCGGACCACGCTGGAGATGTGGGAGGCATCGATGCCGGATTCGCGCGCGACGATGGCGAGCGCTTCCTCCGAGGTCTGGCGCTGCTGTTCGTCGAAATCGGCCGGCACGTATTCGGCCAGCATCACCGGCGTCATCGGCAGCACGTTGAGCAGGCGCACCGTGCCGCTCCAGGTCTGCGACAGCGTTGCCGCGGTCGCGATCGCCGGCTTGGCGAGGTCGGTGTCGGCGAGGTCGATGGGCACGAGGATGGACTTGAACATCTGCGCCTCCAGTCTTCCGGTCAGGACGTCTTGCCGGCCCGTCGCGCGATCAACCCGATCGAAGCAGCCTTTAGCTATCGAAGCAACTTGGGGCTGACGAACAGTACCAGCTTGCCGCGGCGGTAGGCCACGTCCCCCCAATCCTCGACGTCAAAGTCGAAGATCGCAAGCCCCGCGGTGGGCAGATTGTCGGCGAGCGCCTTGGCGCCGGCCGGATCGCCGCCGCCGATCAGCATCAAGGCGATCTCGTGCATGCCGGGATTGTGGCCGACCAGCAGCAATTGCTTCGGGTCGCCCGGGATGGTTGCAGTGCGAATGGATTCCAGGATCTGCGCGGGATCGGCGCCGTAGAGTTCCGGCAGGACCTCCACCTGCGGCGCTGCGACGCGGTCCTTCATCGTCTCCCAGGCGATGTCCCAGGTCTGCCGTGCACGGACGGCATGCGACACCAGCACGGTATCGGGGAAGGGGGGATGGGAGGCGATCCAGTCGCCGATCTCGGCGGCATCCTTGTGGCCGCGGTCGTCGAGCCGGCGATCCTGGTCACGGCCGCTCGGCGCGTCGGTCTCGGTCTTGGCGTGACGCAGCAGCATCAAACGGCGCATGGCACTCTCGAATCGTTACACGTCCAGGATAATCTACAGGCGCCCGTTGAGGACAAGGTGACAAGCGCCCGATCGGTTGACCAAAGCGCGACGAGGTTGGGACGAATCGTCATCGCGCTTTAAATTATTGTCTGAGCATGATCTTTTCGGAAAACCGCTGCACACTTTTCCGGATCATGCTCTAAGAAAACGATATGAGCGAGACTTTCACAAGCGTGTCCCAGGAAGAAGCCGGCTTTCGCGACCGCGCGCGACTGTCATTCGATCTCGATGCCGACATTTGCGTGATCGGGGCGGGGCTCGCCGGGCTTACCATCGCGCTGGAGGCGGCCCGGCTCGGCGCCAGCGTCGCGGTGCTGGAGGGGCGTCATATCGGCTGGAACGCCTCCGGCAACCAGCTCGGCACCGTGATGCCGGGCTTTGCGCTGCCGCTCACCGAGCTGATCGAGCGCATCGGCTTCGAGGACGCGCGCGAATTGTGGACGCTGTCGAAGGAGGGCGCCGAGTTCGTCCGCGCCAATGCCACCGAAGAGAACATGCCGGGAATCGCCCGGAGCGACGGGGTGCTGGAGGTCTCCAATGTCGATGCCGGCGACCGGCTGATCAGCCGGTTGCAGATGCTGAGCGAGGATTTCGACACCGAGGTCGAGGGCTGGCAGGCCGATCGCGTCCGCGCGGTGCTCAAGACCGATCGTTATTTCCACGGGGTCTATTACCCCAAAGCGTTCCAGGTCGACGGCCGCAAATATGTGCATGGCCTGGCGGCGCTGGCGCGGCGCGCGGGCGCGCGTATCTTCGAGGACACGCCGGTCGTCAGCATCGACCATTCCGGCATCCGCAAGCGCATCGTCACGCCCTCGGCGCGGCTGCGCGCGACACATATTGTCCTTGCGGGAAATATCCATCTCGGCGCGCCCTTGCGGCGCCTGTCGGAGACGCTGCTGCCGGTCTGGCGCTATGCCGGCATCACCGCGCCGCTCGGCGAGCGCGTGCGCGAGATCATCGCTTTCAAGGGATCGGTGATGGATTCCGACGGCGTCGACCATTTCCGTATCATCGACGGCGACCGGCTGATGTGGGAGAGCCCGGAGACCACCTGGGCGGCGCGGCCGCAGCGCTTTGCCGGCAGCGTCAGGCGGCGGATCCAGTCGATCTTCCCTGAGCTCGGCAACGTCGAGATCACAGAGATGTTCGGCGGCGCCACCGGCCAGACCGTGCACGGCATGCCGCAGATCGGCCAGTTGCGCAAAGGCCTGTGGGTGGCGAGCGGGTTCGGCCGCCAGGGCATGAACACCTCGGCCATGGCCGGGCAGATGATCGCGCGCAGCATCCTGTGGGGCGACGAGCGCTGGCGGCTGTTTTCGCCGTTCGAGCTGGTCTGGGCGGGCGGCGCCACCGGGCGGGTCGCCGGCCAGCTGGTCGGGATCTGGGGCAGGTCGAGCTCCGCCGCCGCAGGCACGCTGGCCCGCTACCGGGAGCGGGCGCGGGTCAAGGACCGGGAACGCGAGGCGCGGCTGGCCGAAGCCAACCGGGCCGCCGGCACCGGTCCGCGCCGTCCGCCGCCCGGTGTCCGGCCACGGCCGGCGCCTCCGCCGGAACATAAGGCCGAAGGCGCGGAACCGGTCTCGCACGACGGCAGCATCTCGCAATAAGTTGAGAAAAACTCCGCCCGGAAGTGTAACGTCGGCCGTTAGAACCCGTATCTCAGGGCGTGGGACTCCCCGCGCACGGAGAATGAGATGTTTGACCGCCGCATCCTGCTAACGACTGTCGCCGGCCTGTTCGGCCTTTCGGCCTTTCGCTGGTTGAGAGGGACACCTGCCGAGGCCGGAGAGAAGGCCGCGGAAAAGTTCGAGATCCAGAAGACGGAGGCCGAATGGCGTGCCCAGCTCACGCCGCAGCAATATGAGATCCTGCGCAATCACGGCACCGAGCGGCCGGGCTCCAGCCCGCTGCTCAAGGAGCATCGCAAGGGCATCTTCGCCTGCGCCGGCTGCGACCTGCCGCTGTTTGCGTCCGACACCAAGTTCGAGAGCGGCACGGGTTGGCCGAGCTTCTACCAGCCGATCGAGGGCAATGTCGGCAAGACCGAGGACCGCACCTACGGCATGCTCCGCACCGAGGTGCATTGCCGGCGCTGCGGCGGCCACCTCGGCCATGTCTTCGACGATGGTCCCAAGCCGACCGGATTGCGCTACTGCATCGATGGTTTCGGGCTGGTCTTCCACCCCGCGGCGGCATCGGCAACTTGAGGCTCTTTGATTTGACGCGTTTTCTTCACGCGAACCGGCCGCCACTTCGCTCGAAAACGCTTTGCTATCCCGGCAATTGTTGCCGGCTCGGCAACTATGCCCCGGTCAACCGACCGGGGTCTGCCTGTTTAAGTCATTGATTTCATGAGAATACCTGCATTGGCATAGCCCTTGCGACTGTCTCCCCCGACTGCGGCCCTGGTCGACCGGCCGCCGAGATCGGATTTGGAGACAAAGTTATGGGTATCTTCGATGCAATGAACACCTCGGTGGGTGGTCTGCAGGCGCAGTCCTACGCGCTGCAGAACATTTCCGGCAACATCGCGAACTCATCCACCACCGGTTACAAGGGCATCGGGACCAGCTTCGTCGATCTCATTCCCGACGCCTCGGTGCCGAGCAAGCAGGTCGCCGGCGGCGTGACGGCCAACGCAAAGGCCACCATCACCACCCAGGGCACGATCTCGTCCTCCACCGTCGCCACCAACATGGCGATCACCGGTGACGGCTTCTTCTCGATCCAGAAGGCGACCGGCATCGTGGACAACGTGCCGGTGTTCAGCGGCGTCACCTACTACACCCGTCGCGGCGACTTCCAGCTCAATGCCAACGGCAACCTGGTCAACGGCGCCGGCTACTATCTGATGGGCGTCACGGTCGACCCGAAGACCGGCAACCCGCAGGGCAACGTGGCGACGGTCCTGAAATTCCAGAACAACTTCATCCCGGCGCAGGCGACCACCTCGATCCAGTACGCGGCGAACCTGCCGACCCAGCCGAACACGGCGGCGAGCTCGACCGCGGCGAGCGGCACGCTGCTGGCGGCCGGCGGCCTGAACCCGTCCGACTTCTCCGCCAATCCGCTGCCGGTCGGCACGCCGCCCGCGCCCTATACCAGCGCGACGGTGTCCGGCGCGGCCGCCACCGGCAACATCCGCTCGGCCTATTCGTCGACGACGGGGACCGGCACGGTTGCGCTCCAGAACAACTCCTCCGCGGTGGCTTCGACCACCACGTCCCTCGACAACACCGTGGGCACGCATCTTGCGTCCAGCATTCTCACCGCGCTGAGCGGCCAGACCCTGACGATCAACGGCAACACGATCACCTTCAACGGCGGCACGACCGTCGCGACGGTCGGCAGCAACACCACGATCGGTCTCGGCGCAGGCACGACGGCCACGGTGGCCAGCATCCTGAACGCGATTCAGACCGCCGGTGGCGCCGGCGTCACGGCCTCGCTCTCCGCCAGCGGCAACATCCAGATCTCGACGGGCACCGGCACCGACGTGGCGGTCAACAGCGGCACGGCAGCCACGGCCCTCGGCATCAGCAGCGTGACGCGCGGCGGCAACGTGCTGTCCTCGCCTGCGATCACCGGCGCCACGGTGCTGAGCGGAAGCGCGACTGCCGGCGGTGCCGAGGTGCTTTCGTCGGGCTTTGCAGCCGGCGACACCATCACGGTCGACGGCCAGACGCTGACCTTCATGGCCTCGGGCGCCTCGGGCGCGAACCAGATCAACATCACCGACAACATCACGACCCTGCTGAGCAAGATCGACGCGCTCTCCGGTGCGTCGGGATCGGCGGTCAGCAGCGGCGGTGTGATCTCGCTGAACACCGGCACCGTCTCCAACCTGTCGGTGTCCAGCTCCAACAGCGCGGCCTTCGCCGCGCTCGGCTTCACCTCGACCATCACCAAGAACCGCGACGGCGGCGGCACCGCCGGCACCGGCGGTGTGATCGGCAACGACATCGCCACGTTCACCAAGGAATCGATCAGCGGCGGCGCGGTGACCGCCTACAACGCCGCCGGCACGCCGGTGAACCTGCAGCTGCGCTGGGCCAAGACCGACAGCGCGTCGCTGGGCGCCGGTCACGCCGATAGCTGGAACCTGTTCTACCAGACCGATCCGAATGCGACCGGCACGACGGTGGGCTGGGTCAACACCGGACAGGCCTTCACCTTCGCTGCCGACGGCTCGCTGACTTCGCCGAGCGGCTCGGGCATCACCATCAACAATGTCAGTGTCAGCGGCCAGACGCTCGGCTCCGTCTCCTTCAACATCTCCTCGGGCGGGCTGACGCAATATGCCAGCACCAGCGGCGCGGTGACCATCAACACCATCACCCAGAACGGCTACGCCGCCGGTCAGCTCCGCTCGGTCGCCGTCAACAACAACGGCCTCGTGGTCGGAACCTTCTCCAACGGCCAGAACCTCGACCTCGCACAGGTGTCGCTGTCGCACTTCAACGGCACCAACTACCTCAAGGCCCTCGACGGCGGCGCTTATGCTGCGACCGAACAGTCGGGACCTGCGATCGACGGCGCTTCCGGCACCATCAGCGGCTCGTCGCTGGAAGGCTCGAACACCGACATCGCCGACGAGTTCACCAAGCTGATCGTGACCCAGCAGGCCTATTCGGCCAACACCAAGGTGATCACGACGGCGAACTCGATGGTGCAGGACCTGCTGAACGTGTTGCGCTGATCGGGGCGCGACGTAACCAAAGGCGGTAAGTACACATGGGTTTGAGTTCAGCCCTTGCCAGTGCGATGAGCGGTCTGCGTGCCAACCAGGCCGCGCTCTCGATCGTCTCCTCGAACGTCGCCAATTCGCAGACGCCGGGTTACGTCGTCCAGACGCCGAACCAGATCGAGGTCACCACCGGCGACTTCGGTTCGACGGCGATGACGACCGGCGTCAGCCGCGAGCTCGACAGCTATGTGCTGAACCAGCTGCGCACCGAGACCGGCGGCAGCGGCTACGCCGACCAGATGGCCAACATTCTGAAGCAGCTTCAGAATGTCTACGGCACGCCCGGCAACAGCGGCACGCTCGAAACCGCGCTGAACAATTTCACCACGGCGTTGCAGGCGCTGTCGACCAGCGCGGGCTCGTCGTCGGCGCAGACCGTTGCCCTCGGCGCGGCGCAGGCGCTGGCGCAGCAGCTCAACGTCACCACCAAGGGCATCCAGTCGCTGCGCTCCAACGTCGAGCAGGATCTCGGCACCTCGGCGCAGCAGGCCAACGCGGCGATGAACCAGATCGCCGACATCAACACCAAGCTCCAGGGCCTGTCGGCCACCGATCCGTCCGCCGCGACGCTGATGGACCAGCGCGACCAGGCGATCAACACGCTGTCGAAATACGTCGACGTCCGCGTCACCACCGACGGCTCGAACCAGGCCAACATCTACACCACGACCGGCATCCAGCTCGTCGGCGCCGGGCTCGCCTCGCAATTCACCTTTGCGTCCGCCGGCGCGCTGTCGGCGACGTCGCTCTACAACATCGATCCGGCCCAGTCCGGGGTCGGTGCGTTCAACATCAGGCTCCCGAACGGCTCGCAGGTCGACGTCGTCGCCAACAACGTGGTCTCGTCCGGCCAGATCGCGGCCGATCTGAAGCTGCGTGACCAGACGCTGGTGCAGGCGCAGAACCAGATCGACCAGCTCGCCGCCACGATGTCGAGCGCGCTGTCCGACAAGACCACGGCCGGCAGCACCGTCTCCGGTCCGCCGGCCGGTTTCGATATGGATCTTGCCGGTGCGCAGCCGGGCAACACGATCAACATCACCTACACGGACACGACGACCAACACCCAGCGCCAGATCTCGCTCGTCAACGTGACCGACCCGGCGGCGCTGCCGCTCCAGAACGCCACCAATGCGAATCCGATGCGGGTCGGCGTCAACTTCTCCGGTGGCATGAGCGCGATCGCCTCTGCGCTGAACACCGCCCTCAACGGCACGCACCTGACATTCTCCGCGGCTCCGTCGCCGGCCACCGCCACGACGCTGCGGGTCACCGACGACAACACCGGCCTTGCCAAGGTCAATTCGGCCTCGACCACCAAGACGATCTCGTCGCTGACCTCGGGCAGCCCGCAACTGGCGGTGTTCACCGACGGCGGGCAGGCGCTCTACACCGGCGCGATCACGGCATCGGGCTCGCAGATGACCGGCCTTGCCGGGCGCATCGCGGTGAACACGCAGCTGGTCAGCGATCCCACGCGGCTGTCCGTCTACAACACCTCGCCGGTGACGCCCGCGGGCGACACCACGCGTTCGGACTATCTCTATTCGCAGCTCACCAACACGGTGTTCTCCTATTCGCCGACGACCGGCCTCGGCTCTGCCAACCAGCCCTTCACCGGCAGCGTCTCGAACTACCTCCAGCAGTTCCTGAGCATCCAGGGCAACGCGGCGACCCAGGCGACCCAGCTCCAGCAGGGCCAGAGCGTCGTGGTCTCGACGCTCCAGGCGAAATTCAACTCGACCTCCAGCGTCAACCTGGACTCGGAGATGTCGAACCTGATCCAGCTTCAGAATGCCTATGCCGCAAACGCCCACGTGATGTCGGTGGTGCAGGGCATGATGAACACGTTGCTCCAGGCTCAAGTGTAACAAGTAACAGGGCTCTGAAACATGTCGATCAGCAGCATCAACTACTCCTCGTCGGTTCTGGGATCGCAGATCCGCAACATCAATCAGCAGCTCACCGACCTGTCGACGCAGCTCTCGACCGGCAAGCTGTCGCAGAACTATTCCGGCATGGGCACCAACGAGGGCTTTGCGATCGCCGGGCGCGCGCAGCTCTCCAACATCGCCGCCTATACCGACACGATCACCAACGTCAACGTCAACATCAACCTCGCCAATACCGCGCTCCAGGCGCTGACGACGATCCGCAACACGGTGCAGACCGGTTCGGCCAACACCGCGCAGGATCTCAACGTCAACGGGCAGACGGTCGCGCAGAACACGGCAGCCGCGCAGTTCGGCTCGATGGTCGGCGTCCTCAACACCCAGTCGGGCAACCGCTATCTGTTCTCCGGAACCGCCTTCAACACGCAGTCGGTCGCGGATGCCGGCGACATCATCAACGGCACCACGACACAGGCGGGCTTCAAGACCGTCATGGCGGAGCGTCAATCCGCCGATCTCGGTGCCAACGGCATGGGACGGCTGGTGCAGACGCAGCCGACGCCCAGCTCGGTGCAGGTGTCGGAGGACGTGGCGGGATCGCCGTTCGGGCTCAAGATCAAGGCGGTTTCCTCGACGCTGACCGGCGCGACCGTCACCGGTCCGAGCGGCTCGCCGGTGTCGTTCTCGGTCGATCTCAACGGAAACAATCCCAGCGACGGCGACAAGCTCAGCATCCAGTTCACGCTGCCGGACGGCACGACCGAGCAGATCGACCTGACCGCATCGACCAAGACGCCGACGCCGCTCGGCAGCTTTGCGATCGACGCGAGCACCCCCGTCAACCCGAACAACACGGCGACGAACCTCAACACCGCGCTGAACACCGCGATCACGAAGCTCGCCAACACCTCGCTGGTGGCGGCGTCCGCGATCGTCGCCGGCGACAACTTCTTCAACACAGCAAGCTCGGCGATCGGCACGCCCGTCAACAACCAGGCGGCGACGCCGGCGCCGGTGACCGGCGCGACGGCGCTGTCCGGCGCGAGCCCCTCGGACTCGATTTCGCCGGGCTTCGTCGCCGGCGACACCATCACCGTCAACGGCACCACGCTCACTTTCGTCAGTTCGGGCGCGACCGGCAACCAGCTCAATGTCGGCGACAGCATCCAGACCCTGATGAGCAAGATCGACCAGATCACCGGGACTTCGAAGCCGTCGACGATCCATGGCGGGTCGATCACGATCAACACGGACGATGCGGCGAGCCTGAACATCACGAGCTCGAATACGGGTGCGCTGGCCTCGCTCGGTTTCGGCGCGACGCCGGTCACCGCGACGCAGCCGCCGCTGCGCGTCGGCTCTTCGCCCGCAAGCTCGGCGACGACGCTGGTGAACGGCTCGGCCAACACCGTGAAATGGTACCAGGGCAATGACGGGCCCGGCTCGGCGCGCTCCACTGCGATGGCGCGGGTCGACGATTCCGTCACGGTGCAATATGGCGCGCAGGCCGACGAGGATGCGATCCGGCGGCAGTTGCAGGCGACCGCCGTGTTCGGGACGTTCTCGACCTCGCCGACCGGGCAGTATTCGGGCGGGCAGGTCTCGGCGCTGAGCCTGCGGGTGACGCAGGCGCTGACCCAGCAGCCCGGCCAGCAGCGTATTGAGGACATCCAGACCGACATCGCGATGGCCCAGAATACGATGAAGGACGCGAGCACGCGCCAGACCCAGGCCAAGGCGCAGCTCCAGACCATCATCGACCAGGCGGAATCGGCCTCGCCCGACCAGGTCGCGAGCGAGATCCTGGCGCTCCAGAACGCGCTCCAGGCGTCCTACCAGGTGACCTCGAACCTGGCGCAGCTCTCGCTCGTCAAGTTCCTGTAAGGACGCGTTAAGGCGCCGTTAACCATGCCTGTTTACCTCTTGGTGAGGATTGGAGCGGGGCGGAGCTGTCGATGTCGGACAAGATGCAACTCGTGGTCGCAACGCCATGCTTCGGCGGGCAGGTGTCGAGCATCTATGCGAGCTCGATCTTCGCGCTCCAGCGCGCCGTGCACGGCATGTCCAATCTCGAGCTCAAGGTGCTGCTGCGCGACGGCGACGCGCTGATCACGCGTGCGCGGGCCAATCTGGCCGCGATGTTCCTGGACGATCCCAAGGCGACGCATTTCCTGTTCATCGATGCCGATATCGGGTTCAAGCCGGAGCAGGTGTTCCGGCTGATCGAATGCGGCGCGGACGTCGTTGCCGGCTGTTATCCGATCAAGCGGGTCAACTGGGACAAGGCGAAGCGGGCGATCGAGGCGGGCCGTGCCGACGTGCCGGCCGCCTCGCTCGACTACGTGCTCGAGATCGAGGATCCCGACCGCATCGTCGTGGTCAACGGCTTCACCCGCGTGCGCTACGCCGGCACCGGCTTCCTGATGATCCGCCGCCACGTGCTGGAGGCGATGTGCCGCCATCCGGACTACGCGAGCCTGCAATTCTTCCGTGAGCACTCGCATGATACGCTGGCGGCGAGCCAGAACCGGTTCGCGCTGTTCGAATGCATGATCGATCCGGCGACCGGCACGTATCTCTCCGAGGATTTCGCCTTCTGCAAGCGCTGGACCGATATCGGCGGCGAGATCTGGGCCGACATCCAGAGCTCGCTCGACCATGTCGGACCTTCGGTGTTCCACGGCGACATCACCTCGCAATTCGCACCGGCGCCCGCGGCGGCGGCCGATGCGGCGTGAGTCTTTCGGGATGAGCGCCGGCGCATCCCGTCTGACAGACCCGGAGCGAGCGTCGGACGGCGGCTCGCGTTATCGCTTGCGCGATCTCTTCACGCCGCTCGACACGCTGCTGGTCTCCGGCGGAGATCCGCGCCTGACGCTCGATCCGATCGACCGCGTCAACGCCTATGGCTGTGCGGCCTCGCCGGAGCCGGAAATCTGGAATTTCGCGTCCTCGACCGCGTCCGTGATCTCGCAGGCGGCCTATGACCGCGCCGCGCTGGCGCGCGAAGAGCTGATGCACAAATGCCTGTTCGACGAGGTCGAGGTCGCCTTCGACGCGCGCTGTGAGGAGATGCGCGACGCGTTGCGCGGTCATCTCCAGCTCTCGCCGCGCGTCGACATCGTGTTCTCGCCGTCCGGCACCGACTCCCAGCTTCACGCCCTGTTCCTGGCGCGCGCGGTGCTCGGCGCACCGCCGGTGACGATCGTGGTCGGCACGGACCAGACCGGCAGCGGGACCGTCCATACCGCACGCGGGCACCATTTCAGCACGATGACGGCGAGTGGCCTTGCGGTGCGCAAGGACGGTGCGGTGGCGGGGCTTGCCGGCGACAGCGTCGCGGTGCCGCTGCTCGGTACGACGCCCGGCATTGCGATGCGCACGGATGCGGATGAAGCGGTGCTGCGCGCGGTGGAGACCAGCCTCGCGCAAGGTCGGCGCGTTCTGTTGCAGGTCATGGATTCGTCAAAACTCGGCTGGCGCGCGCCGAGCGTGGTTTGCCTCGATGAGATCGCGCGACGCTGGCCCGGCAAGGTCCAGATCGTCGTCGATGCCTGCCAGGCGCGGCTCGGCCGCCGTCGGCTGCGCTCCTATCTCGATCGCGGCTACCTGGTGCTGATGACAGGCTCGAAATTCTTCGGCGGCCCCGCCTTCAGCGGCGCGCTGCTGGTGCCGAAAGGCCTGTCGCGGTCGCTCGACCGGGTCGGCGAGATCGCGCCGGGCTTCTTCGATTATGCCGGCCGCAGCGACTGGCCGAAGGCCTGGACGGGACTGCGCTCACGCTTCGAGCGCCGGCCGAATTTCGGTCAATGGCTGCGCTGGGAGGCGGCGCTCGGCGAGATCGGCAGCTACTACGCCGTGCCCGGCGCATTTCGCGCGAGGGCGCTGGCCGAGCTCGCGGCCGGCATCGACAGCATGATCGCGCTGTCGCCGTCGCTTCAGGCCGTTCCGGCCGCGATCCAGTCGTCCGGGGCGGACGACGAGGAATTCGCGCGAGGCACGATCTTTCCGTTCACGCTGCTGCGCGACGGCAAGCCGGTCTCCATCGCCGAGTCCGGTGCCGTGCATCGCGCCCTGGCGCGCGACATGAACGACGACATCAACGGCAGCGCGGCGGACCGGCAGGTTGCCGCACAACGCTGCCTCGTCGGCCAGCCGGTGCGGCTCGAGCCGCCGGGCGGCAAGCCGCAGGCCGTGCTACGCTTGTGCGTTGGTGCGCGGCTCGTCACCGAGGCCTGGTCGGCGGACGGCGCACAAGCGCAACGCAATTTGCAGCATATCCTCGATCGCATCGCCCACGTTCTGGTGAAGATCGAGTTGCTGCTTGACCGCGTCACGGCGGCGCCGGCAAAGTCTGTCCTCGAGGTCTAAGATG
The DNA here is from genome assembly GCF_058807535.1 of Bradyrhizobium sp. GW821-FHT12B03. Lineage (NCBI taxonomy): Bacteria > Pseudomonadati > Pseudomonadota > Alphaproteobacteria > Hyphomicrobiales > Nitrobacteraceae > Bradyrhizobium > Bradyrhizobium sp. GW821-FHT12B03. The sequence continues at coordinate 398,143 of NZ_JBXAQU010000005.1, forward strand.
TTGCATCCCGTTTCAGCGCCGAACGGCACGACCGCGCCGGACTATTCCGACCGCATCGGCTTTGCGCAGTTGACGCGCCGGGCCTTCGAGGGCGGCAATCTGCACCCGTTGCGCGAGCAGCTTCTGGCGCGGATCGCGGAGGGGACGGCGGAGGCGGGCGAAGGCCTGGATCTGTCGCTGATTGCCCAGCTTCTCGGCGAGAAGGAGGCCGGGCTCGTGATCCAGACCGAGGTGCTCGCCTTCCACCAGCTGTTTCGCACGCCCTGCGCAGCTCCGAAACCCGGCCTGCGCGTGCTCGCGCTGGCGGCCGACATCGACATGGGCGGCAACACCCCGATCGAATTCCTGCTCGAAGGCTCCGATATCGAGTTGCTGACGCTGTACGTGGTCAAGGGCGTCGGCCTGCCCGAGACATTGCCCGAGCACGACGTCGCCATCGTGGTCGCGTCCGATTCCGAGGAATGCCGCGAGGCGCTCGCCGTCATCGAACGGGCCGCCCCGCACTGGCCGCGGCCGTTGCTCAATCGCCCCGAGCTCATCGGCAATCTCGATCGCGACAAGCTGTATCGGCTGCTGGCGGGCATCCCCCGTCTCGACATCCCCGCGACCGTCCACGCCACGCGCGCGCAATTGTCGGATCTTTCGGAAGCGAAGATCGTTTGCGCGGACATCACGGGCGAGCTGCACTTTCCGATGATCGTGCGGCCGCGCGGCACGCATGCCGGCGTCGGGCTTGCGAAGATCGACGACGCTGCGGCGCTCGCTGGTTATCTCGCCGAGCGGCAAGAGCAGGACTTCTTCGTCGCGCGCTTCGTCGACTATGCAAGCCCGGACGGGCTCTACCGCAAATATCGTCTCGCCATGGTCGACGGCAAACCCTACGCCTGCCACATGGCGATCGCCGACCGCTGGGACATCTGGTATCTCAACGCCTACATGGCGTTCAGCGAGGAGAAGCGGGCCGAGGAAGCCGTCTTCATGCTCGACTTCGACCACGCTTTCACCGCGCGCCACAAGAGCGCGCTCGACGAGATGAGCAGGCGCGTCGGCCTCGACTATTTCATCGTCGATTGCGCCGAGAACCAGGACGGCGAGTTGCTTGTGTTCGAGGCTGACAACACCGCCGTCGTGCACAACATGGATCCGCCGGCCGTGTTTCCATACAAGCCGCCGCAGATGCGCAAGATCTTCGCCGCGTTCACGGCGATGCTGTCGCGGCACGCAAAGGCCGGCGAGGGGAGTGCAGCATGAACGAGATCGTCCGCAAGACGCAGGCCGCGGCCACCGGCACCTCGCTCGACCCGCAGGACTGGAGCGCGTTTCGCGCGCTCGCCCATCGCATGCTGGACGAGACGATCGACGGCATCGCCAACGTTCGCACGCGTCCGGTGTGGCAGCCGATCCCCGATGACGTCCGCGCGGCGTTCAGGGCCGACGTACCGCGCGAGGCCAGCGATCTCGCCGACGTCTATCGCGAATTCGCCGAGCACGTCGCGCCCTATGCGACCGGCAACGTCCATCCCGGCTTCATGGGCTGGGTGCATGGCGGCGGCACGGCGGTCGGCATGCTCGCGGAGATGCTCGCCGCAGGCCTCAACGCCAACCTCGGCGGGCGCGACCACATGCCGATCGAGGTCGAGCGCCAGATCGTCGACTGGATGCGCCGCCTGTTCGCGTTTCCGGACAGCGCGAGCGGCATCTTCGTCACGGGCACGTCGATGGCCAATCTGATGGCGGTGCTGGTGGCACGCACGGCTGCGCTCGGCACGCTGGCGCGGCAATACGGCATCGGCAATGACGGCGGGCTGCTCACCGCCTACACGTCGCGGGCCGCGCATGGTTGCGTCTCGCGGGCGATGGACATTGCCGGGCTCGGCACCGATGCGCTGCGCAAGATCGACGTCGATGCCGATCATCGCATCGACGTCGCCGCATTGCGTGCGCAGATCGTGGTCGATCGCGAGGTCGGCTTCAAGCCGTTCCTCGTCGTCGCCTCCGCGGGCACGGTCGATATCGGTGCGATCGACGACCTCAAGGCCATCGCGGAGTTGTGCCGCGAGGAAGGAATCTGGTTTCACGTCGACGGTGCTTTCGGTGCGCTCGCGATCCTGGCGCCCGAACTCGCGCCGCTGCTCGGCGGCATCGAGCTTGCGGATTCCATTGCGCTCGACTTTCACAAATGGGGGCAGGTGCCCTACGACGCCGGCTTCCTGCTGGTGCGCGACGGCGAGCAGCATCGGCAGGCCTTTGCGCAGCCGGCGGCCTATCTGAGCCGCGAGGCGAGGGGACTTGCTGCGGGCGCGGTCTGGCCTTGCGATCTCGGTCCCGACCTGTCGCGCGGCTTCCGCGCGCTGAAGACCTGGTTCACGCTGAAGACGTTCGGCACCGACCGGATGGGTGCGGTGATCGCACGAAGCTGCGCGCTGGCGAAATATCTGGAGGCGCGCGTTCTGGCCGAACCGCGGCTGGAATTGCTGGCGCCGACGAACCTCAACATCGTCTGCTTTCGCTACCGCGCCAATGATGCGGTCAATCGCGAGATCGTCGCCGATGTCCAGGAGTCCGGCATAGCTGCGCCATCAAGCACGACGCTGGACGGCAAGCTCGCGATCCGTGCCGCGATCGTCAATCACCGCACCGAGGAAGCGGACATCGATGCGCTGGTTGCCGCCGTGCTGGACTTTGGCACACGGCGGGTTGGCGAAGGTATGGTCGAGGTCGAGGCACCGCCGCTCGCAGCGCAGTAGCACCGATGCAAGTCTGAAACGACAGCTGAAACGACAACGGCCCCGGAGATGATCCGGGGCCGTTGTCGTTGGCGCGGTTCGGCCGCGCGAAAGCCGATGGTCATGCGGCGGTGCTGACGTCGTCCTTGTCCGCTTCCGCCTTGGGATGAGTGGCCTCGTACTGGCCCCGCAGCTTCTCCTCATAGGCGATCAGCTTGCGGGCATCCTTCAGCGCCCGGTAGAGGTCGCCGTTGAGGATGTTGTTGTTGATGGCTTCGATGATCGGCCAGGAGCTCGGCACCGCGGTGACGATGTCCCGCACGAGGTTGAAATAGGTGCCGTGCTGCGTCTGCGGGTCCGGCGAGATATACATGAGCTGGACCGCCAAATAGACGAGCTTGGCGGGCGTGTCTGCGGTCTCCGGCGTAAGGATATCGCGTTCGCGCAGGATCGGCACGTTCTCGCCGTCGATCAAGAGGCGGGCGCGCTGGTCCGTGTTGGTGATCACCGAGTTGCCGACGATGATGCGTTCGTGCGGTTTGAGCTCGACCTTGAGAGCCATGGCTGTTCTCCATCAACGCTTTCGTAACCGAGCGCTCGTTGCGGCTGATTAGAGCGTGATTCTCGCTCGGAATTAGTTAACGAGCTGTAAATCCCCCGCATTTGCACGAAAAAGCTCAGTCTTTCCAATGTCGTATCCGTGTGGCGGCGCGGCGATGTGCGGGGCTTCCCCGGCCGAATCACGCACGACCCGGCAAAAGCACGGGTTTCATTTCATGTTTCGTTAGAGGTCTCGGCGCCAGGGTCCGCCGGTCGCTGGGTCAATCTCGATCCAAGCAGACGCGTAACAGTAGCGTCGTTTACCAGAAAGGTAACAGAGTCATGTCAGGTATCGTTCTCTCCGCATCGGTTCGTCAGAACCTGCTCTCCCTCCAGTCCACCGCTGACCTCCTCGCCACCACGCAGAACCGTCTGTCGACCGGCAAGAGCGTCAACTCGGCCCTGGACAATCCCACCAACTTCTTCACGGCACAGTCGCT